>JAEPQQ010000055.1 GCA_017640445.1 Bacteroidia bacterium | reverse complement strand
CGGGAGATGGTTACGATTTTGGTTCGTCCGCCTCGCTTGCCATCAGATGTAACCACGTTTGGGATGTAAATCATGGGAGGAACCGTATCAACGTTAAAACCTCCTGCATTCGTAAAGGTGAGAGGAAAATCTACACCCGAGCTATAACTTTTTAACTCAAATTGCAGATTGCCCGTGCTCATGTGGCCATACATATAACCCTCAAGACTTTTTGAAGTGACATAGGCGATTTGCTTCTCGTGCTGAGCATCTTTTACAACGTCCTTTTTCCATAAGGTTGACGCCCTGCCATTAATTCCGTCGATAAGGTAAGATGTAAATAACCCACCATCTGCTTCTGGCATTTCTATACGCCCGTCGGAAATTAGAAATACCACACTCTCACTCGTAAAACCGTCATCATGTTCTTCTTTCGACTGGAGATAATCCGACACAAGGCTTTCATTAGCAGCGTCGATTAGAATAATCTTTTTTGTGGCTGACATAGATGAGATCCAGGCCAAAATTTCCTTGTTACTTATGGTGTCATTGTTAATTAGGATTTGATCGGAATGAGTGTAGCCACTGAAATAAAAAACAAAGCAGTCGCCAGGTTTTGAATGAGCCACTACCCATTCAATTGATTTTTTTATTGTATCAACAGAACTTTCTGATTGTGTGAAGGTACTGACATATGTGTTGTCGAACACCAAACTCGACTTGCTTTTTACGATATCGGAGATTTGAATAGCATCGCGTTCGGCTAATGCATACCCCTCCGTTCCGTTAGCGCCTATGCTTACCATGTAAAGGTCGTTGCTTCGTTCCTGGTTTTGATACTTGCGCTGTGCTGCATATTGCATCTTACGGAACATTTCTTGCCTAAGATCGTTGTCGAGCCAACTGTATTCGTTGCTAATCGCCTGGAGGTCGCCTATTTCCAATTCCACGTCGTTGATGTGTTCCCGATTGATGTTCCAGGCTTGGGTATAACGATCGAGTGCCGCCTCGTGATTTGAACTTTTGTAGTAGTTATATGCGGCCCACCGGTGATAGTTGCGAAGAAGCCGGTGTCGAACGAACAAACCTTGTTTTTCGAAGGCCACAGCTTCATCAAATAGGCTAGCTGCTTTGGCATGTTGATTCTTTTCTTCAAGAGCCTTTCCTTTCTCAAACACTTCATTACCCTTTACCTTGTATTGGAAGTGTTTTTCCCATTCGCGTAACATGTGGGATTTTTCAATGTTGAACTTTCCGGAGGACCTTCCATTATCAATAAAAAAGTCAAAGTCGGCAATGAGTCCCTCCGTGAAAACAGCTTCGGATTCTATGTTGTCAAGAAGTCGGTTATATAGTCTTCTGGCTTCCTGGTCCTGTCCCATAATCAGGCAGCCATGAGCATAATTCATAATGTAGGTGGCTTCAGTACTGTCCATGGTGTACGCCTTCTTCAGGTATTCCATGGACTTTTGATTTCGGGCCATCTTTAATAAGGTCCAACCATAGCTTCCAAAACCACCGGCATACCAGTCGGCATTTTCCATGATATACTCATACTCCTTCAGGGCTTTGGTAAACTCTTCATTGTCCAGGTAGGAATTCCCCAGAAACCAATGTGCGGAAAGGTGGTCTGGATTGGTCTCAAGCACTTTTTTAAAGCCTGCAATGGCTTTTTCATGTTTTTTTTCAGCCGCATAAACCTGCGACTTAACAACGGCAAACTCCAACTGTAAACTGTCAAGCGACAAGACTTCGGTTACGTGTAACCAGTCTGCGGTCAGGTTGTGGGCGGTTTCGTATTGTTCGTCGTTGGCCAGACCATAAATCGAATCGTAGATTACCTGGTAATCAAACTCTGCAACATCCAGGTAACGTCCCCGAACTTGAATCCAGTTGTCTAGGTCGTCTCGCGTGCTCGTTGCCTTGTAGTCCTTTAAAATGAGTTCGTTCTCACTATCCGAGGTGGGCGTATTGTTGATGATCCAGGTTGCGTAGGTTTCATCAATTCGGAAGTTACGACCCATGTACTTGCCTGGGTAGTCTTTTACAAAACGAAGGAAGGCCTTCACGTCTTCAGTAGTTGTTTCCAGCATGGCTTCCCACATGTTGAGGCCTTTGAAGGCACCACCCGTCATAAGTTTGTCCTGTTCATTATTCTCCGGGTCGTAAAGTGTTTTCGCGGTTCCGATCACCACATCTCGCATAATCTCGAACATGGCGTTTTGCGATGTTAACTTATTCATGTTTTGTACGAGCCAGTAATCGTACATCCTGATTCCATTAAAATCCTTGAAAGATATTCCAAGAGCAGC
The DNA here is from genome assembly GCA_017640445.1 of Bacteroidia bacterium. GTDB lineage: Bacteria > Bacteroidota > Bacteroidia > NS11-12g > UBA9320 > UBA987. The sequence continues at coordinate 21,968 of JAEPQQ010000055.1, read as the reverse complement.
CAATTCATTAAGTAGGTTGGTTTCCTCAGACGCCTCAGAAGGGAGTTTGAGATATAACAGGTCGCCTTCTTGTAGTGGAATGTTTTTCTCTTTGAATTCTTCATCAATGACTACATACCACGATGATCGCCCGAAGTCTATTTCTTCGAGAACCGCTTCCCCAAAAAGGTCTACCTCACGTTTTGGATTCCGTTTATCGTAAATGGTCACTACCGAACCTTCGTATCCTAAACTTAGTGAATCCCGTTTACCAAGATTCATCGTGAACCACGTTGTGTCGCCCGATACACGAAGAACAGATCGAATTGGTATTCGATAATATCGTTTTGTGGATGAATCGGTTGGTGCCGAGTATTGACTTTGGTATTTAGCAGTGGAATCAGAAAAGTAGGAGGCCTGCTGAAGTGCATCCTGCGCCATTGCGGTATCACCCCCCATTTGATAGTACAACGCCGAGTAGAGGAAAAACTCTGCTCCAACGCCATAATAATCTTCAGAGAGAAAGAAGCGGGCGTATTGATAAAAAATCTTACCAATGAACGAGCGATCCATACTGTCGCCCAGGGCCTTTTCTTCTTGAATTGCCTTTAGGTATAATGCCGGTACTTCGGTGTATTTACCTTTCGCTGAAAGTTTTTCTGCCTTGGCATAGGCTTTTTGAGCTTGTGGGGAATTCTGCCCTTGGGCAACACTAAACACAAGCAAAACAGCCATCAGGCACAATGCTCGATAAAAGAAGTGATGGAATTTCGGTGTTGTCATATGTTGAGTTTCACGCAGCAATTCAAATTTATAGAAATAATATCCAAACCAGCATTAGGGTAAATGCACCATCTATTTGTGAAGTCTTTCCCAAAGCTCGACGTATCTTTGCATCATGGAATTAAAGCCGTTTTACGAGGTAGTTGAAGATGCCATACAAACTCTTGGTGTAGATCCGGAAACCACGCGATGTGAAGACGTTGGACAATGGATATTGGAACGCGAGGATATTGAAGTCTACATCGACGTGTGGCAACCCATGGAACACAACCAATGGGAATACTTTAAGGAGGAAGAACCCACTGCTATTTTTCAGGTGGTGGCCCCGGTTTGCTACCTTCCCGAATCAAAGGAAGAGCGGTTTGCCTTTATGGAAGAGGTGTTATACATCAATCACCATATGTTTTACGGCAGCTTTACGGTTAATATGGATGAAGGCATGGCTGCTATTCGCTTCAAACGACTTTTAGAAGGGGCCAATCGGGTGGAAATGATTGAGCCAATCGAAAGCATCAGTTTCTATGCAGATAACCTGTCTAAGTACTTAACGAATAAGTACGGATCGAAAAAAATTCAAAAAAATGAGTGATTCAGGCAACCTCTTGTTTGAATCCGACATCTAACAGACAAAACACAGCGAAGGTAAGGTTTCAGATGCCTGCCGAAGTAGCTGAAAACCTCTGACGGACTTTTGAGAGGGTGTGTATCGATTTAGTGGATATAAAAATATCCATTTGGATCAACGAAAAAGGGTAGATATCCCAGCCGGGATTACGGAAAGCTACAACGTTGATCGGTTAGACATGTTAGAGGACCGAGTATCTCCGGTGATTGGCGGAATCACCAAATACTAAAGTTTCATTGACTCAAATGCGAATGATCAAATAACAGGATCACTTCGACGGCTGAGGTCTGATTTTTTGAAACACAATCAAGTGTTAAGGGGATTGGTATGCTCTTTCAGGACGGCTGGTTCGGTAAAAAAAGAACCGAACGAAGGCTTAGGTAATCGTGTTGCGGTTGGACTACCCACCGCGGCCATTATAGGATTATTAGAAATAAATGAAAATGAAAAAGAACAGATCTAATCCATTGTGGTACCTGGTAATTCCCCTGCTTTTCTTGTTAGGGCCCGTCAGTACCATTAATGCGCAATCTTGTAACCCCGAGTACGAGATTGGAAACGAATGTGTTGATGAAGGCATCCAATTTAAAGCAAATGCACTTGGTTTTTCTGACTATGAGTGGGAGTTCAGGGATGCAGCAAATGCCCTGGTCGGCACATCAGACGACCGCGACCCCGTTTATGTCTTTGATAAGGCTGGAGTCTACAAGGTGACCTTGGTTGCAACCGGTCCGGCCGGAAAATGTACCAATGAAATTTCAATCACCATCAAACCCAGCCCAATTGCTGACCTTAGACTAATAAGCGGTCAGCAGCAGTGCTTTGAAGGTAACGAATTTTGCTTTGTAGACAACAGTACCCCGGCACCTGGAAGTACCATAGTACGACGTTGCCTGGTTACCGACGATGGTGGGATTTATTGCGATGTAAACCCAAAGCAAGGCGACACAATTTGCCACCGCGTTCAAGACACAAGAGGAGGCTGGTTTGGCGTAAAGCTAGAACTTGAAGATGCCAACGGGTGTGTAACCGAATACTATCTTAAAGATGCGTTTCGCGTTTTCCCAAAACTTGGAATCAGCATTTCCAGTAATTCGCCGGTGAAATGCGATTCGACTATGGCAACGATCACTAATAATACGTATGTGAATTGGAAATCTGATCCCGACCGATATATCGGATTGAAAGACGTTGCCGAATTCGTGTTTGACTTTGGCGATGGTCCTTCAACAACCGTTCGGGGTGACTCCATCACAAACACAGAATACTGGACCGGTAAAGCGCTCGATGGTTTAATCACACATTGGTATCGAACCAACGGAACCTTTGACGCAACGCTTTCCGTAACATCGAAGTACGGTTGTTCCGAAAAATTCACCTATCGATCGGCGGCCACCAACATTAAACTAAATCCAATTATTGTTTCGGATAAGGATTCAACCTGTACCGGAGAACCGGAAATATGCTTTTCATTAAAAGATGGGCCAATACCTGGTGCTCGGTTCTTATGGAACTTTGGACATCCGGAGTCTGGTCCTATGAATACAGACGATAAGTCATGGATGCCATGCCACCGATACGGTGGTGGTCCCTATATGGCCTCTCTGCGAATATGGTCAGGACCCTGCTTTATTGTAGCTTTTGACACCAACTTCGTTATTGGACCATCTTCTATTATTGAAGTACCGGACGATCGAGTTCTTGAAAAAGAAAAGTACCAATGTACGATCACCGACACGGTTCACCTGGTAAACCATTCGAAATTTTATCACAACGATCCGAACCCATGGGACGAAGATTCCGTGCTACTGGCTTATAAGGAATCATTCATGGTGGTAACACACCCGGTAACTCAGTTGGATAGTGTCTACGTATATGAGAATAAACGCAATACCCTAACCAATATGGACAAACTGAAAGGCAAATACGCCCTTTCAGACGTGTTAAACCTTAGAGGTCATAAAGTATACTTTGATCAAACTCAGGACTCTTTTGTAGTAGTTAATGCAAATAATGATACAACCCGATACGGGCGAAACCTGGGCGGAGTAGACGTAAAACGACTGTATGTTTTTGAGTGGTTTTCCAACAACACCGGTAGTCAGGTGGCAATTCCCAATGCCAATCAAATGCGAAACAGGGATCATGTTGAGCGGCTTTGGTCGCTGGGCGACACCTATGCACCTCAGTGTACTACGGATTCGCGTGCCAACAAAAATGTGGGGTTGAACTGTAACTTCACTCGCGATAGCATGCCGGCTCACTGGTATAAACCCTGGGATGAAGTATATATGTATGAGAACAATGGCCAGTTTTACAGAACACCTGCTCCGCGTACGATGTTCAGCAGAAATGCACGGCAGTGTTTCCAGGTGCAGGTTTTTCCCGCAGACACTGTCCGGATTCCAAAGGAAGTAGTGCTATTTGTTCCGAAAGACTCAACAAAAACATTTACCGTTTCATACGTCGACTCGTTTGGTGTAGCTAAAACAGAAGACATCACCGTTGAAGCAGGTAAGACATATCCAGAGGCCCAAATTCGCGATAATTATCGCTTGAAAATTTGGAGGCCCATGTCCGTATATAAGGGCGAAGTTATCAGCACAGTAATCTGGGAAGACCACGATTACTATGTTCCAGCTGGAATTACAGTGAAGATCAAAAACCTGCAAAATGGCAGTTACAGAAGCGTTACGGGACCCAAACGGGAGACAATAAAGAAAGATGAGCAATTTGAGATTGCAGCCGGAGACTCGATTCTATCGCTAAGCGAGATGGTCGAAAACGCGGCTCGACAAGTCATTGCTGGGGCAAGCACCGTGATCGTTGACACCGTAATCAACGGTAAGGCTACAACCATTAGCCGTCAGGTTGTAGTTGTCGATCCGGCCTACCATAGAAGTTACTTCTATCAAAACCGAGCATCGTGTAACACGGTTAGCTTGTTCCACAAGGACGTTGTCCACCCAATGGCATGTGAACACACCGACAATATATCGTTGGCGCTGATTCCACCAAGTGCTAAAGGCCTCAAATGGAAGTCAGGTATTCCTTGTCCTCTTGATGGTAGCAAGCTCCAGTATTACCTTGAGTTTGATATGAGCGGGACCAAACCCGGTTGTACACAGCAATGGTTTGAGGTGAACTATGATTCTGCTACGGGCCCAATGAACTGGGTGAGTTACAAAAGCGGAAGCGTGTTTGCTCCACCTGCTCCGGGAACAGCCACACCGTTTACTGCCGACTACCAAAAGGTAGGAGCCTACGGTACAACATTTGTTAAAGGGTATTCACCAGGGGAAATAGGAAATGATCCAAGCCGACGACCCGGTGGATGGTTTACCATGGGTTTAGTAGTAGGAAACGGACAACCTATGTATGACCCGGCTGGAAACCCCGTGGCACCTGAATGTACCGATACAGCATGGTATACCAAAATGTTCCAGTATCAGTTTCTCGATGCTCAATACGATGTGTTAGTACCGAATAACTGGCCTTATACTCTATGCGCCGGTGAAACCATATACTTCCGATTGGTTAACCCGATTCAGGACAGTATGGCTGCCCTTCGTTGGAACTGGGGATACCCGGATCGTTTGTCGGGATACTACGAGCAGTTTCAGTACTTCCAGAAGTATACAGGTCCGGTTAAAGGACGTAACGACGAGAACGTAGACTGGAACAGCAGTGATAATTGGTTATACAACTACGTTATACGACATAACCTCGATGAGGTATATGGCGATGTGACACTCGATACCATAGTAACAAAGATTTATCGCGAATGGAAATCAGTTGTAAATACGTCACAGAGTAACGACTACATCGATCCGCGCCTTATCCAACTTGGATTGGACCCTACAGAGGTTTCGGGTGAAGACCTGGCACTTATGTTAGGCGATGGAAGTTTTGGTTGTATCGACACCACCGGCATAAGTCAATTCTTTACCATTGGTTTGGAAGGCCTCGACGAAAATGTTGTGGAACACGGACGCTATAAGTACAAATACACAGATTTGAATAAAACCGACTCCGTTATCGTAGAAGAAGTGCTGCACTTCAGAGACTATTCGATGCAAGGTTTTGATACACTAATAGCTCAACAAGACCTAAGGGCTCCTGCGGCTGATACCGTATTTAAAGCGGGATCTGTAATTCCTGGGGTATATAAGTTTACCTATCGTCATCCGGAGGTGCGAAGAAACTTCTGCGACCCTTCAAAGAGAGACACCGTTTGGGTGAACTCGAGCGGAGCCATGGTGCCAAACCTTACCCTCAACAATCGAGTAGGTTGTGAGAAAACAGCCGCTAACTTCCTTACAGTGGGTTATCTGAATAAGTTTAAGTTAGTAAACGATGCTGTTTGTGAGAAAGAAGCACACGTGCTTTATGACAGCATTCGCTATTGGCAGGCGGGCATGAACGACCCGGACAATTATCCGATCGACACACGTAAATACTGGGAAGACCCAGATCGTTATGCAAATGGTAAGTTGGAAACAAAAGCCATCGACTGGGACTACCGCGATGGAGTAGACAAGTTCGATCGATCGATCAGCTTCCAGCACCAATATGATGAGCCTGGAGAATACCTGGTTGCTATTGCTACTAAGGATAGCATGGGCTGTCGTGATACAGCAACTGTTACCGCATTTGTAACAGGTGTGAAAGCCAATTTTGAAACAAACCTGAACGCAGGTAGCGACCTGTGCGACGGAGTGGTTATTTTCTACGATTCATCCATCGTATTTGACCCATGTCGAGGTCGTGATACTTGCCCGAATGGCGCTTATGAACCATGCGATAGTGTGATTTCATATGAATGGGATTTTGGTGACGGTTCGATCCGAAGTGTACTAAAGAACCCAGCTCACGACTATACTTCAAGTGGTTGGTTTACGGTTCGACTCATCGTGGAAACCTTGTTGGGTTGTCAGGATACGATTGAGAAACGAATATTCCTTGCCGGACCTCAACCGAGGTTTGAATTCGCCGAAAACGATGTGTGGGGAGGAGATTCCATTGTGATATGTGTGGGAGACAGTGCACATTTGAGAAATACCAGTATCGAGCCGATATATGACCCTAACTGGGTGGTGTATTGGGGTGATACCGCTAATTCGCAGTCTTCTTCTAAAAATAGAAATACCATTTTTAGTCACCAATACAACGAAGAAGGCGTATACTATCTGGAGATGTTTATGGAGGACGAGGTAGAGGCAGGAAAACCACCGTGTACCCGCATATTCCCTGATCCCGATACAAGTAATGGTAAAACACCAAGACGAATTAAGGTGGTAGTGCGACCTATTGCCCCGGCGAGACTTGAGATATCAGATACCGTTGTTTGTCCAGACCAGTTGGTTACCTTCACCAGTAACTCCGATGAGATTTATACCTCATACCAATGGGTGTTTGGTGATGGCGATACGTCTACCCGCATCGATCCAACCAATTTTGTTACGAGAAGTTACAAGCAGCCAGGAACGTACGATGTTAAGTTGATACCAAATTACGAACTGGATCCAGGTAGTTTTGGTCCAAAATGTATCGACACCGCGTACGGATCTGTTACTGTAGTTGATGTTGTGGCAGATTTTGATATCGACGAAAAAGACAAACCAGAGTTCTGTTTTATCAACACCTCAAAAGGCGCATCGAACTTCGAGTGGTCGATCGAAATGGAGAACAGAGATACGACCAAAGAATACACAAGTGGGGTGGATGAAACCATCTGTTACAACTGGGGTGAAGAGGTAGGTAACTTTGCTATATGTCTTGTTGCAACCAACGAAATAGGTTGTGCAGACACGGCTTGCAAGGTGATCTACAACGACTTTAGAATTGGCTTCACGCCATATAACGTGTTTACGCCAAACGGTGAAAACCTGGATGGTTTGAACGACAAATTTGTCATTGAGATTGACGGTTGGGAAGAGTTTGAAATAAACATCTACAACCGTTGGGGAGAATTGGTTTTCAATACATTCGATCCGGCACAAAGTTGGGATGGTACCATTATGAACAAAGGGACAGAGTGTCCTGGTGGAACTTATTTCTATGTGATCAATTACAAATTGAAAAACCGTGAACTTAACGACGGATTGGAACCCGTGAGTGGAACGGTCACACTAATACGCTAGTAATATTTTAAATCGGAGTATATTACAATCAAGTCCGGGCCCAGGTGCCCGGACTTTTTATTTTTCGCCCAAACCAACCGTATCTTTGTTCTGAAGGTTGTAATACCCGAACGAACACATTTTGGAACATCTTAAAAAAAACTAAAAAAAATGTTCAGGTACAGGCAACCATAACGATTCGCTTAACATCTATGTACAAAAGCGAATGGAATGAATCTCTTGCATGACAGTCGGCAAACAAGATACGGAAAGGGAGTTGGTAGAGCAGTGTTTGCAGGGCAATCATGCCGCTTTTGAATTGATTTACAAGGAGTTATCACCAAAAATGTACGTAGTAAGTTTACGATATATGCATCAGGATCAGGACGCGCAAGACGTCTTACAAGAGGCATTTATCCGCATCTACAAAAACCTTTCGAAGTTTCGATTTTCCGGATCTTTTGAGGGATGGTGTCGACGAATTGTAACCAATACGGCCATTGAAGCACTTCGGAAGAAGGGTCGGATGAAGGAAAGTTCTGCCGAAGAACTTCCGGAACATGCGGTAAATGCAAAAAGCTTTGAAAAATTAAAAATGGACGATTTGATGGCCCTTGTTCGGTCTTTGCCGGATGGCTATCGAAGTGTTTTTAACCTGTATGTGATTGACGGGTATAGCCACAAGGAAATTGCTAAAATGCTGGATATAACAGAAAGTACCAGCAAAACGCAATTGTACAAGGCCCGACTGGCACTGCAGAAAAAAGTGACGAACATAGAAATTGGATAAGAATAACAACATAGAGCAATTCGACGAGCTGTTCAAACAAGTGTTTGACGGAGCATCTTCGCCTGTGCCGCCAGCGGTATGGGAAGGTGTTTCTACAGCAACTTCGGGTGCGGCAACTGGCGCTACCACAAGCGTGTTGTCGAAGCTTATTGGTGTTAAAGGTGCTGCCATCTTTGGTGGTGCTGCACTGGTTGTAACATCGGTTGTAGTGCTTAACCAAAAAGGAGAAACTCCCGTAGAAGCGTTGCCAGTTGAACCTCAAGTTGAAGAGCAGGTGGCTCAGAACATTCAAGAGGGTCAAAATGAAAAAGACAATAACAAGCTGGTTGTAACGCCAGAGGATGTGGCTCACGTTGAGGAAGAAGCTGCGGTTTCCTATGTAGAGGAAATGTCTGCTTATGAGGAAAACAGAGCAGGTGAAACAACTCCAGAAGTTGTGCTGCCTGGCTCAGAGGAAACAGGAAACGTTTCGTCGGAAGAAACATTGGGTCACGAAGAAAATGGAGAAACAGGCGCGAAGACGAGCGGAGCGGAACGAGCGGATATTCAGTTAAAAGGCTCTTCTTCTACTTGTTGTGTAAATGAAACCATTGATTTTGAGATTACGTCGAACCAGAATTTGAAACAAGTAGTTTGGAAGTTAAACGGTAAACAAGTAGCCGAAAGTAAACTTGTTACTCGTTTGTTATTCGAAACCAAAGGTTCATACACCATAGAGGTGCTGGGTAAAGACGAACACAACCATCTCGTGGGTGCAAACACAAAAATCAACGTGGGTGCGGCAAGTGCTGAGTTTGATGTGGATCAGCAAGGAAATGAATTGTTGGTGCAGGCGTTGAATCCTGCCATCAACAATCAGTGGTACTCTAATCAGGTTATGGTTGAAGAAAATGTTCCGGCAATTGTGTTGAATGGAACGTCAGGAGATAAGGTGTCGATCGTCCATACAGTCACTGATGCGAATGGATGTAAAGATACCGCACGCCAAATGATAACGATAGAGGCGCGTTGCGATGTAGATGTTAATATTCACAATGTGTTTACGCCATACTTCCAGGATGGTAAGAACGATGTGTTTAGTGTCTCAATTCCACCGGTTGACCAGTATTGGTTGAGTATTTATAATGCGAATGGACAAATGGTTTTCGAAACTCAGGATCAGAACGAAGCCTGGAATGGAAAACGGTATAATCAGGGAGAGTTGTTGCCACCTGGTACCTATACCTATCAGTTGGTGTATGGCTGTAATGGAGTAACAAAGAAAATGAGTGATAAAGTGTCGCTCACTAAATAGATTTTTTGACTTGAATTTGATAAGAAATAACGATAATATGCAAGCTTGAAATTTTCAGGCTTGAAGATTTTATAACCCGATTTAGAATGTTTACAAAAATGAAAAAGAACGGATTTAGATTTTTGCTGTATCTGTTTGCTCCCGCACTCTTAGTGCTTGGGCAGATAAATATAGCAAACGCACAATCTTGTAACCCAACGTATGACGCCGGAAACGAGTGTGTTGACGAGGCTATTCAGTTTAAGTCAAACGCACCAGGATTCGACGATTATAACTGGGAATTCAAGGAAGATGCGACTAGTACAGTAGTGGGTACCTCGAAAGACAGGGATCCATTGTTTGTATTTAAAAAGGCCGGTACGTACACCGTTACCTTAAAAGCAACAGGTCTTGGCGGAACACTTAATTGTGAAAAGTCAATTACCATTGTGGTGAAACCGAGCCCAATTGCACGACCCATTCTGCTGAACTCAAAGCAACAGTGTTTCAATGGAAACGAGTTCTGCTTTATCGACAGTAGTGAGTCGGCGCCGGGAAGCAGTATTATACGACGCACATACCTGTTTGGTGATGGTAGTAAGTATGATAAGATTAATCCCGACATGGGTGACACTATCTGCCATACGGTAGTTGATCCAAAAGGTGGATGGTTTAACCTTAAGGTAGAATTGGAAGACGCAAATGGGTGTGTTACCGAGTACTATATCGATAGCGCCATCCGCGTATTCCCTAAATTGGGTGTAACCATTAGAAGTAACTCGCCTGTTCGATGTGACTCTACAATGGCTACCATTACCAACCAAACTTATATTGATTGGAAGAGTAAGCCGGATGAGTTTATCGGGCTTAAGGATATTGCCAAGTTCGAATTTGATTTTGGTAATGGAAAAATTATTGGTGACTCTGTAACAAATACTCAGTACTGGACCGGTCCGGATCTCGACGGTGAGATTGAGCGATGGTACCGTACAAACGGAACGTTTGATGCAACCTTGTCGGTTACTTCACGTTTTGGATGTTCTGAGACATTTAAGTATAAAGCAGCAGCGACTAATATCAAGCTGAACCCTGTAATTGTAGCAGATAAAGACTCTGCTTGTACAAGTGATCCAAACCGATGTTTTAAATTGAAAGACGGACCTGTTCCGGGTGCGAGCTTCCTTTGGAACTTTGGAGACCCTCCATCGGGCCCACAAAACTTCGACGATAAGTCATGGACTCCTTGTCACACATATGGTGGCGGTCCTTGGATGGTATCATTGAGAATTGTTTCTGGTCCATGTGATATCGTGGTTACTGATACAGTTCTTCACGTTGGACCATCGTCTACGATTGAAGTACCGTTTGTTCGGGTATTGGAAAAGGAGAAGTATCAGTGTACTATTACCGATAGTGTTCACTTTACAAACAACTCTACTTTCTACCACGATGATCCAAACTACTGGGATGAAGATTCATTGTTTATCTCGTTCCGTGAATCATTTAAAGTTGTAACACATCCGGTTACACTTAAAGACACTATCTACTATTACAAGAACAAAGTTCATTCTAAATCAAATGCCGATACGTTCCAGGCAAAGTATGATATGTCTACTGTGTTAACCATTGCAGGAAATAAAGTATGGTTCGATCAGACACTTGACTCGTTTATAGTGGTTAATGCAAAGAACGATACCTTGAAATACCCAAGACAGTTGGGTGGTGTTCTTGGAAAGCGATTGTATGTATTTAACTACAACGAAACAACACGTGCAGGTGATCAAACAATCTTCCCTAACGCAGATCAGGTTCGAAATAAGGACCACGTATATCGTTTGTGGACGTTGGGCGACAACTTCGCACCTCCGTGTACTACGAACACACGTCACAATAAAAACATCGGTCTGAATTGTAACTTCAATGAAGATTCATTGCCGACCCACTGGTATACACCTTGGGACGACATTTACAAATATGAAAACAACGGTCAATTCCACCGTAATCCTGCAGCACGAACGCTGTTTAGTAAAAATGCGAGACAATGTTTCCAGGTGCAGGTGTATGCTGCCGATACGGTAACAACTCCAATGGAAGTAGTACTTTTCGTACCGTGGGATACAACTAAGGTGTTTGAGATACCGTATGTAGATTCATTCGGTGTATCAAAAAAGGATACAGTCACCATCACTGCAGGTCAGAAATACGACGAGGTCGAGTTTAGAGATAATTATCGACTCAAGGTCTGGAGACCGCAAACAGTGTATAGAGGCGAGGTGATCAGTAGCGTTATTTGGGAAGATCATGATTACTATATACCGTCCGGGATTACGGTTAAGATCAAGAATCTTCAAAATGGTACGTACCGATCTGTAACCGGTCCTAAGAAAGAAACGATTAAGAAAGATGAGCAATTTGAGATAGCCGAGGGGGACTCACTAATCTCGTTGCCAGAAATGATAGTAAATGCAGCTACCACTACGGTTGCAGGTGCAAGTACTGTAATTATTGACACAATAATCAATGGAGTTGCTACCACTGTAAGTCGTCAGATGGTTATTGTAGATTCAGTATATCATAGAAACTCATTCTATAAAAACACAGCGCAGTGTAACTCTGTAACGTTGTATCACCTAGATACTGTTCACCCATTCATGTGTGAGAGTTCAAATAACATCTCTCTCGCATTGATTCCACCAAGTGCGCGGAACCTAAGATGGGAGTCTGGTATTCCTTGTCCATTGGATGGTAACAAGTTGAACTACTATCTAACCTTTGATCTTGCAAACACCAAACCAGGTTGTACTCAGCAGTGGTTTGAGGTGAACTACGATTCACTTACCGGACCTAATAACTGGGTTGCCTATAACAGTGGTGGAGTATTAGCTCCTCCTCCTCCAGGTATTCCAATTCCGTTTGTACTGCCTTACGACATCGTTGGTGCGTGGGGTACCAAGTTTGTAAAGGGTTATACTTCGGGTGAGGTAGGAAGCGATCCAAGTAAACGTCCAAATGGTTCATTTACCATAGGATTGGTAGTTGGTAACGGTCAACCACGAACCGACGCGGACGGAAACTCAATTGCTCCTGAATGTACAGATACGGCATGGTATAAAGACATGTTCCGATACCAGTACTTAGATGCGCAATTCGACATCTTGATTCCAAATAACGAGCCTTATACTATTTGTGCTGGTGAAACAGCTTACTTCCGATTGGTAAACCCAATTCAGGATAGCATCGCTGCCTTGAGATGGAACTGGGGTTACCCAGATCGTTTGTCTGGTTACTATGAGCAATTTGCATACTTCCAGCCATACAAGGGACCGGTTAAAGGGCGTAACGATGAGAAGATCAACTTCCCTGCTGGTAGCAATTGGTTGTATAACTACACCATTCGCCATACCTTGGATGAGTTGTTTGGCGACATTACAGTGGATACAGTTGTTACTCGAATCTATAGAGATTGGACAACTGAAGTAAATACCTATCAGGCTGATAAGATCATTGAAGATGTATTGAAGCAGTTGAACCTTGACCCACAAGATGTTTCTGCCGAGCAGCTTGCACTTATGTTGGGTGACGGAACATTTGGTTGTATTGACACGACAGGAATTAGCCAATACTTCATCATTGGATTGAAGGGCATCCAGGAAAACACAGTGGAGCACGGTGAGTACAAATATTTGTATACCGATGCTGCCAAGTCCGACTCAATTATTATTGAGCAAGTTCTTCACTTCCGTGATTCATCGATGCAAGGTTTTGATACATTGATAGCGCCATATAGAATTACTGCTACTGACACTGTATTTGAGAAGGGACAAGTAATTCCAGGCGTTTATAAATTCACCTACCGACATCCTGAGGTTCGATTGAACTTCTGTGATCCAACGAAAAAAGATACAGTTTGGGTTAACTCAAACGGACCTATGGTTCCAGGTATCTTCCTGAACAACAAAGTGGGTTGTGAGAAAACAGGTGCAAAACTGTTAAACGTTGGTTACCTGAACCAGTTCGAACTTGTTAACGAAGCAGTTTGTATGAATCAGGTACACGAGTTGTACGATAGTATCCGATACTGGCAGTATGGTGATGACCAATGGCCAGAATGGTATCCAATTGATCCAACCAAGTACTGGGAAGATCCTGCACGATACATACAAAGTGATAAAGAGAAGAAACTTGTTGATTGGGATTACCGTGATGGTGTAGATAAATTCGACCCATCTATCAGCTTCTTCCATACCTACGATGAGCCAGGTGAGTATCTGGTAGCAATCGCTACAAAGGATAGTTTAGGTTGTCGTGATACTGCCTTTGTTACGGCTTTCGTAACAGGAGCAAAAGCAAACTTCGAAACAAACTTGAACGCGAGCAGCGACCTGTGTGACGGTATTGTATCATTCTTCGATTCGTCGTTGGTATTTGACCCATGTCGAGGACGTGACACATGTCCAAACGCAGCTTATGAGCCATGTGATAGTGTGGTATTCTATGAGTGGGATTTTGGAGATCGTACCAACCGAAGTGTATTGAAAAACCCTTCACACGATTATACTTCAAGCGGATGGTTTACAGTGAAGTTGAAGATCACTACCTTGTTGGGATGTGTAGACTCAGTTGAGAAACGAATCTTTGTTGCTGGTCCTCAGCCACGATTTGGCTTCGCCGGAGGAAGTATTTGGGGTGAAGACTCTATTGTGATTTGTGTGGGCGATAGCGTCCATCTCGAAAACCAGAGTCAGGGCGATTTTATTGATCCAAACTGGGTTGTATACTGGGGAGATTCGGCAAACAGCCAGTCTTCAACCAAGAACTTCCTTGACCTGTTTAGCCATCAGTATAACGATACAGGAGTATACTACCTTTTAATGTTCATGGAAGATGAGGTAGAGCCAGGTAAGCCACCTTGTACCCGAGTGTTCCCTGATACGAATACGAAGAATGGACTGGTTCCTCGAAAAATTAAAGTAATTGTTCGTCCGGTAGCTCCAGCGCGATTGGAGATATCCGATACGGTAGTTTGTCCGGATCAATTGGTAACCTTTACCAGTAATTCAGACACGATCTATACGTATTACAACTTTGCCTTTGGCGATAACGATACAACGGTCACAATTGATCCTACCAACTTCGCATCACATAGCTACAAGAACCCAGGTACGTACGATGTGAAACTGATACCGAACTACGATCTGGATCCTGGCGATTTTGGTCCTAAGTGTATCGATACAGCGTATGGTAGTGTTACGGTTGTTGATGTTCAGGCCAAGTTTGACATCATCGACAAAGACAAGCCTGACTTCTGTTTCACCAATACATCACAAGGAGGAAAGACCTACGAGTGGTTTATTGAAACCGAAACACGAGATACAGCACTTGAGTATACCTCTAGCCTCGATGAAAGCGTTTGCTACAACTGGGGTGAAACAGTAGGTACGTTCACAATTTGTATCGTAGCTACCAATGATATTGGTTGTACCGATACATTCTGTGATCAAATTGAGAACGACTTCTTCATCAAGTTTGTGCCTTACAACGTGTTTACGCCTAACTCCGATGGAGCCGATGGACTAAACGACAAGTTTGTGATCGACATTGAAGGATGGGAAGAATTCGATATCAATATCTACAACCGTTGGGGTGAGTTGGTATTTAAGACCAACGATCCAGCTCAAAGTTGGGATGGTACAATCATGAATAAAGGTACATTGTGCCCAGGTGGTACGTACTTCTACGTGATAAACTACAAGTTGAAGAACCGTGAAATGAACGACGGACTTGAACCTGTAAGTGGTACCGTAACCCTGATTCGATAGTCTAAAATCTAATTGAATTAATAATAAGAGCCCAGGCCAATATGCCTGGGCTTTTTTTGTGGGTTAATTGCCTATTTTTGCGGAAGTTATCAAGAAAGACGGAGGGAATAGGTCCTATGAAGTCTTGGCAACCTACTGGGTCTGAATTCAAAAAGGTGCCACATCCTATCTGTAGAAACAGAAAAGATACTCGATCTCAGAATCCGTTTCTTGTATAACCTTGCTTGAGTCTATATGAACAGGAAACAAAACATCACCCTACGACTTAGCGGCCTCGAACCGCTGAACGTGACCGATGACTTAAACTTCATCAATGTTGGAGAACGAACCAATGTTACAGGTTCCAGGAAGTTTGCCAGGCTAATCCTGAACAACGAGTTCGACGAAGCCCTTTCAGTGGCGCGCCAACAGGTGGAAAACGGAGCGCAAATAATCGATATCAACATGGACGATGGTATGCTCGACGGTAAAGAAGCCATGGTGAAGTTTCTAAACCTCATTGCAGCCGAACCCGACATTAGCAAGGTGCCGGTTATGATTGATTCGTCGAAATGGGAAATCATAGAGGCGGGACTACAATGCCTGCAAGGAAAGGGTATTGTAAACTCAATTAGTCTCAAAGATGGAGAAGACCTATTTAAGGAACGAGCAAGAAAAATAAAGAACTATGGTGCTGCCACCGTTGTAATGGCTTTTGACGAGGTGGGGCAAGCTGATACGTTTGAGAGGCGAATTGAGATCTGTAAGCGTAGCTACGATATTCTGGTGAACGAGGTAGGGTTTCCGCCACAAGACATCATCTTTGATCCCAATATTCTTGCCATCGCAACGGGAATTGAAGAACACAATAACTACGCTGTAGACTTTATTGAAACTACGCGCTGGATCAAAGAAAATCTGCCGTATGCGCTGGTGAGTGGAGGAGTGAGTAACATCTCCTTCTCGTTTCGAGGTAATAACGCCGTGCGGGAAGCAATGCACTCTGCTTTTCTGTACCACGCCATTCGCGAGGGTATGGACATGGGAATTGTGAATGCTGGTATGATCGAGGTATACGACGAGATTCCTAAGGACTTACTTGAGCGTGTTGAAGACGTGCTTCTGAACAGGCGCCCGGATGCTACCGAGCGATTAGTTGATTTTGCTGAAACCGTCAAGCAAAAAGGAAAGGTAACCAAGAAAGACGACTCGTGGAGGCAGCTTCCGGTAAACGAGCGTCTTAGCCATGCCCTGATTAAAGGAATCACAGACTATATCGATGAAGATACCGAAGAAGCCCGTCAGGAGCTCAACTCTCCATTGAAGGTTATTGAGGGCCCATTGATGGATGGCATGAATGTGGTAGGCGACTTGTTTGGCTCCGGTAAGATGTTTTTACCTCAGGTGGTAAAAAGCGCCCGTGTGATGAAGAAATCCGTGGCCTATTTGCTCCCCTTCCTGGAGGCAGAAAAGCAAGAGGGTAGCACTAGAGGAAAGATACTTCTGGCAACTGTGAAAGGAGATGTTCACGACATTGGTAAAAACATCGTTGGCGTTGTTTTAGCCTGTAACAACTACGAAATTGTTGACCTCGGGGTAATGGTGCCAACCGATAAAATATTACAAACAGCGAAAGAAATTAATGCAGACATAATTGGGCTTAGCGGGTTGATTACACCAAGTCTCGACGAAATGGTAAACGTTGCTACCGAAATGGAACGGTTGGGTTACGAAACTCCGCTGCTTATTGGTGGGGCAACTACCTCACGTGTGCATACCGCTGTAAAAATTGCTCCTTCGTATTCCAAATCAGTTATACACGTACTCGATGCTTCTCGAAGTGTTCCGGTAGCGGGTGCACTTCTTTCCGATAATCAAAAAGACGAAACGATGCGTTCGTATCGGGAGGAGTACGAAAAGTTAGCAGAAGAACACGCTCGCAGACAATCTGCAAAAAAGATACTCACATACAACCAGGCAGTTGCAAATAAGTTGGTTCCAGAATCACACAAAACACCGGTTCCAAATGCTGTTGGTGTTAAATCATGGACGCCTGATTTAACTGAGCTCAGAAACTACATCGATTGGACGCCATTCTTCCAGGCATGGGAGTTAGCCGGAAGATATCCGAAGATACTTTCTGACCCAACTGTGGGTAAAGAAGCACAGGCATTGTTTGACGAGGCACAAACAATGCTCGACACCATTATTCGCGAAAAGAAATTTGAAGCAAGAGGCGTTTCTGGCCTTTTCCCGGCAGCTAACCTGGGTGAGTCAGTTCGTGTATGGCACGAATCCGAAACCATGGATTTCCATTTCTTGCGACAACAACGAAAAATGGGTACTGGCATTCCAAATCTTTCCCTGGCCGACTTTGTCGCTGCCGAAGGAGAAAACGACCACATGGGGAGTTTCGCCGTGTCTATTCATGGTGCTGAGGCGATGGCAAAGATGTACGAAGAGGATCACGACGACTACCATTCGATAATGGTCAAGATTTTAGCCGACCGATTTGCCGAGGCTTTTGCCGAATACCTGCATGAACGTATTCGAAAAGAAGAATGGGGATATGCCGGAGAAGAGGCGTTTAATAACGACGATCTGATCCGTGAGAAATACAATGGTATCCGGCCTGCTCCAGGTTATCCAGCCTGCCCTGACCATACGGAGAAAGCCAAGATATGGAGTCTTATGGACGTAGAAGAGCGCACCGGAATGAAGCTTACCGAAAGTTACGCGATGTACCCTGCAGCTTCAGTTTCGGGGTTCTACTTTGCACATCCGAAGAGTAAATATTTTGCCGTTGGTAAGATTGGAAGAGATCAGCTTGAAGAATACGCAGAGCGCAAGGAACAGACCGTAGAGGAGACCGAGAAGTGGTTACGCCCAAATCTATAGGTGGCAATTATTACTTCGGAGAAAAGAAAATGTTATTTTTTTGAAGTAGCTGGAATGAAATGGGATACAGGTATGTCTAAATGAGCACAGACTCAATGCATTCCTGTATGAATTTTAGATACGAATTAAAACTACTAGCACTTTTATTATCTTTTTTTTCGGGCCTAACAGCCTATGCGCAGACTTTTGACGGTTATGCTTTGTACAACGAGCAGAATAGCAAAACAAGCTACCTGATTGATAAGGATGGCAATATTGCACACTCGTGGTCGTGCAATGTAAATGGCAGTTACGCCGTAGCGTTGTCAGATGAGGGCGACCTGGTTCGAAGTGGTGTTTATTCTGGAAACGTGTTAACCGGAGCGGCGATTGGAGGTGTTCTTCAGGTTTTGGACAAGGACGCCAATATCATTTGGGAATTCGTTTACTCGACAGCCAACTATGTAAGTCATCACGACATTTGTTTAATGCCCAACGGAAATGTACTTCTTACTGCGTGGGAAGTCAAATCCGAAGCCGAATTAGAACAGGCGGGCTCTAGTTCACCAGACGAAAAATGGCCAACCCACATTATCGAAGTACAACGCGATGGAAGCGGTGGCAAGATTGTATGGGAATGGCACATCTGGGATCACCTGATCCAGGACCACGACGCAACCAAGGATAATTATGGCGTTGTGGAAGACCACCCGGAGCTTATGGACATTAACGCCGTTGCAGGTAGTGGAGGAAGAATGGGAGGAGACTGGTTTCATGTAAACGGCATTGATTACAACGAAACCCTTGATCAAATTGTATTTACCTCACGCTATGCCAGCGAAATCTTTATTATAGATCACAGTACAACCACCGAGGAAGCGGCTTCGCATTCTGGAGGTAACTCCGGAAAGGGTGGAGACTTTCTTTATCGATGGGGGAATCCATCCAATTATGGATCGTCGGATGCGCAGACCATAGCAGGGGCGGTTCACGATCCTCGATGGATAAAAGAAGGAAGACCCAATGCCGGATACATACAGTTCTTTAACAACGTTGGTGGTACAGGTGGGGCGTCAGTGGTTGATGCCATTAAACCACCTCAAGACGGTTATAACTATACATGGTCCGGAACTTCTTATGGGCCAGTTACACACGATTGGAGACATGAATGCGTAACCAATTCTTCAGGTCAGTCTGCCAGCGACAGAATGTCGAACGGAAATACATTCGTAAATGTTTCCAGAAAGTACATGTATGAAGTTGATTCACTCAACAACATTGTATGGCAATACAACGACGGTCCGGCCAAAGCATTTCGCTATGAGTGTAACGACCCTGGTCCGATAGCGTTGCTAGGTGAGAATGGTTGTGGTAACCTGTCGGCCAACGCGCATACGCTTAAAAATACCATTGTGGTTTACCCTAACCCTTCAACCGGTATTTTTAAGGTGAAAGGACTAGAAGAAAATGAAGTTTTCACCGCTACGGTGACCAATGTGTATGGCGCTACTTTGTATACTGGCCAAAACGTTCAGGAGATTGATTTATCGGCAGTGTCAAACGGGCACTACATACTCCACATAGACCTGCAGGACGGTACGCGAATTTCAGAAAAACTCATCCGCATGAACTGATATGGGAAGATGCGGTTGGGTGTTCATTTTTCTTGCTCTGTTACCGGCTAGTGTAAAGGCGCAATACAACTTTTACGATATCAACGAGGTTCGTGATATCCGATTGTACTTCACCCAGCCGAACTGGGATCAAATACTCGATAGTCTGTACGTAGAAGGCCAGGAAGAGCGTATGTTGGCCTCTGTGGTTATTGAAGGTGAACGCTTTGACAACGTAGGGGTGCGCTATAAGGGCTTTAGCTCGGTGAGTGTCGACAGAAAAAAGAATCCCTTTAACATCAAGTTAGACTATGTAAGTGATCAATCGTTTTACGGTCAAACCAAAATCAAACTCAGTAATGTGATACAGGATCCCTCTTTTGTTCGGGAAACCTTGTCTTACGAAATTGCCAGGAAGTACATGCCTGCTTCCAGAGCCAACTTTGCCAACGTGTATGTTAACGACACCTTTTGGGGAGTTTATACCAACGTTGAGCCGGTTAATAAACGCTTTTTACGGGATCGATTCTCGTCATCTGAAAACGCCTTTTTTAAATGTAATCCAGAGCATTTGGAGCTAAACGGAGAGAACTGTAATCTTAGCAACTCTCCTGGCCAGGACTCAGTTCTGTACTATTCCCTGTACGACCAAAAATCGGATGCAGGATGGAGGGAGTTAATGGAGTTGATTCATACGTTGAATAACAATGCCGACAGCATTGAAAATGTGTTAAACGTAAACCAAACACTTTGGATGCATGCCTTTAACTATGTGGTGATAAACTTCGATAGTTACATAGGTTATGCCCAGAACTACTATTTGTATAAAGACGCAACAGGATTGTTCAATCCAATTCTTTGGGATATGAACCAGTCATTCGCCAGTTACCGACTAACCGACGCGTCGGATTACTTCCGTGGTTTTACTATAAATGAAGCCAAGATAATGGACCCCCTGGCTCACCTTAACAGCTTTTCTGTTCATCCAAGACCATTGATACGTAAACTGTTGGAGAACGATACGTTCAAACGGCAGTACCTCGCACATATACGAACTATTGTAGAGGAGAACATACTTAACGGTGAATTCTACCAACGCGCAATTGCCATGCAATCGACCATCGATGCCTATGTAGAGCGGGATAACAATGCGTTTTATGGATATGAAAACTTTCTCCTGAATCTGGATGAGACAGTTTCTGATCTGGTCGATTACCCGGGAATTAACGACTTGATGGTGGCTCGGGGAGATTATTTAATGGCATATGAGGGGATTATGGGAGCGCCCGTTATAGAGACTCCAACCTCTTCAATTTCGGGAGATACGGTATGGGTGCACGAGGAAGTACGGGATGCAGAGCGTGTTT
This sequence comes from Bacteroidia bacterium, assembly GCA_017640445.1. Taxonomy (GTDB): domain Bacteria; phylum Bacteroidota; class Bacteroidia; order NS11-12g; family UBA9320; genus UBA987. The sequence goes on along the minus strand of JAEPQQ010000055.1, from coordinate 741 downwards.
TTATGTATTACCGGAACAACATGGTCCAACCCTTTATCAGGTTAGAAATGTTTGACGATGGTATGCACAAGGACGAACAGCCGGGAGACGGAATATATGGAGTAGCTCTTGTTTGGGAAGGGTCGGACCTGGATTACTATGTGTATGCAGAAAATGATTCGGCTGGTCGGTTTATGCCCGAGAGAGCCGCTCACGAGTTTTATTCTATTCAGGGAAACAGAGGTCTGGTGATCAATGAACTTATGGCCGTAAACTCCTCGACAATTTTGGATGAATCGGGCGATAGTGATGATTGGGTTGAGTTGTTTAACAATACCCGGAATGATATTGAATTAACTGGATACTACCTCTCGGACGATGCGGGGAACCCAACCAAATGGCAGTTTCCCGATGTAACAATAGGAGCTGGAGACTTTTTATTGGTGTGGCTTGATGACGAAGAAGACGAAGGACAATTGCACGCTACTTTTAAATTATCATCGGAAGGAGAGTACCTCATGCTTTCGGATTTGGAAGGTAAAGTGATGGATGAAGTCCGCTTTTCAACGCAAACATCGGATGCCAGTTTTGGACGGTACACCAATGGGACGGGAAGTTTCGTTTATATGGAACCATCCCCTAATAAAATCAATACAGGAGAATCGTTGATCAACGTAATCAGCGAACCCAAACTCGATTTTGTTTTGTACCCAAACCCAACAAACGGACTGGTCAAACTTCTGTTCAACCAGAAGTTAAACG
>JAEPQQ010000054.1 GCA_017640445.1 Bacteroidia bacterium | reverse complement strand
AGTTACATCGTTGAAAGATCACCTGGTGGTAAACGTTGGGGATATGTTACAGCGTTTAACCAATAACAAATTCAAGTCAACCACACACCGTGTGGTAAACCCACCTCGTGAACTTTGGCACCAGGCGCGGTATTCCATTCCTTTCTTTCTTCATCCACGAAGCAGTACACGGTTGGATTGCCTGGAGTCGTGTATTACTCCGGATAAACCAAAACAGTATACCGACATATCAGCGGGTGAATACTTACATGAGCGGTTATTAGAAATAGGGCTTCTTGATAAGAACGATTCTAAATAATTGGAACAATTGTCAAAATTCCAATTTTTAGACAATAATGTCTATATTTGAATTGTTAAATGCGCTTAAACAGAGATTGTCCCCGTATTTATAAAGGTCAACGTTATGTTCCTGGATCGCGCTGAAATCCATAATAATACTTGATTTTGGGTAATGCGACTACTACTACTTATTAATCCTATACAACGTTGAACCTTGTAAAGAAATTTAACATAAAATACTAGCGGTTTAGGAACAAAAAAGGTGGACTTTAAAGATTCCACCTTTTTTTATTGATCGCATTGCGCTTAGTCTTTAGAGCCAAAGTCGTAAGCTGCATTCACACTTCTCCAACGGTCCAGTACTCCCTGGAAATCTTCTGGCAATTCACTGTCAAACGTCATTCGTTCTTTGGTTTTGGGGTGAACAAAACCCAGGGTTTTGGCATGAAGCGCCTGTCGGGGCATCAGTGCAAAGCAGTTTTCAATGAACTGTTTGTATTTGCTGAAAACCACGCCCTTCAATATGCGATCACCACCGTAGGTGTCGTCCGAAAACAACGGATGGCCCAGGTGTTTCATATGAACGCGTATTTGGTGCGTTCGGCCTGTTTCCAACTGACACTCTACCAAAGAGGTGTACGTGAAGTCTTCTATTACTTTGTAGTGAGTGATGGCGTGTTTTCCGTGTTCTCCGTCTGGCGATACCGTAAATTTTTTCCGGTTTTGAGTGCTCCTCATGATGTTGCCCTCAATGGTACCTTCAGTTTCTTCAGGACTTCCCCATACCAGAGCGACGTATTTTCTTGTAGTGGTATGGGCCTTAAATTGATCGGCCAGAAAACGGGTAGATTCTTCGTCTTTTGCAACTAAAAGCAAGCCACTGGTGTTCTTGTCTATTCGATGTACAAGAAACGGATGTCGGTTCCCTTCGTGTATTTCGTTGCCCAGGTAATAGGCCAACGCATTGCTTAACGTTCCGTTGTAATTTCCTACACCAGGATGCACAATCATGCCTGCAGGCTTGTTAACAACCAACACGTAGTCATCTTCATAGATCACATCAAGGTCAATTTTTTCAGGGGTTACCTCATATATTCGAGGTTCTTCAAACGACAATACTTCGATGCGATCATTCGGTCGAACCTTATAGTTCGACTTGATGTATTTGTCGTTTACCCATACTTTACCCTGATCTATAGCCTGTTGTATCTTGGTTCGTGACGCATTTTCAATGCGATCAACCAAAAAACGATCTATCCGTACAGGAGACTGCCCCTTGTCGGCGGTAAATTCAAACCTAACGTATGCCTTTCTATCTTCAGGATTCATAGATAATGATAAGCGATGGTTAGATTCAATATATTAAATTCGCCGCGAATTTACTTTATAACATATGATTACCCACGAAAGTTCACTTAAAGAATTTAGTTCGCAGATCAACTTTGTGCTTGACAATTATTCTCCGCATGGTTTTACATCAGCTGAGTTTTCTAATGTGGTACTGGGTGGGCTCGGAGGCTCAGGAATTGGAGCGCAAATCGTTAAAAACTGGTTCTTTGAAACGGCAGGCCTGCCCATTGAAGTAGTAGGCGACTATTTCCTTCCGGCGTATGCAAATGAAAAGACCTTTGTTGTACTCAACTCCTATTCCGGAAACACGGAAGAGACGCTGAGTCTTTACCAGGATGCCGTTAACCGCGGGTGTACCATTGTTGTTCTTTCATCGGGTGGGGAAATTACCCGACTTGGTGCTGAAAACAACCAGAAGGTATATGCACTCAAACCTGGTTTCCAACCGCGACAAACAATCGGTATGGGGCTTTCCTACTTGTTGTTGATCATGGGCGACTTTTTAGGAGTGGATTTAAGAGAAGAGGTCAAGGAGATAGGCGAGAAGTTAGTGGAGAATCAAGAGGAGCAGATTCGGTCTGCCGAACGCATCTATTCCTTCTTTGCTTCCAGCTTAAAGAACAAATTCGTTTTGTTGGCTGATCGGCAAATGTATCCATTGGCACTCCGTTTTTCGCAACAACTCAACGAAAATGCCAAGATGGAGGCTTTTGTAAATGCTGTGCCTGAAAGTAATCACAACGTTTTAGAGTCGTACATAGATCGATTGCCAACCAATTTTCTTTTGCTGTTTACCGAGCAGAATGTACGGGTAGGTTCGCGTTTCGACTTTCTTGGTGGACATCTGGAAATGGATAACAACAAGGTATTGCCACTGGCCATACCTACATACGATCTATACACGATTTACGATGTTATCTACAGACTGGACTGGGTGTCGGTAATTGCTGCCAATGAAGTTGATGCGGATCTTATGGAAGTTCCAAATATCGACGCACTCAAAGAATACCTCGCAAACGTTGAGGAAATCCTTGAAGAGGAAGAAGGCGAAAACGAATAGGAGGTATAACCTTTTATTGTTTGATAAATCGCGCTACCTGAAAACCTGATTCTGATTCGTATCGAACGAAGTATATTCCAGGGATAAGATCTTGTATTTGTGCATTCTGACGCACGTCAACATCAACAGTTAATCGAGAACCCGAAGCGTTGATTATTTCCGCTTTGTTACCGGTAAAACCACTTAAATGGAGGTAGTCGGTGGCCGGATTAGGATATACTGCCGGAGACGATGACTCAGCAACATCTTCAACTGAAGTGCTCACTTCTTCGTTGAGTGAAGCCGACCAAACACCACGTCCGAACGTGAATGCAAACAGTTTTCGGTCTGACTCTCTAAGTCGGATCATTGGAATGTAGACGTTAGGAATTGCTTCTTCCTTGTGCCAGAAACGTCCACCATCACCCGTTACATAAAGCCCGTAATCCGTTGCAGCCATTATGTTGTCTGAATTTGCCGGATCCACTTCAATCCAGTTAACTGGAAGAGAACCAGGAAGGTTCCCGCTGATGTCGGTCCATTTAGGACTTTCGGTATCCGCATCTTCCACCTTCCAAATACGGGGTTGTGCACTGTAATTAGACATGGCAAGATAAATGGTGGAGTGATCATTTGGGTCAATTTCAATATTCCCAATAAAACCACCTCTTGCCAGGGCCGGAGCCAGGGTAAACATCTTGAACGAATTACCGGCAGTTGCCGTTTTGGCATTGTCAATTCGGTATAGGATTCCACTTTGACCACCAAAATAAAGAGTAGGATTGTCTTCAGGTGTCATAGCTACACTGAAGATGCTTCCCGGAATGCTATTCGTAATTTCCGTCCATCGAGTACCGCGATCTGTGCTACGCGCAATTACATTTTTTGTCGGGAAGTAAATCTGTGTGCCGTCTTCAGGGTTTATCTCAAATGGGTTAATAAACCAGAAGTCGTTAGAGCCAACAACCGACCGCAGGGTGTTGTAAATGTTTACCCATCGGGTTCCACTCCATCGTCTTATGTTTCCATTTTGAGAAGAAGCGTAAATATATTCACCCGTCTTATCGATTGCGTTAAATGCACCATCTCCACCCAATACCTGGCTGAAAACCGATGTGCCATTGTTGTTGGTCGTGGTCCAATTATCCTGAGCACCTACCAACACTTCATCACCCGAGGGATTGAATGAACCTGCATAAAGCTGAGTTACGTTATAACCAGTGTTTCGATCGGAAGCAATATCTCCGGCAGTAGCCGTGTTGTGCTTATATATGCCGCCATCATTCAACATATAAAAATCATTGGTACCAGGAACAAATACCGCGTCGTGGTAGTCGGCATGACCATTGGCCATAAATCTCCATGTACTTCCACCATTGGTGCTGTATCCTGAGGTAACTCCTGAACAAACGACAAAGTTGGGATTGGTTGGATGAACGGACAGAACCATGTTGTGCCAAATTTGGTTGAACCAAACACCGATATCCTGAGGGTTGCTGATTTCGGACCAGTCTTGCCCTCCGTTGGTAGACTTGTAAACGCTTCTAAGGCTTTCTCGGTTGGAGTTTGCAAATGCCGCATAGATGATGTTGCGATTGCTTGGAGAAGCTTCTACAAGACATCTTCCAAACCCGGTAACGCCAATGTTTGTAAAGCGTTCAACGTCTACCGTGTCTTTCTCTTCAAAAGTGAAGATACCTTGTCCGTAAACACTAAAATACACTGTACCGTCTTCCATTGCATCAACATCGTTTACCGCACTACCTGTTTTATACAGTTGGTGAAAAGTCTTTCCTTTATCCGTGCTTCGATACAAACCGTTAAGAATGGTTGCAACGTAAATGGTGTTACTATCGGTTTTCGAATGTTCGATGTCCCAGGTTTTATCAAAAGCAATGATGTCAGATGAATCAAGTTGCGCAAACGAAAGGCCTCCGTCAGTCGATTTGAAGATGCCGTTACCATCGTAATTTACGTGGGTACCGTTTGTTAGTTCTCCGGTGCTGTAGTAAATCTCTTTTGGGTTGAACGGACTTTGGGTGATTCCGGTAATAGAAAGTGTAGAGGCTTGATCGTCTAACGCTTTCCAGTTTCGTCCGCCATCAGTACTGTTCCATATTCCGCCAGAAACTCCACCAGCAATAAGGTGGTTGGTGTTGGAGTAGTCTACGATCATTGCCCGGGTTCGACCACCAATGTTGGAAGGGCCAATTTCATTCACTTCATCGAAGAAGTCTATTTTTCCATGAAACACTGGAGTCTCACTGGTCCACTGTTTCCACATGGATCGAGGAAGCTCACCATTTTCGTTTTGTTTCATCTGAAAAAACTGATCAGCGTACCCAGGAGCCGTATGTTCAACATTTTTTAGGTGTGAATTCAGAGAAGTACCGATGGTTAGAGCAATTAAGCCAAAAACGAAAAGAAAAGGGAATGCCTTATTCGTTGTCATCATAATATGTTTTTATTAGCAACATCATTTTACACTACAAAAATCTTTTCTGGTTGGGTTGGGTGCTTGTTAAAGACTACTTAGTCTTTGACAAACCGATTAACAAGTTTATTCCCGTTGTGATCAACGGTTTCCAAAAAGTAGATACCATTGCTCAAGCCGGAAATATTGATGTTTCCATCGTTAGCAACTGTCAATTGCGATTGTTTACCGGTTGCGTCGTAAACCTTAGCAGATTGAACCTCAGCATTGCGGATTCGCACGGTTGTAGAAGCGGGGTTTGGATATAACACGGTTGACGGTGATAGGTTAACCTCTTCCAAAGAGGCATCAATGTCGTTCTCAAGTTTAGCCGTCCATACACCTCTACCGTAAGTGAAAATGAATAGTTTACGGTCCGATTCACGCAAACGGATCATAGAGATATAGACATTTGGTATTTGCTCTTCTTTGTGCCAGAATCTTCCACCATCTGCAGTAACGTACAAACCGTAGTCGGTTGCAACCATAATATTATCGGAGTTCGATGGGTCCACCTCAATCCAGTTTACCGGCAGGGAAGAAGGAAGGTTTCCACTAATATCTTCCCACTTAGGTGTATCGGTGTCTGCGTCGGTTACCTTCCAAATTCGTGGCTGAACGCTAAAGTTAGACATCGCCAGGTAGATGGTAGACTGTTCGTTAGGGTCAATTTCAATGTTTCCAACAAAACCTCCGCGTGCGTTGCTCGGAGCAAGCGTGAACATTTTGAATGAGTTGCCTGGCGTAGCAGTTTTTGCATTGTCGATCCGATAAAGGATTCCGCTTTGGCCACCAAAATACAACGTTGGGTTGTCTTCTGCCGTCATACCAACAGAGAAGATGCTTCCTGGTATTGCATTTGTAATTTGGGTCCAGTTGGTACCTCGGTTGGTACTTCTGGCAATGTGGTTTCTGGTAGGGAAATAAATCTGTGTTCCGTCTTCCGGGTTGATCTCAAAAGGGTTAATGAACCAAAAATTGTTCGATCCAACTACCGATCTCAAACTGTTATAGATGTTGATCCAGCTGGTTCCGCTCCATCTGCGGATGTTACCGTTTTGAGAAGAAGCATATACGTGGTCTCCTGTTTTATCGATGGCATTAAAAGCTCCGTCGCCACCAAGTACTCGCTCAAATTCGCTTCCACCCTCGGCGTTGATAGTGGTCCAGTTATCCTGAGCACCGGCCAACACTTCTTCACCTGTTGGATTAAACGACCCGGCATAGAGCTGGGTTATGTTGTAATCCTTGTTTCGGTCGAAGGCCGTGAACTGAGCCGTGGAAGTATTGTATTGGTAGATACCTCCATCATTTAGAACGTAGTAGTTGTTTGACTTAGGCACAAATACCACGTTGTGATAATCGGCATGAGAATTTGCAATTTCATTCCAGCTTTGACCGCCATCCGTACTGTAACCCATGTACTGAGCTCCAGCTAAGACATAATTCGGGTTGGTAGGATGAACAGCAAGCGTGAAGCAGTACCAATTAAAGTTGAAACTAATACCTTGAGTAGTTTGCGGGTTAGCCATTTCTACCCAGCTTTCTCCACCGTTTGTTGTTTTGTAAATTGCTCTCAGCCCATTCCCTCCACTAGTGGCAAAGGATGCGTACACGATTTTTGGATCACTTGGTGAAGGTTCAACCATACATCGGTCGTATCCGTTTACTGGAATCTCGTAGTGGTTAATTTCTACCGTATCTGCTTCGTCGAACCAATAGATGCCAGAAGCGGCGCGACTAAAATAGACACGTCCTTCTTTGGTTACATCAATATCGTGTATGTCGGCTGAAGATTTATAGATCTGCTGGTAGGTCTTTCCTTTGTCCTGAGTTCGGTACAAACCATTTGCGATGGTTGCAACGTAAAAGGTGTTGCTATCAGTTAAGGAGTGCACAATATCCCAGGTTTTGTCAAAGGCAGTTATATCGGATGAGTCCAGCTGACTAAAAGATTGCCCGCCGTCTTCCGATTTGAAAATACCACTGCCATCGTAGTTAATATAAACCCCGGTAGATCGTTCACCAGTTGAGTAATAGATCTCCTTTGGGTTGAAAGGATTTTGCGTTATGGCAGTTACCGATAGGGAAGATGCATGATCGTCAAGTGGAGTCCATGATATTCCACCGTTGTTGCTGTTCCAGATACCCCCGGATGCACCACCAGCGATTAAGTGGTTGGAGTTTTCTGAGTCCACCAGAAGCGCACGTGTACGACCACCGATATTCGTTGGTCCCAATTCATTTACTGACTCAAAGTAGTCTATTTTGCCGTGTAACTTTGGCGTTTCCTTTTGCCATTGTTTCCACATTGAACGGGGAATTTGTCCATTCTCGTCTTGTTTCATTTGCGAAAACTGTTGAGCAAAACCCGGATGCATTCCCGGGAATTTGGTTTTCGTTGTTCTTACAGATAGAGAAAGTGATCCTACAATCAAAAGTGCCACGAAGGCATAAGCGTACTTCCCGTTTTTATTAAGCATAATTAACTACGTTAACAATCAATCCTTTTTCCTGTTCACAGCCAATGCGTTTAGCATCCACCTTGGCAGTGCTTTTTGGGTATCTCGTTTTTGCAAGTTTAGATACCACCCTAACTTTTTCATGATTGGTATTTTATGGGTCTCAACGAACTCAATTAGGCTACCGTCTGGGTCTTCAATGTACGTGAAATGGCCCGCAGCCTCACCCATGTCAAAGGAGTTGGAACTGTCAACCGTAAACTCAAAACCAGCAGCCGAACATCGCTGTTTTAAACCAGCCATGTCTGTTACGTCAAAACAAAGATGAATAAAACCTAGGTCACCCCAATAACGACCCTCATAGATTTTACGACCCGGTGACGTTGTCCGGTGTATGAGTTCCAGCTCCGTTGGTCCCAATAGTTCACTAAAACTTCCTTTGCGTTGCTCGCTGTGTCTCAATAAAACACGTCTATATTGTTCGCCCGACTTAGCCACTCCTGACAGATCGTCAAACTCACCTGTTTTATCATATACTACAACGTCGTATCCAAGCACGTCGCTATACAGTTTTCGTGCTTTTTCTATGTCGGTAACGCCAATGGTAGCTCCTGATACACCTCCGCTCAAAGCTTTTGTCGACTTGAAAAAAGTGTCAAATTCAACCAGTTGAAATATGTTACCATAAGGGTCTTTAACAAAAAAGTGCTTCTTCCCATTTGGGTCGGTTCCAACCTGATCACTAATCGTAACACCTTTTGAAGAAAGAAAAGAAAACGCTGCATCAACGTCTTTACATTTCATCTTACAAATGTTCAAACCAAGGTCTCCCAATTCGGGCACAAAAGAGGGAGGTACAGGTGTACGACTGGTGTACTGCCAGATTTCGAATCCACCACCACCTTGCATACTCAGCGCAAGAATCGCATGCCGATCATGCGGCATACCACCAGTGTATGGAAGCATCAAATCGGCCGTGGCCGCTTCCTCAAAAATTGGCACGTCCATTCCCAGATGAATTCGGTACCATGTCCATGCTTCGTGTACGTTGGGAATGCCAATTCCCATTTGCTGAATTCCGCTTATCATTTTTACGATTTTCCGCGAATATAAGTAAGCTTTATAAACAGCTTCAGATTGCCCAAATTAAGGCGTTATTTTGGATCAATATTCGGGGCGATTTTCCAGAACAATCGCGGGAAATACTTCCGGATATACACCATTAGAATCTCCTTTCCACCAACCCAGGCTTCTCGCTTGTTCTTCTGAATGGCCCGTACAATCTTCTTTGCACATTTAGATGCTGGCATTCCATCGGCAAGGCCTTTATCCATCTCATTCGTGGCATTGCCTTCCTTGTCTAATGCCCGGGTGGAAATATTGGTTTGAATTCTTCCAGGGCAGATGATGGTGGTGTGAATGTTGTTGTTAACCTGCTCAAGCCCCAAGGTTTCAAAAAAACCAAAAAGGGCGTGTTTGGTAGCGGAATATGCCGACCTAAGTGGAAATCCAAATTTTCCAGAAATGCTACTGATTGCTGTAATGTTACCACCTCCGGTTTCGATCATCCAGGGGAGAACGGCTTTGGTAAGAGCAACAGTACCAAAATAGTTGATTTCGAACAATTTACGATCAACTTCCAGTGGAGTTTCGCTCACCAGACTCCGTTGGCTAATACCGCCATTGTTGATGAGAATATCAATGCGGTCAATCTGTTTTCGAAGTGAAGATACCAGCGATGTAAATGATTCAGACTTTGCAAGGTCGAGAGGAGCCACAATTACCTTGTTGGTACCCGTTGTGCATTCTTTTGCAACCCTATTAAGCTCTTCTTCGTTTCGAGCGGATAGGATAAGGTTGGCGTTTTCCTTCGCGTATTCGAGTGCAAGTGCTTCTCCTATTCCAGAGCTGGCACCCGTAATCCAAACCGTCTTTTGCACAGAACTTATTTGAGTTCGAATGATGTAGATCCGATCTTAACGCCTTCGCAGTATACGTTGGCGGTATACTTACCATCCGTCATGGCGTTCGATTTGTCCCAATAAAAAACCAAGGTTTCGTTTGAGTTACTAAAAACAAAATCTTTTTTAGCAGTGTATAAGGACTTTTCACCGTTGTATACAAACGTGCCACTTCCACGTTGAGCATCGTGTAAAGTAGATTTAGAAGGTGCTATTAACTGAAGGTAGCAGGTCTTCGACTCTTTTTCCGCAACCGCATTGTTGTCAAGTGTAAATTCAACCCGAACTTTGTCCGATCGCGAAAGCTTGGTCACTTCCTTTTCTCCGCTGTTTTTTAGCTTAATACCGGTTCCGGATATGGCCTTTATTTCAAGTCGTTTGGCAATGTCCAGTTGAATGTTGGCTTCACTCAAATCCTGCGCGATTTGGTCTTTCTCTTTTTTGTGCTGAAGAATTTCCTGATCGCGGGCGTAAACCTCATCTTGAAGGTAATCTTTCAGTTTACTGAGTGAGTCTATCTCATCTTCGTACCGCGTAACCCGTTGGTTCAAACTCTGAATTTGTCTTTTAAGTCGGGTAATTTCAGCCCGTGTCAGGTTTTTCGATTTTAGTTCTTTTCGAATTTGTTCTACCTGACTGGCTATAATTTCTTCCTTTGCATGAATGACACTGTCCAAATGCTGGTTTCGACCGCGCTGGTCAGCAAGGTTCATCTCCAACCCATTCAGATCTTCCTGAAGAGAGGTGACCTGAGCTGTTAGGTCTTCGTTTTTAACGTCCGCTTCTTCGATGGTCTTGTTTTGGTTGAACAAGTTCAAAATAAGGGCGCCATTTACAACCAACAGTGCTATAATCACAATAAACAGGTACAGTCGACTTCGCTTATCTTTCTCTTCGTTTCTCAATGCCATATGTAAGTGCTCAATTTTTACAAAGATATTATATATCTCAATATGTTCTCGGGAGTTTTTTTACCAACGAAAAGCACTACAACGGGCATATGAACTCCCGGTTATATTTGGGTAAAAAAACGTTGAAATTCTGTCGTTAAAAATCGACTGGCAATAGCGCACAAATCCTATCTTTGCCTCCGTTTTAAAAACGGGTTAAAAACCTCCTTGGTAAAATGATTGGACATTCATATTTAAGCAATGCAGATGTAGACGCGATCGACGTCATGTACAAAAGCTATCAGGAAGATCCTGAAAGTGTCGACTTCGGATGGCGTAAATTCTTTGAAGGTTTCGACCTGGCTTACGACCGTACAGGTGCCAGCAGCGAAGTGGTTTCCGAGGATATGCTAAAGGAGATCAACGTGCTTCGTTTGATCAATGAAGGTTATCGAACACGTGGCCATCTTTTTACGAAAACCAATCCCGTTCGCGAACGAAGAAAGTACGAACCCACCCTCGATATTAAACACTTTGGTTTGGACGAGAAAGATCTCGAAAAGACATTTAATGCAGGAGTGGAACTTGGTATTGGACCGGCTAAACTAAAAGACATTATCAACCACCTTGAGGAGACCTACTGCGAAAGTATTGGCGTGGAATTCATGTACATGCCAAACCCGGAGCGAAAGGAGTGGTTGAGAGAGAAAATGGAAAGCAGAAAAAACCAGCCTCAACTAACATTGGAGCAGAAACGACTCGTTTTAGCGAAGTTGAATCAGGCGGTGGTATTCGAGAATTTCCTACACACAAAATACGTTGGTCAAAAGCGATTTTCATTAGAAGGGCTTGAGTCGTTACTTCCAGCATTGGATGCAGCGATCGAATATGGTGCTACGCTTGGAGCAGAAGAATATGTTATTGGTATGGCACACCGAGGACGTTTGAACGTTCTTACCAATATACTCAATAAGAGTTACGAGGAGATTTTCCAGGAGTTTGAGGGCAATGGATATGAAGACAGCATATTCGAAGGAGATGTGAAATACCACATTGGTTATGCCTCTGAAGTGAAGACAAGCCTCGGAAAAAATGTTCGACTGAGTTTGTGCCCGAACCCATCTCACCTTGAGTCGGTAGACCCGGTGGTAGAAGGTCTTTCAAGAGCGAAACTCGATCGTAACTATGGAAACGATGAAACAAAACTCGTTCCTATTTTGATCCATGGAGATGCTTCCATCAGTGGTCAGGGTGTGGTATACGAAACTATTCAGATGGCATCTTTGGATGCATACCGAACAGGAGGTACAGTGCACATTGTGACGAACAATCAGATCGGATTCACAACCAACTATACTGACGGTAGATCTTCGATTTACTGTACCGATGTTGCCAAAACTACGAAGTGCCCGGTGTTCCACGTAAACGGTGATGATGTGGAAGCAACCGTTTATGTGATGAAGCTGGCAATGGAATATCGCCAGAAGTATAATTCGGATGTATTTATTGACTTGTTAGGCTACCGGAAATACGGACATAATGAAGGCGACGAACCTCGGTTTACCCAACCTAAATTATACAAGGCTATTTCGAAGCATAAGAACCCACGGGAGATTTATGCTGCAAAACTTACTGCAGCCGGCAGTGTAGAGGCCGATCTTGCTAAGAAGATGCAGGTCGAATTCAAAAAGCTTCTTCAAGAAAAACTGGACCTTGTACGCGACAGCGAAACAGACTACAGTGAAGACCTTTCGGAACACAACTGGAGAGACCTTCGAAAGGCGGAAGAGGCCGACTTCGATAAATCACCTAAAACGAGCATCACCAAAGCCAAGTTTGAAAAGTTGGCTAAGCAGATAACCCATATCCCGGAAGACTTTAAACCGTTCAAGAAAGTACAAAAACTATTTGCTGACCGAGCGGCTATGATTGAGGCAAATCGGTTCGACTGGGCGATGGGAGAATTAATGGCGTATGCCAGCCTTCTTGAAGAAGGTCATGCGGTTCGAATGAGCGGTCAGGATTGTGAACGAGGAACGTTCAGCCACCGACATGCAATTATTAAGGAAGAGGAATCCGAGAAGGAATACGCGGCTTTACGAACATTGTCTGATTCACAGGCCGACTTCCACATTTATAACTCGCATCTTTCCGAGTTTGCCGTTCTGGGCTTTGAGTATGGATACGCCATGAACAACCCACAAGGACTTACCATTTGGGAAGCGCAGTTTGGTGATTTCGTAAATGGGGCTCAGGTAATCATTGACCAGTACATAGCAAGTGGAGAAACAAAATGGAAACGTTACAACGGCCTTGTAATGCTTTTACCCCATGGTCATGAAGGCCAGGGACCCGAACATACGTCGGCACGCCCTGAGCGTTTTCTCCAATTGTGTGCAAAGCAGAACATGCAGGTGGTTAACCCAACTACTCCTGCTAATATGTTCCATGTGCTTCGCCGTCAGTTGAAGAGAGATTTTCGAATTCCTTTGATCGTTATGACACCAAAGAGTTTGTTACGTCACCCTCTTTGTGTGAGCACAATGGACGATTTTACCCAAAACGGTTTCCAGGAGTTGATAGACGATAACTACGCCGATCCGAAAAAGGTGAAACGTGTAATTCTTTGTACGGGAAAAGTGTACTACGACTTATTGAAGAAGCAACAAGAAGATAATAGAACCGATGTAGCTATAGTTCGTGTAGAGCAACTTTATCCATTGCCGGAGAAGCAGATTCATGCACTTGCCGACAAGTACAAGAATGCCGATTGGAAATGGGTTCAGGAAGAACCAAAGAACATGGGTACGTGGATGCACTTGTTGCGGTATGAGTATCCGTTTGATTTGAGCGTGTTGAGCCGTCGCTCTAGCAGTTCGCCAGCAACGGGTTACGCAAAAGTACATGCCGAAGAGCAAGCGGAATTGGTTCGATTGTCATTCGATATCTAAAACGTGTTTCAATTCCAGCGTAAATACCTTCTGCTGGCGTTGGTTTTCTTTGTTGTGGAGGTTTGCATTGCGTTGTTCGTTCACGACAGCTTCGTAAGACCCTTTGTTGGGGATTTTCTGGTTGTATTCCTACTTTACTTTCTCGTCCGGGGGGGCACGCGCTTGCCGGCCTTGTACACCGCATGGTTGGTGCTAACCGTGTCATTTGCAATCGAGATTGGGCAATATTTCAACCTCGTAGGCCTGCTGGGCCTGGAATCTTACCGTTGGGCCCGAATCATTATTGGCACGTCGTTTCACTGGTTAGACCTGGTGGCTTACCTTGCGGGAGTGTTTGTGGTTTACGCAGTTGACCGAAGAGTGATCATGATCAGGGAATTCCGGAACTCCGAATAAGTTATTTCATATTTTATTAACTTTGGTGGATATTAAGCTCAATTAGCGTTGCGGAGAAGAGTTATTTCTATAGGTTTTTTGGTTGTTATCCTGTCCTCATTGTTTGGATCGGCTATGAACTTCCATTTGTGTCAGGGAAAGATCAAAAGCTTCGCATTTCTGACGTTAGCCGAGAATTGTGCAACTAAATCATGCACGTTACCTGAAAAAGCAGACGGTATCCATCGCGTAGAATGCTGCTCAAATCTTAGCCTGTTTAACACAACTTCGGCATTTGCTTCGAAAGAAATCTCACTGGTTAATGAGTTTAACCAGATGGAGGCGCCGTATGTGGAGGGGTCTTCAAAGCTCTATCAGGTTGATGTGGGAAATATAGTGGCGGTGCCAGATCATCCGCCTCCGCCAAAACCTTCGGTCAGGACCCACGTGGCCATCCAGGTCTTTCTGATTTAGACCATGCTTTGAAAAAGCGTGACCGTTAAGGAAGAGCTACTTGTCTGTGCTCTTCACTTCTTTTAAACATAATTTTAAACTAAATGAACAATTTCAAGCTGTTGGCTATGCTGTGCATAGTAATGGGGTTTAGCTCATGTAGAACCTCAACAAAGGACCATACGAACAAAACAGGAAAAGAATACACGTCGGCCTATATCTGCCCCATGCATTGTGAAGGCAGTGGGGCAGAAGTACCCGGTTTATGCCCGGTATGTGGTATGGATTACATAAAGAATGATAAAAAATAAAAATAAAATGAAAAGACATATAATTACACTAATAATAGGTTTGACTGCGACGACTGCAGTCTTTGGTCAGACTGAGATCAAACTAACGATCAATCATCTCTTAGGGGATCAGCCTTTTGCCTTTAACCAAAAAGCAACAAATGACCAGGGAAACGAATTCAACGTTAACCGACTTGAGTACTACCTTTCCAAAATCAGCATTGTGCACGATGGGGGGCAGGTGAGTGATGCTTCAAGTGTTTACATCCTGGCTGATGGTGGAAGATTAGATACCATAAGCTTAGGCAGTCACAATGTGTCCAAGGTAGAGGCTATTAATTTTTCGGTTGGAGTTGACCCTTCCGTTAACAATGGAGACCCCACCAAGTGGCCATCCGGGCATGCACTGTCTCCTAAACTTCCTTCAATGCATTGGGGATGGGCATCGGGTTATCGGTTTGTTGCAATGGAAGGTAAAACAGGCCCGTCGCTAACCACTATTTTTGAGGTACATGCACTGGGGAATAAGAACTTTCATGATATTAATATACCCACTGGGGCCACGGATCACAGCGGAGCTCTTCTGATAACTTTGAACGCAGACTACACCAAGGCCTTGTCTACAATAGACGTAGGTTCAGGCCTGATAAATCATGGTGAGGACGATGAAGCTTCAAGACTACTCAGAAACTTTACCAATAAGGTGTTCACTTCAACCACAGGCGAGGTAAATACCTTATCGGTAGACAAGGTTAAACCAAAGAAGTCGCGTGTTTTCCCCAATCCGTCAACTTCGTTGGTACAGCTAGATGTTGGGGAGTTGCAAGGGAATCTTGCTGATGTAGAGATCCGGGACGTTACAGGCTGCCTGATTGGCAATAAAACAGTTTTCGGTGGTGGTTTAAGCGAACTTGCTATCGAAAATTCAGGTATCTACTTTGTTACCGTTAAGTACGATTCAGGTAGTGTTGAAACGCATAAAGTTTTGATCTACTAGTTGAAACGATATTCCATATATGGACTTTTCTGTTTCGTTGCTGTAGGCGTACTCTCCTGTTCAAAGGATGTTGCACCTTCTACGGAGGCCGAAACCAAAAGTTTCTGGAACATACCAGCCGGGTTTCCGGAAATGGAGTTCCCGGAAGATAATCGGTTTACGCCAGAAAGATGGGCTCTTGGTAAGGCCCTGTTTTACAACAAGGCACTTTCGGTAGATAGCTCCATAAGCTGTGCATCTTGTCACAAATTGGATTTGGCCTTTGCTGATTCACTACCAACCAGCCCGGGTGTTCGTCAAAGGGCAGGAGTCCGAAATGCACCAAGTTTGGCAAATGTTGGTTACCATCCTTACCTAACCCGGGAGGGAGGTGTGCCTAGTCTTGAAATGCAGGCCCTCGTACCAATTCAGGAGCACAATGAGTTCGACTTTAACATTCTGTCCATAACAGAGAGATTGAAGGAAGACGTCGACCTGGTTGAGATGAGTCAGGCGGCATATGATCGTGACCTGGACTACTTTGTTCTCGTTCGGGCACTCGCTACTTTTCAGCGCAGTTTGATCAGTGGAAACAGTGCATACGACCGTTACCATTTTCAGGGGCAATCCGACGCCATGTCTTCATCTCAGCTGAGAGGAATGGAGCTGTTTAACAGCGATAGAACCAATTGCTCAAAGTGTCACGGTGGTTTTAACTTCACGAACTACGCCTTTGAGAACAATGGATTGTATAACGTCTATAACGACGAGGGCAGAAAACGCCTTACCAATCTTAACTCAGATTTAGCAAGGTTTAAGGTTCCTTCTCTGCGAAATGTTGAGGTAACATCACCTTACATGCACGATGGTGCAGTGTCAAACCTGGCTGAAGTAATCGAACATTATGATTCTGGAGGTTTTGATCACACTAATAAAAGCCACCTTATAAAGCCACTCAATCTAACCAAATTGGAGAAGGCCGATCTGTTGGAATTTCTAAACGCCTTAACCGACCATGAATTTATTACCAATTCAAAATTTAGAGAATAATGAAAACAAAAATAATTGTAACACTATGTGCCGTTTGGTTATTTATACATGGCTGTAAGGACGACGACACACCCAAAGCAGATGATGGTGTTACCCATGATGAGACCCCATATCAGCTACAATACGGAGCCTTTCCCCCTCCTGACATTGCGTCGGACAACCCGTTAACCATACAGGGAGTAAAACTGGGCCGGATGTTGTTCTATGAAAAGATGTTAAGCCAGGATGGCTCCATGTCATGCGCAAGCTGCCATTTGCAGGAGTTTGCCTTTAGCGATACGGCAAGGTTTTCAATTGGTGTTCAGGGCCTCCCAGGAGGAAGACAGGCTATGGGCGTATTTAATATGGCGTGGAACACAAATGAATTCTTTTGGGATGGAAGAGCGCATTTGGTCCGTGACCAGTCCCTTGGCCCTATCCAGGATGAACTTGAGCTGAATGAAACTCTTGACAATGTAGTTGCGAAGCTCAGCGCACATCAGGAATATAAAGATCAGTTTATGAGGGCATTTGGAAGCGAGGAGATAACCTCTGATAAAATGGCACTGGCAATGGAGCAGTTTATGAACTCTATTGTTTCGAGCAACTCAAAGTACGATCAGTTTTTGGTCGATTCTACAGTATTTACTGAAAGCGAAAAGCGAGGGAGAGAATTGTTCTTTACCGAGTACAATCAGTTTTTCCCCGATCAGAGTGGTGCGGATTGTGCACATTGCCATGGAGGGTTCAATTTTGAGAATGATGAATACATGAACAACGGACTTGACAGTGACGGAGCCATTACTGATGTGGGTAGAGAGAAGGTAACCAACGACCCAAAGGACAAAGCCAAGTTTAAAGTAACCAGTTTGCGAAATATTGCATTAACACCGCCTTATATGCACGACGGTCGATTTAATACGTTGCGAGAAGTGGTGGAACACTACAATTCTGGGTTGAAGGCTTCGTCTACACTTGACCCTGCCCTTGAGCAAACCCGAGGTACGGGTTTAATGTTGACAGAGCAGGATAAGGACGACCTGGTGAACTTTCTTAAGACCTTAACCGACGAGTCGTTGAAAACCGAGGAGAAGTATTCAAACCCCTTTTAAAACTACAAACCAAAACCGGTCTGAACTGTTCCTTACTGTGAAGACTATTTGTGGGAATTGATGGAGTTGGTAAAGCAGCATTATGAGGTAAGTGGAATGACGTGTGCGTCGTGTGCCGTAAGCCTTGAGTCGTACTTGTCTAAGCTTAATGGGGTTCGCAGTGTCAACGTGAATTACCCGAATCATTCGGTGTCGTTAGAATACGACCAGAATACAACGTCGTTAAGCCTGTTGCAATCGAAGGCCAATGAGATTGGTTACACCATACATTCGTCGCAGGATGCAGAGGACGTAAGTTTTGAGCAACGCGAAAACCTAAGATTGAGAACGTTACGGGTCAAGCTGATTGTGGCAACTGCTTTTTCAGTGCCGGTTTTTGTAATGGCTATGTTTCTAATGGGGCGTTTCCCCTTCGAAAATTACATCATGCTGTTACTGTCCATTCCCGTTTTAATCTACAGTGGCTCGGAGTTTTTTGTGAACGCCTGGAAACGGGGTGCTAAGGGAACCGCCAATATGGATACGCTTGTAGCGTTGAGCACTGGTACGGCCTTCATATTCAGCGTTTTTACTACATTTTTCGCCCAGAATCTGATCGACAAAGGTGTTCAGCCTCATGTATACTTTGAATCGGCAGTGGTGATCATTACCCTGATCCTGACCGGACGGTTTATTGAGGAAAGAGCCAAAAGCAAAGCGTCGGGTGCGATCCGTCAGCTTATGAGTCTTGTGCCTCAAACTGTGTTGGTACTTCGAAACGGAGATGAGGTGGAAATTGAGCTAAATGAAATTGTTACTGGTGATCTGATAGTCGTAAAACCTGGAGCCAAGATACCGGTAGACGGTAAGGTGAAACGCGGTGAGTCGTATGTTGATGAATCAGCCATCTCTGGAGAACCCATTCCGGTTTCTAAGAAAAAAGGTGACCAGGTGTTGGCTGGAACAGTGAACCAAAAAGGAGTTCTCCGAATACTGGCACGTGAAGTTGGGGATAAAACGGTGTTGGCCCGAATCATAGACCTGGTAAAGCAGGCGCAATCCAGCAAACCCGATATACAGCGATTGGTTGATCGCATATCGGCGGTTTTTGTTCCCGTGGTAATGGCCCTTGCTGTAATCACGTTCGCTGTTTGGTTCTTCGTTGGACCCGAACCTCGAGTTACGAATGCCATGGTATCGGCCATAACTGTTTTGATTATTGCTTGTCCATGTGCCTTGGGGCTGGCCACTCCAACCGCTCTTATGGTTGGTTTAGGACAGGGAGCTCGCCAGGGAATTCTTGTACGCAATGCACGAGGGCTTGAAGTTGGACATACCGTTGATACCTTGGTATTGGATAAGACCGGAACAATAACGCGTGGTTTCCCGGAGGTTACCGACGTGGTTTGGTCAAAAGATGCCGATGTTGATTTTCTAAGCAATGCGATCGCAGCGGCCGAAAGGCAATCTGAACACCCCGTAGCTCAGGCCGTAGTCAATCACTTTTCTTCCGCGTCAGCCGAAGTAGAGGTAACGGGTTTTCAAAGTATGACGGGTCTTGGATTGCAGTGCAACATAAACGGAAAAGACATACATATAGGGAATAAGCACCTGATGCTCAAAATCGATGCGCATTATCCCGTTTATCTGGAAACCACAGCAAATCAATTACAAAGCGAGGCTAAAACCGTGGTTCTGGTTTCGCATGATTACAAGGTGAAAGGCATGATCGCGGTTTCCGACGAAATAAAACCATCATCCTTTGCGGGTATCGAGCAGCTTAACGAGATGGGGATAGAGATTCATATTCTTTCAGGCGATAACCATACAACCACTAAGTCTATTGCTTCACAAGTAGGTGTTACCCACATTAAGGCAGAGGTGTTGCCGATGGATAAAGGTAACTACATAAGAGAACTGCAAAGCCAGGAGAGAATAGTGGCAATGGTGGGCGATGGAATCAACGACGCAGAGGCTTTGTCGCAGGCAGATATTGGCATTGCGATGGGAAGTGGAACGGATGTAGCTATGGAAAGTGCAGACGTAACACTTATGCATTCGGACTTGGGTCAGGTGTCTCGCACACTTAAGCTGTCGAAAGAAACCATGAAAACCATTCGGCAAAATCTGTTTTGGGCGTTTATTTATAATGTCATCGCCCTGCCCGTGGCCGCCGGTATTTTGTATCCGGTATCTGGCTTTTTGTTAAATCCAATGATCGCCGGAGGTGCTATGGCACTAAGTTCCATTTCGGTGGTGATGAATAGTCTTCGACTTCGAAGTAAAACACAAGTAAACGAAAATGAAAGCAACATTTAAAACAAACATAAACTGCTCAGGTTGTGTGCTGTCGGTTACGCCAGCCCTCAACGAGCTTGATAATATAGATGAATGGAAGGTGGACACTGAGAACCCCGATAAGGTTCTTGAGGTGGTGTTAGACGACCAGAACGTAGAATCCGTTCAAACCGCGGTTCGACAAGCTGGCTTTGAAATTGAACGAATTACCTAGCGGGTTACTCCGGTATGTCTTTGGAGATGCGTTGGTTGTTATAAACCACATCGCCATTGCTAAGCGTCATTTCCACATGGATGCTTCCCCTTTCGTAAGCACCAATCATGTTTTCTGACAAGATGGTAATGTCGGCGGCCTTGCCTATTTCCAGGCTACCGGTTTCCTGATCCATGAAACAGGCATACGCAGCCCAACGTGTCATGGCCAGGAGTGACTCCCGAGGGCCGATTGCTTCTTCTGGTTTAAAGACTTCTCCTGTTTTTGTACGTCGCTTTACAGCTGAGAAATACGTGGCTATTGGGTCGATGTCTTCTACAGGAAAATCTGTTCCATAGGCCACCAATCCAGTCTCGTCAAGAAGTGTTTTATAAACATAAGCGCCTTTCATAGCTGGTAAGTTGCATAGACGGTGTTGGGCCATGCTGGCATCCGAGGTTGCATGGGTGGGTTGAATCGATGGGATGATGTCGTTTTCTGAAAACAAATGAAGGTCTTTTGAGTCTACGATTTGAGCGTGCTCAATTCTCCATCTCAGGTCGTTTTTCCCACCGAGCCGATTGGCGTATAGTTGAAGCAGATCGTGGTTAGACGAATCTCCGATACAGTGGGTGTTTACCTGCAAAGAATTCCGGTAACAATAGTTGATAATGCCCTGGTAAAACTCAGTAGGCATAATTTGGGTGCCGTGTGTGGTTGAATCATCGCAATACTTGTGCTTTAGCAAGGCTCCTCTGCTTCCAAGCGACCCATCACCATACAACTTAATAGACCGGAGATTGAGCAATGGGTTGTTCCTTATGTTGTCGTTCTTAAGCAATCTGTTCACCGCATTGGTGTCGGGGTTCGCCATAGCATAAACCTTCATTCGCAATTCCCCTGTGCGCTGCAGTGAGTCAATTAACAGGATGATAGACTCGTCAAGCCCCGCGTCCGTTACCATGGTTAGACCTGCTTCAAAACATTTTCGCTCGGCGTCTTTCAGGGCCTTAACCTTTTGGGGCAAGGACAAATCCGGTAGTTGTGAAAGCACGGGCTCCATGGCCTGATCAACCAACAAGCCTGTGAGCATATAACCCATTCGAACCGCTACACCTCCTTCGATCTCAAAGTTTTCATCAATGCCTGCCAGATCCAGCGCTGCCTGGTTGCACAAAAGGGCATGTCCGTCTACCCGGGTGAGAATAACGGGAATATCTGGGAAGAGCAGGTTAAGCTTATTATTCGATATGCTGCCTTTGGTGATCCAGTTTTCTTCGTTCCAACCACGCCCAAGAATATAAGCAGGTTGCGTCGATCGCGCATAGGCAACCGTTCGTTCAATCATGTCTTCCAACGACACCGTTTCCCTCAGATCAAGTTCCTGCATGTTTTTTCCAAAACCATAAAAATGGCTGTGCGCATCGATCAGTCCAGGGTAAACAGGCCGCTTGTCTAAATTGTATCGGTCAGTAGCCTCAAAGGCGTCAAGAATATCGTCGTCGCTGCCAATTCCAACAATCTTACCACTGTCAATGGCAATGGCAGAATGGATCGAAAAATTACTGTCAGAGGTATAGACAACACCATTGAACAAGATGGTTTCCACCTGTTGTTTGGGAGTCGTTTTGCAGCTTGTGACGAATAGTATCGCCAGTAGAAATGAGCCTAACAGGCGCAAATTATGGAACATGTTGCGTACAATTTTGGTCAAATGTACGACGAAAATAATGTCTGTTACAGAACAGAAAGAAGTCCAATGGATTATGCGCACTCCTATGTAATTTTCGCTGTAAATTTGCGGAACGAGTTTATGGCAAATCCGGTAGATAAATACGAAGCGGTTATAGGGTTGGAGATTCACACCCAGCTGCTCACCAAAACCAAGGCATTCAGTACTGACATAGCAGAGTATGGAGCCATGCCCAACACCAACGTGAGTGTGGTTAACCTTGGGCATCCGGGCACCCTACCACGGCATAACAAAGAGGCCGTAAACATGGCCCTCCGTGTGGGGCTTGCTTGCGGTTGTGATATAACTTCATACTGTTTGTATGCACGGAAGAATTATTTCTATGCGGATCTTCCCAAGGGCTATCAGATCACTCAGGATAAAACCCCTTTATGCACCGGTGGATCGGTTCGAATCAAAAAAGAAGACGGGAGTGTAAAAGATGTGCTTCTCACCAGAATACACATGGAAGAGGATTCGGGAAAAAGTATCCACGACATGGATTTACACAATTCGTTGATCGACTATAACCGAGCGGGCACAACCTTGGTAGAGATTGTGACTGAACCGGTTTTGCGCTCAGGAGAAGAGGCTGGACTATTTGTAAGCGAAGTTCGAAAACTGGTACGCTATCTCGATGTTTGTGATGGAAACATGGAAGAAGGCTCGCTTCGGTGCGATGCCAACATCTCGGTTCGTCTAAAAGGAGCGACTGAGTTTGGAACTAAGGTGGAGGTTAAAAATATGAACTCCATCAGTAATGTTCGGAAGGCAATTGAATTTGAAGTAGAGCGTCAGGTAGAGGCCGTTGAAAAAGGCGAGAAGCTGGTACAGGAAACAAGGAGTTTTGACGCTGTGAAGGGCATAACCTTTTCAATGAGAGCGAAGGAAGTTGCAACAGATTATCGATACTTCCCTGAGCCCGACCTGCCACCGTTAATCGTTACAGACGAATGGATCGATAAAGTCCGGGCCAACATGCCTAAACTTCCTGAAGAACTGTATAATGAGTTCACCTCTGACTATGGACTTTCGCACTACGATGCTTCTGTGTTAACCGAAAATAAGGAAGTAGCGCAGTACTACCTGGATATACTTGGTCATACGGCCAATTTTAAGGCCGCGGCTAACTATTTAATGGGACCGGTGAAGGCTTATTTGAACAGAAATGCAATCGAATTGTCAGATTTTGCATTAAAACCGCGACATATTGCTGACTTAATTCGTCTTGTAGATGATGGTACGGTTAGTAATGCGGTAGCCGAACAAAAACTTTTTGGTGCATTAATTGAACGTCCAGATGAAACGGCTTTGTCCATTGCGGAGGAAATGAATGTGATCCAAAACAGCGATGATGACTTTCTGGATGGCCTGATAACAAAAGCGTTAGAGGCATTTCCGGACAAGGTAGAGGAATATAAAAACGGTAAAAAGGGGTTGCTCGGGTTGTTTATGGGAGAAGTGATGAAACAAAGCGGAGGAAAAGCAGACCCGAAACTTACGAGCCAAAAGCTACGAGATAAACTGGAAGCATAACGAAACACAATTAGGCATTTTTTTTGTTAGATATTTGACATATGAAACGACTTGGATATAAAAGATTGATCTCACCTGCAGTAATTACACTGATTTTAGGTGCTATAGCCGTTGTTGGTTGTGGCAATAAAAGCGTTGCAAACGATAAGGAAACCGACGAAGTGGAAACCGTTGCTCAGGAGCAAACGCCTGATATAATGGAAAAACCAACCGGAGAGCGTTTTCAATTGAAGGGCAAGGTAGAAGACGGCAAGGGTAAGTTAATCGTTCTGCAGAAGCTGGATCAGGGGCAATTGAGCTTTGTTGATTCCATCCGTGCCGACGACAAAGGTCGGTATGAGTTTAATGCCAGTTCCGAAAATCCGATGTTCTATTACATCACGGTAAACTCGGTTAAACCTCCAGGTGTACCGGTTATTCTTGAAAATGGGAAGTCTACAGAGTTGAACCTTAAATTGGGCGATCTGATAGAAACTACAGTAAAGGGAGATGAGTCCAATACTCAGCTTAAGTCACTTTACGATATCTATCAGGGGCATAACCGCGATAATGCGGCGTTTCAGTCAAAATATGCCAACATAAATCCTAAAACGGTAAACGATAGTACCAAGAAGGCGATCAACAGCGAATACTCGGCTCTTCAAAAGAAAATGAGTTCTGAGATCATGTCGTTTGTTACAGATAATCCAGGAGGTCCGGCGACTTACTTTGCGGCCATATATGTGGTTCCTAAGCCATCTCCAACCTTGTTGGGGAACGCGCTGAAAAAGATGCAAAGTGATGCTCCGGAAAGCTTGTTTACCAAGCGATTAGAAGATCGTATAAATTCAATCAGCGCATTAGACGTTGGAGGACTTGCGCCGGATATTGAACTAAAAAGTCCTGAAGGAGAATTGGTGAAGTTATCTTCACTCAGAGGTAAGGTTGTACTAATTGACTTTTGGGCTTCTTGGTGCCGACCTTGTCGGGCAGAAAACCCCAATGTGGTTCGGGTATTCAACAAGTACCACGAAAAAGGTTTTGAAGTGTTTAGTGTATCGCTCGATAACAACGCGGCACGTTGGAAGGCAGCTATTGCGCAGGACGGGTTGACATGGACGCATGTTAGTGATCTAAGAGGTTGGAAAAGCTCGGCTGCGGCTCTTTACCAGGTTTCTGGTATTCCTAAAACTTTCCTTCTTGATGAGAATGGAAGAATACTTGCAAAAGACCTTAGAGGACCGCAACTTGAGGCCAAACTAGCGGAAATCTTTAATTAACCGTTTCTTAACATTGACGTGAGCAATCGTTAACTTCGTCTACGTTTTATTGCATAATT
>JAEPQQ010000053.1:18930-26334 GCA_017640445.1 Bacteroidia bacterium | reverse complement strand
GATAGTGAACACCAACATAAACCTGCGCAAAAGATATTAGACCCGCCCAAAAAACAAAGCCAAGAACTACATAGAACCGATTACTGGGCCGTGCAAATACAGTTATGAAGTAGAACGCCAATGCAAAATGATTGGTGGCATGACTGCTAACAAAACTGTATCCACTCCCACAGTTTACCAGAGTATGAACATACTTGCCTATCCCAATGTCATTGCAAGGCCTCGGGCGTTCCACAAGGGGTTTTATAATATGGGCACTGATCTGGTCTGCCAGCACCAACGTTAGAAGAGCAAAGCCAAGAACATATACCGCTTTGGTTTTGTGTCGACGAACAATCAAAAAAATGATAACCAGGTACAGCGGAATCCAGGTGAGTTTGTTTCGCGCAATGGGCATGAGCACATCAAAAAACTCATTGCGCAGGCAATGGTTGACATGAAAGAACAGTCGGGTGTCAATATGTTGAATCCACTCTAGCATTATGTGCGCTTGGCAACCATAATTAAACGGTCGGAAGTGTTGGGCTTAAAGTTGTTTAACTCATAATCACCAAAAATTGTTTGGATTTCGAAGCCTGAATTTTCTAAGAGGTCCTGGAAGTTTTCCAAACTTAGCCGCCATACGTGTTCATAGAAGTGGTAGTCGGTTCCCTTGTCGTGAAACGAAATTTCCTTTGATATGAACTGACTGGACAGCCGTTTTTTGATATGAAATTCGATGTCAGAAATAGAAAGTGTGTGTATGGGATTCTCCTCAATCAATTGTTCTACCTTATAGGTGTTCAGGTAGTCAATCACTAGTGTACCGCCTGCCTTTAGTTGGGCATGCATGGCATCGAGTGATTGTTTTTGCCCGTCATGATCATCGAAGTAACCAAAGCTCGTGAACAGATTGAAAATGTAGGAAAACGCATTAGGAAAATGAACGTTCCGCATATCTCCAACCTCAAAGCGTAGGAGTGGATTGTTAAGTTTGCGTGCCTCGTCAATGCTGTTTACACTTAAATCAATCCCCGTTGTTGGATATCCATGGTTTGCAATTTCAAGGGCGTGCCTCCCTTTACCACAGGCCAGGTCAAGGAACGTACTTTCTTTAACTGGCTGGAGGTACGCAAGCAAGTTTTCAATAAAGCGTTTTGCCTCATTATAATCTCGTTGTCCGTATAAAATATGGTAGTATGGTGAGTTAAACCATTCCTCAAACCAGGGCTTCGACCTTTTCACCCTGCAAAAATGTACTTTTTTCGCAATCTCACAGTTAAAATATGCCCTTGATTATTAGACATTTAAGTTCAAAACCTGAAAAAAGTTACCTTTACTGTAACTTTTATTTCGGTTTCGCGTATCACTAACAATTAATGACCACAAAAGAGTATAATACCTGTGTTGAGACACTCTCGGATGGCATTTTCAGGTTTGCCCTAAAACACTTGAGGGACGAATTTGAAGCTGAGAATGTAGTTCAGAACACGTTTGAAAAGCTCTGGGTAAGAAAAGACAAAGTTGATATGACAACCGCAAAAGCCTTTCTTTTTAAGATCGCCTACAACAACAGCATCGACCTGTTGCGTAAGTCGAAGAGAAAGGCGACCATGGATGAGGTTGTTGAAAACAACTACAGTCACAGCGAGCAATATTCCGATGCCATGGAGATCATCAATAAAGCTGTAGATAAGTTACCCGAAAACCAAAAGACGGTTATCCTGCTTCGCGACTACGAAGGCTACGATTATCGCAGTATTGGAGACGTAACAGGAATGACCGAAGCCCAAGTGAAAATTAATATATACCGCGCCAGACAGTTTTTGAAGTCGTACTTAAAAGATATGCAATTGGTATTATGACAGAGAGAGAAGACATGGATTGGAGGTTGTTCGAGATGCTTGAAAACGAGCTCTCGGAAGCCGAAGAGGCGGAACTTCTGGCGGAGCTGGAAAGTAACGGAGCATTGGAAGATGATTGGAAGCTTCTTCAACAAACAAAATTGGTAGCTCCAGAAGTGACCTACCAAAACAAAAAGAGTTTGTTGAAAAAGGAAACAAAGCTCATTGCTTTTGCTGGCTTTTCCTGGATGAAGTATGCTGCCGCGGCAGTTGTGCTGGTAGCCAGCTACCCCCTTTGGAAGGATGTTATCATGAGTGATGATGTGAACCACATTGGGTCGATGGCAGAGGAGGTAATGGAGGTAGAACCACATCAATCCGAATCGGAACAGATTCCGGAAATGGTTGTTCCCGTTGAGGAAGAAGTGGCCATAACCGATGAAAACCACACCTCGGACGCTACCGAGATTGTACAGGAACCGCGAAAGGTAAGCGACAAGAATAATGAGCTGCCGTTACCTGCTCCTTATGTAGAAGAACATATTGCGGAAGAATCACAACCGAAGCGATACGCTCAGGAGGCACTGGCATCAGTTGATGCTCAGGGAATACATGGAATAGCGGTGCCAACGTCGTCGCTACCAACTCTGGAGTATGGAGCTATGAATTGTGCTGATTTGTACAAAACGGCTCATATAGAAGAAGAAACATTAGTTAATAAATACAAGGGGATACGGCCCGCGGTCAATGGAGGCCTCGCGTGGTTATCTTCACCCTTTAGAAATTCAAAATTAAAAATCAAACCTGTAGACGATACTCGGGGAGCACTGAAGATTGAGTTTACCTCGAAACAGTATTACGCTACGGCAATGCTGAGTCTAAAACCTATAAAAGAAGATCAAAATGAAAGCGATTAATAACATACAAATTGGTTCAACAATGATACAACGATATTTAAGCCTTGCAGCGTGCGCATTGTTTGCCACGGGCGGTGCATTGGCCCAGGATGCTGATGACAGAACACGGGTTATTAAAACTAAACGTGTACACATTACCATAAATGAAGTGACCGGAGAGAACGATACTACCATTACACAGGAAGTAACTGTAGAGAAAGATGGATTAGATGCACTTCAATATGCAACACTCAATGAAGATTCCATTGAAGCCGTTATCGAAGAAGCCATGGAGAGTGCAGAGCGAGCCTTGGAAGAGGCCGAAGTTGAGATGGAGCACGCCATGAAGGAATTGGAAGAAGGTGAGAAATCAGATCGTAAATCGCCGAGAAAAACCAAGGTTGTGGAAACGAGTATGTGGGTATTCGAATGGGGTTTGAACAATTGGATCTCTGATGGAAACACTCTGGACCTGCCTGAAGACTATAGCGACCTTACGCTTAATAAAAGCTCGAACAACTTTCACCTGGGTATTATTCAGCAAGGAGTAAACCTGTATAAAGGTAAACTGCGATTGGTATATGGTGCAGGCATTGAATACAATACCTATAAGTTCAAAAAACCAGTTACCATAAGTCGCGATGTTAAACCGTTGGAATACAGCCTGGATGAAAACATCGATTACCGACAAAATAAGCTGGTGAGCCAGTATGCAACCATACCGTTGATGCTGAACTACAAAAGCAATCCTAACAAAGAGGATAAATCCTTTAAGCTTTCCGCAGGTGTACAATTCGGATATCTGATCGGAGCACATCAAAAGCAGAAGTGGGGCAGAGGTAAGGAGAAAGAGAAGAAAAAAGTGAAGGGTGATTACGGTTTTGAAGACTATCGAATGGGGTATGTAGCCCAGTTTGGTTATGGAGACTTTGTCCTGTTCGGAAAGTATTACCCAACTCCTACGTTTAAATCTGGAAGAGGTCCGGAAGTGAATACGGCGAGCGTAGGCCTGGTGATTACGCCGTTTTAATATCGATTCTTTTTTACGTTTTTTTTATACAATTGGGGGCTTTTTCCGTGAGGAAGGAGCCTTTTTTTATGGAAAATAGGTAACCTTGCCACTGGTTAAACACGTTTATGAATATTCTATTACTGAGCAATTCAACGAATCATGGGGAAACCTACATGAATCACGCGAAGGAGAAAATCGCACAATTTTTGGGGAATCGAAAACGCGTTTTGTTTATCCCCTATGCAGGTGTGAGCATTTCCTACGATGCCTATACCGAAACAGTTCAAGCGGCACTAGCCGAACATGGTATAGAGATACAGGGTATACACCAATTCGATTCAGCCCAAACGGCTATAAAACAAGCAGAAGCCATTGCCGTTGGTGGTGGGAACACATTTCGCCTGGTTCAGCAGCTGTATGAGCAGGGAGTACTCGACCTGATTCGCACTCGCGTACACGATGGGTGTCCCTTTGTTGGCTGGAGCGCGGGTTCCAATGTTGCAGGACCAACTCTTTGCACTACCAATGACATGCCTATTGTAGAACCCCGGTCGTTTGACTGCCTTAACCTGGTTCCGTTTCAAATAAATCCGCATTACACCGAAGATACCATACCCAATCACGGAGGTGAGTCGAGAAAAGCTCGTTTGGAAGAATACATCTGCCTAAACACAAACGATGTTGTGTGTTTGCCGGAGGGAAGTTGGTTGGAAGTAAATGAGTCGGGCATCGCATTTGATGGGGGCGAAGGCTTTAAGGTGTATCAGCATCCCGATCAAGTACTTGATTTTGAGAAACATGCGGCTTCACAGTATTTTAACCGTTTCAAAAAATTTACTTCAAATTGAGTTTGATTTTGGGATAGAAGTTTATAATTGTAACACAAAATAAAAAATAGATGAAAAACTTGAAGTACCTTCTAATCGCAATGATGATCGCTCCGATGTTCTTTGTTGGAACCGGTTGTGGTGGGGATGAAGTTCCACCAGTAAAAGATACAACACCTACAGTTGACCCAACCGATACTGCCTCTTGCGGCTTTACCGTAAGTTTCGATAACTACCAACTTGTATTGGAACAAGATGTTTCAGGTGTTTACTACGATAATGTACTAGACAAAACAACGATTGAAATTACGGGTTTCTCTACCAAGAATAAGCACGGGGCAACCATTACTTCGAAAGCAGAAATTAGCTTGGAATTCAATGGAAAGGCTACAGGTAAATACGACCAGAACAGCCCAGGTTTAGACTTTAAAATCGCTACTGGTGAAGGAGTACAACTTGTAGAATCTTCTAGTGATCCTACCAACAACCTTACTATTAACATCACGGAGTATGGTGAAAAAGGAGAATTAATTAAAGGAACATTCTCTGGTAAGCTTAAAACAGGAATTAACTCACGTGACTTTACGAAGGGATACTTCAATATTGTACGTAAGAACTAATTGAATAAATATTTTTAATCAAGGCCCGGACAACCAAGTCCGGGCTTTTTTTGTGTTTTGTGGTAACGAACAATCCGATATTTTTGCCCAAAGTTTAAACGAATGAATTTACTGAAGGATAAGACGGTTTTGATCACAGGTGCAACCCGAGGCATTGGGTTAGGAATTGCTCAGGAGTTTGCCAAACAAGGTGCTAACGTAGCATTCACCTTTGCGAACTCGGTAGAAAAGGCAACAAAAATCGAAACAGATCTTAAAAGCGAGTACGGTATCGAAGCGAAGGGATATAAAAGTAACGCTGCTTCCATGACCGACTCAGAAGAGTTGGTGAAAAACGTATTGGCCGACTTTGGTAATATCGACGTACTTATCAATAATGCCGGAATTACCCGAGACAACCTTTTGATGAGAATGAGTGAAGAGCAGTGGGATGAAATCATGGAGGTAAACCTCAAATCAGTATTTAACCTTACCAAGGCTTGTTTACGTACCTTCCTTAAGAATAGAAGTGGCTCCATCATCAATATGACATCGGTGGTAGGTGTAAACGGAAACGCAGGGCAGTCAAATTATTCGGCTTCCAAAGCAGGCATCATAGGTTTCACCAAATCAATTGCAAAAGAGTTGGGTAGTCGCAACATTCGTTGCAACGCCATTGCACCAGGTTTCATCGAAACCGAAATGACAGGTGCACTGGATGAAGAAGTTGTGAAAGGGTGGGTAGAAAACATTCCATTAAAACGAGGAGGTACTCCACAAGACGTAGCGAATGCCTGCGTATACCTGGCTTCCGACATGTCAACGTATGTTACGGGTCAGACACTTCACGTGTGTGGTGGCATGCTTACCTAATAAAATGAAGAGCGGCTTATGCCTTTAGACCAGGTTGATGTAGACGAACAGGGAAAGAACATGACGTTCCTGGAGCATCTGGAAGAGCTCCGATGGCACATCATGCGTTCGGTTATCGCCATTGTGGTCTTTTCGATTGCGGCAATCGTCAACTATCGCTTTGTGTTCGATAAGGTGATTTTTGCTGTAACCCGGTCCGAATTCCCCCTATATCGTGCCTTTTGTAAACTGTCGCACTGGCTTTACCAAAGCGACAAACTCTGTTTTGATACAATTGAACTTAACACGCAAAACCTTGCTGTAAGCGGGCAGTTTGTCTATCTCATGGTCGTTTCGTTTACCGTGGGATTAATTCTAGCGGCCCCCTACATTTTGTGGGAGTTTTGGCGGTTCTTAAAACCCGCACTTCGCGAAAGTGAGCAGAAGTATACAACGGGAATTGTAGCGGCTACGTCGTTCTTGTTTCTAGCCGGAGTAGCGTTTGGCTACTTTGTGCTGGCGCCACTGTCAATCAACTTCTTTGTTAATTTCAGGCTAACCGATCACATAGTGAACCAGTTCACAATGCAATCGTATGTTTCATTTGTATCTACGCTTACCCTCGCCTCGGGAGTGGTTTTTGAATTACCTCTGATTATCTTCTTCCTGGCTAAACTTGGGTTGATAACGTCCGACTTCCTAAAGAAATATCGCAAACATTCCATTATCGTAATACTAATCCTGGCGTCTGTTATCACGCCTCCTGATGTGATGAGTCAGGTGTTATTGACAATTCCCGTCTATTTCTTGTACGAAGTAGGTATCTTTATAGCAAAACGAATAGAAACAAAAGACCCAGTTAATGAAACGTAAGATTGCCATTGCCAATGACCACGCCGGAACAGATTATAAGTTCCACGTAATGAAGGCTCTTGAAGCTCAATGTGAGTTTACCAACTTTGGGACAGACGAAACGGAATCGGTTGATTATCCTGACTTTGTTCACCCGCTGGCGCAAGCCGTGGAGTCGGGCGACTGTGAGCTTGGCATACTTATTTGCGGAAGTGGGAATGGAGTGTGTATGACGGCTAATAAACATCAGGATATCCGTGCAGCTCTGTGTTGGAATGCGGAACTTGGAAGTTTGGCCCGCCAGCATAACAATGCCAATGTGGTATGTATACCGGCCCGTTTTATTACACAGGAAACGGCTATGGAAGTGATTGAGGCTTTCTTAACAGCCGACTTCGAAGGAGGGCGTCACGAACGACGTGTCTCCAAAATATCGTGCTAAGTCGGGTTAGTGTAAAATTGTTCGAACGCGAACAATTACCTATCAGACCTGGTTCGCGAACTAAGCGTCTTGAGGTTCGGTTAGACCAACAGACCGATACA
>JAEPQQ010000053.1:0-18920 GCA_017640445.1 Bacteroidia bacterium | reverse complement strand
GATCAAATACCTGCTCGGTGTGTGGAGCATCTTTTAATTCATCCGTAAGATCCTGTCCGGCCCAGTGCTCATAGTGCTTGCCGTTTCGCCACAAACGACTTCTCGTTACGTCATAAACCTTACCTTGATACGCCACCCAGATTTCAGGCTTGTCAACACCGTTGCTAAGTGATAGCTGTCGTTTTGTTATTGTCTGAATCGTTTGAAAATTAACTGCTTGCAAACAACGTAAAATCTTTTTACAAAACAGAATCCAGTATTTTCGCAACTCATAGAAATAGAAAATGAAACTTCGTTTGCTTCTGATCTTCATTGTGAGCTACATCCTGGTCTCATTTGGCTGGCTTACCTATTCGTTGGTAAATTTTAGCAACAAGGAGTATCGACTTCAAGTTAAGGTACTACAAGCAGGCCGCCAGGCATGTGTGCTACGCCTTATTGAGAAAAGTAAGAACGATGAGTTTTTGTCAGAAAACGCTATTCATTTCAAGTTTAAACAGGCCGAAATTGATGCCGATACAACCAAGATGAACGCTTTTCTTAAAGGGTTCAACAATGGCAGTTATCAGGCTACATATTTGAAGGCTGCCGATGAGTGGAAGCTGGATATCGATATTCGGGAAGGGGAGTTGGCACGCCTTAAGTCAAAGTTAAACAACCGCGTAGGCTTGTACTCATTTCAGGCGATTTTGTTAACCATTCTGGTGGGAGTAGGGGTTTATGGTGTTTTCAACTCCGTTCAAATGATCTACCGACTCAATAAGCAACAGAATAACTTTTTGTTGTCGGTTACCCATGAGCTCAAAACACCCATTGCGGCAATGAAGTTGATGTTGCAGACAATTCGGACGCGAAAATTACCAGACGAAAAACGAAATGAAATGTTGGATAAGGCCATATCTAACAGTGATCGGTTAAACGAGTTAGCTGAAAATATGTTGACCGCCATGCAGATCGAAAACGACAACTATACCTATGGCAAGGAAGCCTTTCTGATTACCGACATGATGGAAAGACTGGTTGAGAGTTACAGAATGAGAACAGAGTTAAGTGCCGATATTGAGCAAGACATAGAAGTTTTTGGCGATCGATTTATACTCCGTATTTCTATGAACAATCTCTTGGAGAACGCAATCAAGTATGGCAATGATGAACCGCTCGACGTGCAGCTTTATACCCAGGATGGCTTTGCCGTGGTGGAGATAAAGGACCAGGGAATTGGCATACCGGAATCGGAACGTAAAAAGATATTTAAAAAGTTTTACCGCGTTGGTGATGAGGAGGTTAGAGAAACAAAGGGGACCGGTTTGGGGTTGTTTATTGTGAAGGAAACCATCGAAAAGCACGGTGGTAACATTAAAGTCACGAAAAACAATCCGCGAGGAAGCGTGTTTCGTGTAGAACTACCCCTTTATGTAAAAAAATGAGTAGTTCATGACACAGAAAAGGCGTATTGCGTCCATATTTGATAATGGCTTACCCAAATTGACGAGCCGCCACTATACTACATTGCGGTGTAGTGCAGTTAATTAATTTAAACATTACCTCTAATATCAGCCCTTATGAAAAAACGAATCTTACTAGTAGAAGACGAAAAACATCTCGCAGAGACCATTAAGTTAAACCTCGAAATCGATGAATATCATCCGGTAGTCGTCCACGATGGTCTGACGGCGGTCACGAAGTTCAAAGAACAAAGATTCGATTTGGTGATATTGGATATCATGATTCCAAACATTGATGGGATAGCCGTTTGCGAGAACATTCGCTTACACGATTCGCAGGTGCCGATTATGTTCCTTTCTGCAAAAAGTTCAGCAGAAGACCGTGTTCTTGGCCTTAAAAAAGGTGGAGACGACTACATGACCAAGCCGTTCAATCTGGAAGAGTTTATGCTGCGCGTTCGCAATCTGATCGAGCGAAACGACAACAACATCAATAAGCTAGCTTCGAACGATTACTCATTTGGCGACAATTATGTCAACTTTGTGAGTTACGAAGCACGTGGAAACAAAGGTGAATTTTCACTTACCAAAAAGGAGGCACTCTTGTTAAAACTGCTTATTGAAAATAAGAACGAAGTGGTAAGCAGGGAGAAAATTCTTCAAACCGTTTGGGGGTACTCGGTGTACCCATCAACCCGAACGATCGATAACTTTATCCTGGCCTTCCGCAAGTATTTTGAGCCAGATCCAAAGAATCCGGTTTATTTCCGATCACTACGTGGTGTAGGGTACAAGTTTGTTGAGGCGTAAGCCTGTGTAAAACAACTTCGTATCTCAACATTCAATAAGGCATTTTTACCCATTTATTAGGTTACTTTTGTGCTAGTTTTTAGCATGGAAGAAAAGCTTATTATCCTTGATTTCGGGTCGCAATACACACAGCTGATTGCCCGAAGAGTCCGTGAGTTCAACGTTTATTGTGAGATACACCCGTATAATGCTGATATCCAACTGGATGAAAGCGTAAAAGGTGTGATTCTTTCCGGAAGTCCGTGTTCGGTTCGCGATGAAAACGCACCCGAGCCGTTGCTCGATGTACTGAATCTGCCCGTTCCGCTTTTGGGCGTTTGTTATGGAGCCCAATGGCTGGCCACTCAGTATGGCGGTCAGGTAGAGGCCTCAAAACACCGTGAGTACGGTAGAGCCAATTTGGTGTCGGTTTCCGAAACACCCTTTCTGGCCAATGTTTCTCAAGGTTCTCAGGTGTGGATGTCGCATGGAGACACCATTACGAAGAGACCGGATACGCTTCAGGTTATTGCGAGTACCGAGTCTGTAGAAATTGCAGCCTTTAAAGTGGAGAACAAGGATATATACGCCATCCAGTTTCACCCGGAGGTAACCCATTCGACCGATGGCAAGACATTGCTGTCTAATTTCGTAGTTGACATTTGTGGTTGTACCTCTTCCTGGACACCTGCTCATTTTATCCAGTCAACCGTTAACGAGATAAAAGACAAAGTAGGCTCCGACAAGGTTATTCTTGGGTTGAGTGGAGGTGTGGATTCCTCTGTTGCAGCGGTTTTGATACACCAGGCCATTGGAAGTCAGCTGCACTGTATCTTCGTGAATAACGGTTTGCTAAGGAAAGATGAATTTTCATCTGTTTTAGATTCCTATAAAGAGCTTGGACTCAATGTAACCGGAGTGGATGCTTCCGAGGAGTTTTTATCAGAGTTGGCCGGAGTTACAGACCCTGAAACCAAGCGAAAGATAATTGGCAGATTATTTGTAGAAGTATTTGATAAAGAGGCGTCTAAAGTGGAAGGCGCGCGCTGGTTGGCACAGGGTACCATCTATCCGGATGTGATTGAGTCGGTTTCTGTAAATGGTCCGTCGGCAACCATTAAGAGTCACCATAACGTTGGAGGACTTCCTGAGAAGATGAACCTCAAGTTATTGGAGCCATTGAACACTTTGTTTAAGGATGAAGTGAGAAAGATTGGTGCTGAGGCTGGTTTGGGACAAGCTATTTTAGGACGGCACCCATTCCCAGGACCTGGTCTCGCCATCCGAATCATTGGTGATATTACTGCTGAAAAGGTTCGCATACTTCAAGAAGCTGATGCGATTTTCATCAATGCACTGAAAGACCAAGGCCTTTATAACGACGTTTGGCAGGCAGGCGCCATTTTCTTACCGGTACAATCGGTAGGAGTAATGGGCGATGAGCGCACATACGAAAATGTAATCTGTTTGAGGGCCGTTACCTCAATGGATGGAATGACTGCAGATTGGGTTGATTTACCTCATCGCTTTTTGGCGGATGTAAGTAATAAGATCATTAATACGATTAAGGGCATAAATCGAGTTGTATATGACATTAGTTCGAAACCACCGGCCACTATTGAGTGGGAATAATCTGATGACCTTGTTATTAGCGTTTGTACTTATATCGTGCAACGCATTTAAGGTTATTTCTAGTGATGCCCCTGACAAACCTGTTGGGGATAAGCCTGTGGTAGTAGAAGATTCTGATAAACCAACTACAGAAGACAATCCAAAATCGAAAGAGACCGAAGAAACCCAGGAATACATTTCTGTGGAGTTTTTTGGCGAACAGTTTTTAGTAGAACCCCATAAAACAGAATTCAAAGTAGCCCTAATTCTACCTTTCCATTATGAGGCGGAGACCAAACGTGAGCAACGTACGTCGAGCGCCATGGTCGAATACTACCAAGGGGTTAAAATGGCCTTACGCGACCTGGAAGTCGAAGGACTTCGAATGAAACTTTATGTGTACGACAACGAAAACAGCGATGAACGACTAAAACGGATTCTCGATAAGTCCGTTATGAGGCATATGGATGTGATTGTTGGCCCATTGTCAAAGGATCATATAAAAATGGTTTCTGATTTTGCCTTGAAGCATGATATTGCTGTGATCTCGCCATTAACCAGTATCGACGAGATTGAAACGGAAAACCAACGGTTGTATTCAACCACGCCATCTATGCAGGCCAAGGCGGAAACGGTCGCCAACTTCATGGCAAATCATTTTGAGGGGAACAAAGTAGTAATCTATAACGATGGGAGGTCGTATGCCAACCGGTTAGAGCCTTTATTGGTTGAAGAGCTAAAAGCGCAGAAGGTCAAGGTACAGGCTGTTAACAAAGATGTTCAATGGGCCAATGAGGTGAGTGATGAAAATACCGTGATTTATGTGGCGTCGCACAACCCAACAACCGTAAATACTACTCTGTCAAGTATCTACCAAACCAAGAAGCCCGTTACGATTTTTGGTGAAAACAGTTGGTCGAACTTCGAGGATAACGACTATAAATTTTGGAACAAGATGAATATTCATCTCGTAGCTTCCGACTTTGTTGATGATACCACAATTGCAGTGACCCACTTTCGTGAGAACTTTAGGCTGGTGAATCGAAGGGATCCAAGTCTTTATGCGTACCTGGGCTACGACCAGTTTAAGTTTATGGGTGATTTCCTTATGGCGTTTGGAGAACATTTCCCGGCTTACATAAGCGGTAGGGAGTTTCGATATCTTACCTCCAATTTTAGCTATGAATTTGAACACGGGTTGAATCAAAATACAAACGTATTTATCTTGAAGTTCAACGAGTTTGAATTGCAACTGGCCGAATGAATCAAGAGGCCATTTTCAACAGGCATGTAGATTTTGCACTTACCTGCCTAAAGACCCATCAACCGGGAAAACCTTTCCATCTTAGCCTTCGGTCATACTTTAAGTCGAACAAAAAGTTTGGTAGCAAGGATCGTAGAAGAATTCGAGGCTTGTGTTATTCGTGGTTCCGCCTTGGGTATACCTTTGGCGCGTTATCCCAGCGTGAGCAGATTGTTATGGGGTACCTGGTTCTCCAAACCGAACTCGACACCTGGTTGGATGGTATAATTGAGTCGTTGGAACTACCGTCCAACTGGAGCGGGTTAACACGTGACGAACGTCTCAACTTCGTCGAAGGGGCCGGTACATGGAGCCGGGATAAATCTTTTCCTTACATGGAAGAGGTCAGTAAAGAGTTGAATCGCGACGACCTTATTCGCTCGATGATGGATCAACCTAAATTGTGGTTACGCCCTTTTCGGGCAGTGGAACAGGAGCAGTTGGAGCAGCAGGTTACTGACGTAACATATGGACCCAATGGCGCCATTGGCTTGCAGGTAGGAAGCTCGCTCGACCAACTACCGATGTTGAAAAATAAGGTGGAGGTCCAGGATTTGAGTTCTCAGATTGCGTTGAACGAACTAAGTCAGTATGATTTCCAAACCGTTTGGGATTGTTGTTGCGCTTCAGGTGGAAAAAGCCTAAACCTGCTGGATAGACGTTCTGAGTTAGACGTTTTTGCATCCGACTTACGATCCTCCATACTGAACAACTTTATTCAAAGGGTGAAAAGGCATAAACGGAGAACACATCACACGGTTCTAGATTTACGCAAACCCATATCTTCCATCGAGTTTTTGGGTGCTTCCGGCAAAAAGAAAATAGCCTCAGAGGCGTTTGACCTCGTTTTGGCCGATGTACCGTGTTCGGGGTCCGGAACCTGGGGGCGGAACCCCGAGTTTAAACGTAGCTTTAATAAAACACCGGAGGAATATGCTTCACTTCAGTTCCAAATCGTGCGGAACACGCTACCATTCCTGAAGAAAGGTGGACATGTGATGTACCTAACCTGCTCGGTATATACGAGGGAAAATGAAGGTGTAACGAACCGTTTGGAGACCGAGCTTGGTCTATTAACTGTCAAAAAAGGTTATGTAAAAGGTTACGAAAACGATTCAGACTCCATGTTTTATGGGATTCTGCAAAAAAAATAGGCTAGGCAAGCCGACCGAGATTCTTGAATTTCTACTAACTTTACCAAAAAAAAGATTTTATGCGAAACAAAACTAAAACCAGTATTCTCTTATCCTTTGCACTCCTATGTGCATTTGCCTTGCATTCTTGTAAAGGCGATGATACAGGAGGTGGAAATCAACCAACTCAATCCATCTCTGAGTACCTAACCACACAGGGTGGTTACGACGACTTCCTTTCCGCACTTGATAAGGCGGGTCTTTCGTCAAAAATCAGCGGTACAGGAGCTTACACGCTTTTAGCGGTTAGTGACCTGCAACTTGCGAATGACGGAATTGATATTAGCAGTATGTCAGACGCTGAAGCGGCAGCTTTTGCAAGCTACCACTTTATCGTTGGTAAACGCAAATCTTCAGACTTCCAGAACGGCGGCTATGCACCAAGTGAATTGGTTGCAGCTATGGGAAGTGGAAAAGTTTCCATATTTACTGAGGTGACCGGATCAGCAGTTCGATTCAACGGTATAGCAGCTACTACCAATTTTGAAGCGACCAATGGAATGGTATATGTGCTTGCCGGAACGCTGGAGGCACCAACATTGTTGGAACACCTGGCCCTCAACCCCGCAATGAAAAACTACCTGTCGGGTATAACATTGGAAGCTGCTACTAAAACGGCGTTGGAAAGCGGTTCAAATTCAGTCTTTGCTATTAATGAAGATGACCTGATTAAATGGTTGGAGGATAATGGCGCTATTCGAATGAGTGATATTCAGCCAAGCAAAAGACGTACAATAATGAACAACACCATTGTCTTGGGCAAATCGTTGAGCAGCTCTGCTGTAACGGGTGTGATTCAAACCGAAGGGGAAGATATCACCGCTACAACCAATGGCGGAGAGATCGTGTTAAACGCAAGCGTAGGCGGCGGAATAAAGGTAATCAAGAAGGATATTAACGCAACAAATGGTGTTATACACCTGATTGATGGCGTGATCGAATAAAGAAACGTTCAATAGAAATGAATGAAAGGGTTCAGGAAACTGGACCCTTTTTTAATTCATCACGTTTGGCTTTGGGAAGTTTGCTCACAACCAGGTCATAGCTATGATCAATCATTTTTCGAAGTAGGGGGGCATTGTGGAACGCACTGGTGGTAACGGTGTTCCAATGTTTCTTGTTCATGTGGTACCCTGGGCGAATCTGGGGGTATTCGGCTCTTAGTTCTAAGGCCCATTCCGGGTCACATTTAAGGTTGATATCATCAAAGTCGTCAACGCCACAGATCGTAAATATCTTCCCCATTACTTTGAATACCAGTGTCTGATTATCGAAGGGGAATTCTTCTGTAACCCCGGGTTTAAGAATGCAATAGTCTCGAAAT
Organism: Bacteroidia bacterium; assembly: GCA_017640445.1. GTDB lineage: Bacteria > Bacteroidota > Bacteroidia > NS11-12g > UBA9320 > UBA987. The sequence goes on along the minus strand of JAEPQQ010000053.1, from coordinate 11,255 downwards.
TCTACAATGTCCATTGTTTGCTAAATTGGTTTGTAAATATAGAACCCATCTCGTTTGGCAAACAAGATGATATTCCGATAGAGTTTGGGTTGGTCAGTGGCTAGTTTAGATTGCCATGCAGATGGGAATACGTAATAATCGGGTTGAATACGGTTGGACCAATAGTCCATATTCGAAGAGTCCCGGGCCATTTCTTCGTGGTTAAATACCTTACCTCTTCGGTTGAAATACACCAGGCTGGTGTTGGGTGCAGCTGCGTACCCGACGAAAATTTTAGCGTCACCTGGCATTCCCATATCGTCCAGTAGTTGCTGGCCATCTTGAAGCCATACAATATCGTTGATAATGTCTCGCTCTTTCCAGAAGAAGTGGCTCTCCATGCGAGGGGCGAAGTCGGAAACCGAATTAAACAAGCCCCATATGGTTAAAACAACAAACCCTAGAGAGATCAAACGGTGTTGTAACCATTTCGTTCCCTGTAACCTCCGGGTAATGCTTAGGCATATCAGGATGAGAAGTGGGGAAAAACCAGCGATGTAATAGTAATCGTGATTTTGAAATTGCTTTCCCATCAAACCCAGAAATGCAACAACGCCAACGGCACATATCCAGGTGGTAAGTTGAACCACCGTCCAAGTCGCTGGCTGCCGCTTTTTAAGCAAAGCCAGTATACCCAATATACCCAGGCCTATGGTAGCTGGCCAGGTGAGAAACTGACCGTGCCAGAACCGAATACCCTTCCACACGGCTTTTAGCTCTGTCCAATTACCAATGGGTTGGCTTTGCGACATGAAAATGGGAGACCATAACGTGCGATTAACCTCATGGAAGAAGTAGTAATCATAACTTGCAACAATTCCTCCGAGAATCAAGGTCAAAAGAACAATGATTCCGGTTCTTTTCCAGTTTTTGGACATTAGCTCATAAAGCCCCAGCCCACCTGCAATGCCCAGGAAGTAAATCCCACAGGTTGTTTTCAATAAGCTTGCAAGCGCTGAAAACCCCAAAGCAAACAATCCGTGTTTCAATTGTCCGCTTCGATCGTATATCAGCAATTGCCCTAAGGCTATAAAAAGAACACCTACACCTGCCGTGTCGGGCAGGAAGTTAAATCCATAAAACACAAGAACGGGTGAAGTTAATGTAACAACTCCCAATAAGAACGGTGTGATGGCACGAGGTTTCCACTTGCTAAACAGGTATATTATTCCGGTAAGAAGTACCAGGAGATTGATCAGTCTATAAAGAAACGGAAGTCTGTTTTTACCCAAAATGAGGCTAAGGCGTGCCGAAGTATATTGAATTAGAGGAAATTCTACGCCACAACGTCCATTTTCACTGCTTAAATTGTGCGTTTGGGGAGCAAAGAAGTTCGCATTGCCCTGAAACATATAGGCAACGGAATATCGATCTGATTGCGCCCAGCTATGTACACCAAGTGGTAGGGAATTTGAAAATTTTAAATACGTGATAATCAGGGTGATAACGATAGCCGCCAAACTCAGTATTCGGTAGTGCTTCTGTATTCTATTTTTCAATTGATCCAACACGGAGGGCAAAGTAACAAATCATTTTTCGTTATTTCCGATGTCGACGTAAAGTGAAATTATTAAAATTATGACAATACTCATGCAACGTTTGTTTGATTTCACGAGTCCGTGAAATATATTCACGACATCATGCAGCGTTGCACACCAAAATTACCTCTGGCTTTATTACTCCTAATTACCCTATTTTCTTATGATTCTGCTGAAGGATCGAAGAAGAAACCACAAGACAAATCAACCTATCAGAATATGCTCAATGACCTGATGATGAACGAACATCAGTTATTCAGGGCAAACAAGGGACAATGGAACCCGGATATTCTTTACCAAAGCTCCGGAGCCAACGCGACGGCATCTTTTTATCAGGACAAGGTTACCTTCTCACTTCGTAAAAATCTAAAACTTGAAACCGTAGACGGTGACCCATTTAGAGCGAGTGCTTCCTGCTTAAACTGGAGCTTGTCGTTTCCAAATGCAAGCACAACTTCAGTTGAGGCGAATCAGCCTGTAACCAATAACATCAATTACTTTGGGCCCAATGCCAAAGACGGTGTTAAACTAAACGACTATCGTGAAATCGAATACAAGAATATTTATCAGAATATCGATCTAAAGTTCTACAGCGCAAAGAGTGGGGCCCTCAAATACGATTACATCGTTAAACCTGGGGCCGATGTTACCGATATACGCATGAAGTACGACGGTATTGAAGGCATTGAGGTATTGTCTTCGGGCGAACTCAAACTCACAACACCATGGGGTGATTTTATTGAAGACAAGCCGTTTTCATACCAAGTGGTTAACGGAAAACAAGTAGAGGTTTTCGTTGATTATCAGGTAATTAACGGTGAGGTAAGTTTTCATATCAATGGAAATTACAACGAAGAGCTGCCGTTGGTTATCGACCCCATTTATGTTGACTGGAGTACCTATTTCTACGGTGAAACCGGAAGTTCGACGACCTGGGGTTATGTTTACGTACTGGACGTGGATATTGACGACGAGGACAATGTGTACATCTGCGGAATGGCCTATAACCAAAAGTTTGTGAGCCAGTTGGGTGGATATGATACCACCATTGATGGTTTTTACGATGCCTTTGTTTGTAAGGTTACACCAAAAGGCGACAGTCTAAGATACTTTACCTATTTCGGGGGAAGTAATGGAGAATACGCCATGAATATATCGGTAAGCAGTGGTTATCAAGCTGCGATATCCGGTATTACCTGGGGTGGAGGATTCCCTACAACCACCGGTGCTTTCGACGAAGACGGAAAGACGTGTGGAACAGGTTTTTGCTGGCAAGGTTTTATTACCAAGTTCAGCAGCGACGGAAACAAACTCATTTTTTCAACCTTTCTTACAGGACGTACTTCTTCTTCAAGCTGGTCAATCGACTGGATTCGGGGAATGCAGGTTACACCGGATGGAAAGGTATACGTAGTTGGAAGCACCACATCTGAAGACTTCCCGGTTACGAACGGTTGTTACCAATCGAAGTATGGTGGAAGTAAGTCAGGCACTTGGTGGAATTCCGGAGACGCCTTTTTATCGTGTTTGAAGGCCGATGGATCTGATCTGGTATTCTCAACGTATATCGGTGGGTCGGGAGAAGACATGGGGAAAGACCTTTTCATTGCTCCGGGAGGATCCATATATGTTGTAGGCTCGACCAGTTCGGGGAACTTCAGAACAACACCAGGATCTTCTGTTTTTAATAAATACATCAAGGGAACTACAGACGGATTCGTTGTTAAGTTTAAACCCAATGGCAATACCCTGGAGTTTGCCAAACTGATGGGAGGAACAGGCAGTGAGTCGTTCGAAGGTATATACGCCAGTGAGGAAGCAGAGCCGTATATCGTTGGTAACTCTAATTCCAGTGATTTCCCGGTTTCGAAAAACGCGTATCAAAAGAAGAACGCAGGTGGCTACGATGTTGTGGTTGTGAAGATGATTAGTGCCGGTACCAATTTCCGCTATAGCACCTATCTGGGTGGTGGTGGAGACGATGGCTATAACCCAAACAACTGGTGGTTCGAAAGCGCGAGCATCACCGCAAACGTTAAAGAAGAAGCGATTATTGCAGCGACTTCAAAGTCGACCGATTTCCCAATAACCAGCGACGCCCTACAAAAGAACAACAACGGTTTGTCGTGGTATGGAAAGCTTACCATATCGAAACTCTCGTATACGGGTGGAGACTTGATGTATGGGACGTATTATGGTGGAAACGGGGGAGAGTTCCCAGGTGGTATCCGAGCCAAACGAGTAGGTTGTGTGACCTATATTTTATCTGCCGGTAACTCGTGGTCGGGAGACTACCCAACAACAAAAGGAGTTTATAAGGAGTCAGTATCCAGCCAGTTTTGGACCGGTTTCATAACTAAGTTTAGAGATACACTCTATACCGAACCCATTTCGCTCGGTTTGGAAGATTCGATTATTGAATGTGACAACGTTTTTGAAATTTTTGATGCCAAGAACCAGGGGGCGACGTTTGAGTGGAGCAATGGCGTAAAGAACCGATATAACATTGCCAAGGATACAGGTCTGCTATGGGTAAGTGCTACCTACGGTTGTGATACCGTCCGCGATTCCATTCATATTCGTCTGGAACGCAGCCCGATTGTACCGGTTTTCGGTAACGACACTACGTATTGTGATAATTTCCCAACCCTGTTGCTCGATGCTAAGAACGACACCATATTTGGTGCCGAATACGACTGGCACAATGGTTCCGATCAACAAACCATATGGGTAAATCAACCCGGGAAGTACTACGTCGATATTTCGACACCCAATTGTGGATCGAAATCAGATACGCTGAATCTTGACTTTTTGAAAACACCAATTGTCACATTGCCAACCGACACTATTGATTGTGACAGTGTTACCATTACACTCGATGCTCAGAACGCAAACAATGACGTCGTCTATAAATGGAGCAATGGTGATTCGGTTCAGGCAATAACAGCCAAGGATACCGGCAGATACAAAGTTGTTGCGTCCAATTTTTGTGGTGCAGATAGTGTGGAAACGCATATCGTAATGCATACCACTCCGGTTGTCGCCTTACCTGATGACAGCGTTTTCTGTGATGTTGTGTCATACATTTTACACGTAGGTAAAGAAGACAATGGGGAAACATATTCGTGGGATGATGTCGTTGCAAAGATTAGTATTGGTACAGAAGATACACTTTTGATCAATGGCGAAACCTATGCACGCATTACCATTGAGAATACGTGTGCAACCGTGCGAGATTCGGTGCAGGTTGGTTTGATTACCAAGCCTACAGTTGGTATTAAAGATACCATCTACACCTGTGATGTGGTGAACGAATTGTTGGTAATGCCAAACACAAAAACCAATAACGAAGAAGTATACTCCTGGGCTGGGCTAGCCAATAATGTGGCAGCCTTAACAGTTTCAAGCGAAGGAGATTACACTGGATACGTTAAGAATAAGTGTGGTATCGACTCGTCGAGCTGGAAGGTGATTCTTAAGAAAACGCCGGTGGTTGCACTACCGAATGATTCCACGTATTGTGGTACGGTGAATGTTACGTTAGACGTTACCGATCCGGATGATGAGATGGAGTATGAATGGCAAGGTTCAATATCTGGCCCTACTTATAATGTAACCGCACCGGGAACTTATTCGGTAAAGATCACGAATCGCTGTGGATCAGCTTCGGATGAAGTGAAGTATGAGTTGCTTCAGATGCCTGTGGTTGACTTAGGAGATGATCGCGTTTACTGTGGAGGCATTACAGCTACATCGTATATTGTAGGAGACCCTGATAATGAGGAAACATATGAATGGTCGGATAATACCAATGGCACATCGGCAACCTTCCTAACAGAGGGAGATCATTGGGTGGTGATTAAAAACTACTGCGGAGAAGTAGGAGATACTGTTAACTTCCGTATCTCTCCTTTACCGATTGTAGATCTTGGAACCGACACCATTTTGTGTGGTGATTTTGAGCTGACTCTTGATGCAGGCAATCCGGGTATGACCTACCTGTGGTCGCCATACGGAGAAACAACACAAACCATTAAGGCTACTGAACAGATAACCTACTACGTAGTGGTTACCAATCAGGATGGTTGTGAGGGCTTGGATGATTACCGGGTTGGTACCGAATGTATCAGTCATTATCATATTCCAACAAGCTTTAGTCCTAATGGCGATGGTCTGAACGATATGTTTATTCCGACACTTATTAACTTCCAGGATTACTCCATGAGCGTTCACAACCGATGGGGAGAAGCCATTTTCGAAACGAACGATCCGAATCAGGGGTGGGATGGAACCGCAGGTGGAGAGGTAGTTCCTTCTGGAGTTTATCTTTACTCAATTCGATTTATTACCACAGAAGACGGTGAGTTCCAGAACGTGAAAGGTCTGGTGCACGTATTGCGGTAGTTGGAAAGAAACATCTATTTTTGGCAGTGTTTAAACATTGCTTCAAACCTTAAAAAAATATTGGGGGTATACGGCATTTCGTCCGAACCAGGAAGATATTATTCGTGCTGTATGTAGTGGTAGAGATACCCTCGCTTTACTACCAACCGGTGGTGGAAAGTCGATTTGCTATCAACTACCGGCCCTAGAGCTTGAAGGAGTTTGTTTGGTTGTTTCGCCTTTGGTAGCCCTAATGCGGGATCAGGTGGAACTGCTAAAGTCAAAAGGCATTTCTGCTACCTATCTCTATTCGGGCCTGTCACGACGCGAGCTACAGATTGAATATGAGAACATGCGAAATGGCAAATACGTTCTCGTTTATGTCTCTCCAGAGCGTTTAAAGAGTCCAGACTTTCAGAATAGTCTGGGTATGACCAACCTAAGCTTTGTGGCGGTTGACGAGGCGCATTGCATATCTCAATGGGGACATGATTTCCGCCCGGTGTACCGGGAGATCGGTCAAATCAGATTACTAAAACCAGAAATTCCGATATTGGCATTAACCGCGTCGGCCACGGCACAGGTACAACAAGACATAATTGAACAACTTGAACTTCGCAATACGGCGTTGTACAAGAGTGAGTTTTTACGTCCCAATTTGAGCTACCAGGTACGGTACACAGAAGACAAGAGGGGCGAGTTACTGCGGCATATACAAGTTACACCAGGTTCTGGAATTGTTTATGTACGAAGCCGGAGAAAGACCGTAGAAATAGCAAACTACCTACGAAATGCCAACATCGTTGCCAACTATTATCATGCCGGATTATCATCGACGGAAAGGAACCAACGGCAAGATGCCTGGCAGAATGGCCATACGCGTGTAATGGTATCGACCAATGCCTTTGGAATGGGTATTGATAAACCGGATGTTCGATTTGTGCTGCACTACGACCTGCCTGACAGCATTGAGTCGTATTATCAAGAAGCCGGACGGGCGGGAAGAGATGGGAATGACGCCTTGTGCTTGTTGATGTATGAAGAAGCCGACATGTTGGATGGAAGGTCTAGGATATCGGGTCGCTTCCCATCGTTGGAGCGTGTTAATCGTATCTACCAGAATCTATGCAACTACTTTGAGTTAGCTTACCATACCGGTAACGATGCCCGTTTTGACTTTGATCTGGAGGATTTCTGCAAAAAGTTTGAGAACAACGCCTTGGAGACATACTCCTCTTTGAACGTACTTGAACAACTCAATTATTTACTGCCATCAGATGGTTTCAGAAGGCCTTCTCGATTGAAGATTAATGTAAGCAGCACAGAGTTGTACGATTTCCAATTGAAAAACATTCGATTCGACGCGTTAATCAAGTTGATTTTACGCTCGTACAGCGGCATTTTTGATCATTATGCGGTGATACGCGAACCAGCACTCGCCAAGAGATTAAAGCATACGGTAAAACAAGTGGTTGCTAATCTAAACACTCTAAAGCAGCTCAAATTACTTGACTATATAGAAAGTACTGATGTGCCGTTCATTACCTTTCTGCAACCACGGGTGGAAAAGATAGTTGATCGTGAGGCTTGGCTAAAGACCAACCGAAAAAGAACCGAAGACCGCTTCGAGGCCCTGGTACAATACATTGAAGAGGAAGAGTGTCGGTCGCGGTTAATCGGTGAGTATTTTGGAGAAGAACAGAAAGAAGACTGCGGAAAATGCGATGTTTGCAACCTCAAACAGCGATACGCCTTTTCGTCTGATGATTTCAGCGTAATTGAGAACCAGGTAAGGGCCTTATTGGCCGAGCCCATGGAATACGGTCAGCTGGTTCGATCGATTCTTGGATATTCTGAAGATCAGGTACACGGTGTTTTGAAATGGATGATGGACGATGGTTTGGTCCATCTGCGAGAGGGACTAATGGAAATACGAAGTTGAGGACGGTTATCTGTACGGTTACGAATGATTTGAACTACGATCAACGCATGATTCGGATATGTTCGTCTTTGCAAGCGCATGGATTTAACGTGGAATTGGTGGGTAGAGTGCTAAAAGACAGCAGGCCTCTAAACGATAAACCGTTCCAACAACATCGATTGAAATGCCGTTTCAACAAAGGGCCAATGTTTTACCTCGAATACAACGTGCGGCTCTTACGTTATTTTATACTACGAAAACCAGATGTAATCAACACCGTTGATCTGGATACCGTGTTTGCAGCCCGGCTTTATCGATTTCTGGTTTCTTTCTTTTGGGTCTTTGACGCCCATGAGCATTTTACAGAGGTTCCGGAGGTTACAAATCGGAGGTTGGTGAAGTTCATTTGGAAGCTTATGGAGATATCTGTCTTCCGAAATGCCCATCGTTTTTACACAGTAAGTGGTTCAATATCAGATTTGTATCATAAAAGGTATAAAAAACAGGTATCGGTTATAAGAAACGTACCATATTTGCGTTCTAAAGATGTCGTAAAACCTAAATCAGATCTTTCTGACTACGGTTCACTAATTTATCAAGGTGCTTTGAATGCAGGTCGTTGTATTGACCTATACATTCGAGCGATGCACCAAATCGATGCTCAACTATTGTTAGTTGGGGAGGGAGATTTAAGTGCAGAATTACGGGCCCTGGTTAAATCTGAGAACCTGGAACACAAAGTGAAATTTATGGGCAAACTTGCCCCTGAGGATTTACGACTAGTAACACGTAAAGCACGCATGGGGTTAAATGTTCTGGAAAATATTGGCTTGAGTTATTACTACTCATTGAGCAACAAATGCTTCGACTATGTTCAGGCACACATCCCTTCTATTAGCAGCAATTTCCCCGAGTACAAGCGATTAAATGAGGAATATGAGACCATGCTTTTGGTTGAGCCGAATTTAGAAGACATTACTCAGGCGATCAATCAATTGCTAACGGACGATGAATTGTACAATCAATTAAAGTATAATTGCACGTTTGCGGCTGAAAAGTGGAATTGGAAATACGAAGAAAAAAAGTTGTTGACAGTCTATGAGTGATTCTCAGAAACATCTGCACGTAGTCGTTTTTGACGTGCCTTATCCCGCAAACTATGGTGGTGTAATCGACATTTATTACAAGTTGGTAGCGCTTGCTGAAAGTGGTGTGAAGATTCATTTGCATTGCTATCAGTACGGTAGAAGTGAAAGCGCCATGCTTAAAGGAATTTGCGAAACCGTTACCTATTACAGGCGAAAAGTCTTTAAAAACCCTATTTATAACGCAAAACCATATATCGTGGCGTCGAGGAATTCTACGGCATTGATCGAAAATATTACACAGGACGATTACCCGATATTGTTTGAAGGACTTCATTCGACCTATTACCTGGCCGACAAAAGGCTTAAAGACCGATATAAAGTTGTTCGCACCCATAACGTAGAACATCACTATTACAAGCATCTGGAGAAGGTTGAGACCAACATGTTCAAGAAATACTTCTTCAAGATTGAAGCAGATCGCTTAAAGAAATACGAAAAGGTGTTGAAGCACGCCGACTGTATTGCCGCTATTTCGAGTAACGATACGAAATACTTTGGTAAACGATTCGATAATGTACTGCACTTACCACCGTTTCACGTAAATAACAAGGTGTCATCTGGTGATGGACGAGGTAAGTTCATTCTGTATCACGGGAACCTGGCCGTTGGCGAAAACAATGAGGCCGCTCTTTACCTGCTTAAAAACGTATTGAAAAACCCAGCGCACCCTGTTATTATAGCGGGTAACGACCCATCGGATGAGCTGATTCGTACGGTGGAAACCATGGATCATGTTACAATCAAATCGAACATCACTTCGGAAGAGATCAATCATCTCATTTCGGATGCGCACATAAACTTATTGTATACCAATCAGGCAACAGGTATCAAGCTTAAACTGGTAAACTCCCTGTTTATGGGCAGGCATTGCATTGCCAACGACAAGATGATCAAAAATACCGGCCTGGAAGAACTTTGTGTACGAGCAAACAGCGTTAGTCAGTTTACACAGGCAATTGAGTATTGCTGGGATAACGAATTGAACGAAGCTGAGTTGCGAAACCGAGTGGAAGTGCTGGAAACCAGTTTCAACAACATGCGGAATGTCGAGCCACTAATTGATACCGTATTTTCAAGTAACAAGGTAGTTTCAAAAACCTCAGCCTGATGCATATCTTTGCCTGCAATGGCGAAAACGGCTCGTAGGCGGGAGGACTATGTGAAGTATGTACTGGCAGGCGTGGTACTGCTTGCATTTTTGTTCGAGTTGATTCGTGACAGTCAACGAGATGGAGATTTCATTGGATATGTAAATGCAGGAAACGCAGTTCTGCAGGGTTCCCCCATCTATGCGGATTTTCTAAATACCTGGCCACCCTTTTTCTCAATTGCGAGCGTTCCTCTGGCTCTTGTCCATAATTTTAGTCCGGTTTTGATCAGGGCATTGTGGTTAATTGGGATTGCATTTGCCTGGTTTGGTATTCTGAGAATATCTACGTCTCTTTTATACAATCAACCAATTTCGTTTAGAGACAAGAAGGGCATTCATCCATTAGACTGGAAAATATTACTCCCGTTTCTGTTTACATTCCGGTTCGTAATCGACGATTTGTCGAACATTCAAATCAATTCCTATTTGTTGCTTGGTTCGTTGTATGCAATCAAGCTCGATAAAGACAACAAGTCGTTGACGGCGGGTCTTCTGCTGGGCTTGCTGGTCACACTTAAGGTGTACCCGGTATTTCTTCTGTTATTCTTCCTATGGCGCCGTCGTTGGAAAGTGGTGGCAGGCAGCTGTATTACAATTGCCTTAAGTGTTGGCATTACCTGGGCTGTTTTTGGTCAGGTTGAGGCCTTAAATAATTATCAATCTTGGTTGAATCATAAGGCAATGGGAGAGACCATCATGACGCACAAGAATCAGTCTATGTGGCCCTGGCTCCAGGCTATGTTTAGCGGCGAAGTTCGATTGGATGGCATTCGCACTCATTTAGTAGATTTCCCTCCTAAAACGGCAAAAAGAATTGCGATGGGTATCATTGCAGTCCTTGGATTAATACCTGCTTACCGCTTGCGATATAGGTCCAATCAACCTACTTCGTTTCATCAGTTTGCTTTTGTGTTAGCGGCCATTCCGTTGTTGTCGCCATTGGCTTGGAAGTACTACTTCGTTTTTCTATTCCCGTTGTATCTGGTTTTATCCCGGTTGTTGTTCTCCCTTGGTCAGGGGAGGAGTTGGCACAAATGGATATTCTTTATTGCATTGGGTTTGAGCATTCTGTCTAC
>JAEPQQ010000052.1 GCA_017640445.1 Bacteroidia bacterium | reverse complement strand
CAGATGTATCAGCAGGTGTATACATGGTACAAGTAGTAAACGGCGACTTCTCTGCAATGCAGCGAGTTACTGTAGCTCACTAATTGAACTAAACACATTGGGATTTTGATCCCATATAAAAACCCGGACCTACGAGTCCGGGTTTTTTTTGTGCCTATTTTTGTTGCATTATGGAATATGTGAACTGGGATGTACAGAACAACATTGGAATAATAACACTTGATCGACCCGAGAAGCGGAATGCGCTTAATGAACAGGTGGTAACCGAGCTGAAACACACATTTAAGCTAGCTTCCGATTCGAAAGACTGCAAGGTGGTAATACTCAAATCAAGTGGATCGGCTTTCTGTGCAGGAGCAGATCTTGACTATCTGCAACAACTCCAAAAAAATAGCTTCCAGGAAAACCTCGAGGACAGTCAGCACCTTATGGAGCTGTTTAATATGATTTACAGACATCCTAAAGTGATCATAACCATGGTCGATGGCCCGGCAATTGCTGGAGGTTGTGGCCTGGCAACGGTAGCCGATTTTTGCTTTTCGTCTGAAAACGCGTCGTTTGGATACACCGAATCACGGATTGGCTTTGTGCCCGCCATTGTAATGGTGTTTCTACTGCGTAAGATAGGAGAGGGAAAAGCCAAGGAGATTTTACTTACAGGCGAGGTATTTAATGCCCAACGAGCTTTGGATCTTGGACTTATTAATGCCGTTGTTGATGAACAGATGTTGGAGCAGTATACCATGGATTTTGCCGAGAAACTGATTAAAAAGAACTCAGGTCAAAGCTTGGCGATGATTAAGGAAATGATCGCAAACGTGCCGGAAAAAGACTTAGAGTCGGCGTTGGGATATGCTGCAGAGATGAATGCCACGATGCGGGAATCAGAAGATTGTAAAAAGGGAATCTCCGCATTTCTTAATAAAACTAAAATAACATGGAATTGAACCTGATTGATACACACAGCCACCTCTACGCAGCGGAATTTGAGGAAGACATAGAGGAAGTTGTTTCCCGTGCGCACGAAGTTGGGGTTAAAACCATCTTGTTACCCAATATCGATCGCGACTCGGTCGACCCCATGAAAAAGTTAGTAGACAAATGGCCAACTACTTTCAAACCGATGATGGGACTTCATCCCTCGTCGGTGAAACAGGAAACCTACAGAGACGAACTGGCCGTGGTAGAGAACGAACTTTTTACCAATGGTGACATGTATATAGGTGTTGGTGAAATAGGGATGGATCTGTATTGGGATACTTCCACCAAACATGAGCAGGAAGAAGCGTTCAAAACCCAATGTCGATGGGCCGACCAGTTAAACTTACCTATTGCCATCCACAGTAGAAATGCAACGCAGAATGTAATTGACATTATACAAGAGCTCAAGCTTCCAAATCTAACGGGTGTGTTCCATTGCTTTGGTGATGGCCCTGAGGAGGCAAGACAGATAATTGATCTCGGTTTTAAACTGGGTATTGGCGGTGTGTTAACATTTAAAAACAGTGGATTGGATAAAACAATGGCCGATATTGAACTGGATCATTGTATACTGGAAACGGATTCTCCCTACCTAGCACCAACCCCCAATCGGGGTAAACGAAACGAAAGCTCCTACACAGCATTGGTGGCTCAGAAGCTGGCGGATGTGAAGCAAACCAGTCTGGAGAACGTTGCGAAAATTACTTCTCAAAACGCCAAAGAACTATTTAGGATTTAGTTAACTTTGCGCCCTCAGGGAGAGGTGCCAGAGTGGTTGATCGGGCTACCCTGGAAAGGTAGTGTACTCGTAAGGGTACCGAGGGTTCGAATCCCTCTCTCTCCGCTTTTTTAGCATGATCTTATATAGTGTTACCTGTTTGGTTGACGATTCAATTCGTGAAGAATGGCTTTCCTGGATGAAAACGGTTCACATACCTGAAGTAATGGCCACCGGAAAGTTTGTTTCCTATTCGATGTACAAAATAGATCCACATCAGGAAGGAGATTCGGGAACCAGTTACAGCATCCAATACCTGTTAGAATCCAGAGAATTATTAGCCGATTATGGTGCTAATCATGCTCCAGCGCTAAAAGCAAAAACGGCTGCCCGTTATGGCAATAGTGTTATAGCGTTCCGGACTATTCTTGAGCAAGTTTAGCCCTAAAGACGATTCTCGTCAAGTTTGCGCCATCGAACCCAGGCGAAGACACACAAACCAAAGATAAGGATGGCTATGAACTGGGAGTGACTTAACCAGCCTCCAAAGACAAAGCCTCTTTCCTCGTCGCCACGGTATACCTCGTTAATGGAGCGACCCACCGCATACATCATCATATACACCAACATCAACTGGCCCGCAAACTGCTTTCTTTTCTCCAGCCAAAACAACGTTGCGAAAATGATCAGGTTAATAAATATATCGAATAACTGGGTAGGATAAAGTGGTGTGTTCAAAGGGTCGGCCAGACTTTCAGGATGCGTATATGTTACTCCAAAGGCATTATGGCAAACCTTGCCGTGGCAGCAACCTGCCAGAAAGCAACCCACTCTTCCAAACCCCTGAGCAATGGGGCCAACAAAGGCAATTACATCGAGAAACGGGCGTATGGCTATCTTCTTTCGTTTAAGCCACCAAACCAGAACGGGAACCACAAAGATCACAGAACCATAAAACACAAAACCGCCACCCGTTATGTTCAGTAGTTTTGAAGGATCTTCTGTGTATCGATTGATGTCTTCAAGAAAGAAAAAGAGCTTTCCACCAACGAAACCGGCAAGTATAGACCAGATGAACATGGTCGACAACTGGTCGTTGTCAATGCCAAATGGCTTAATCCTTCTGCTTACAAACCAATAAGATGCAAGGATGCCTATAGCTATCATTAAACCGTAGCTATACAAACTTATGTGGTCAGGGAGAATACCTCTCAGGAAATCAGGAGTGTCAAAGCTGAACAGTTTCGGGTACATATAACAAAGTTAGATTAAATCATCGGACCTGTATTTACGACCTTTCCAAATGGAAGCAATGGGCAGGAAATAAAAAACGGCTGTGGCCATGGTGTTCATCAACACATAGAACTCATACCATAGAAGATTCAACCAGGTGTATGGTTTCAAACCAACATGGCTGCACAAAGCGCGAATGTATAAACTCTGAACAGCAAATTTTGTAAGCCAAATGGCCACGCCCAGAACCGGAGAAACGATTAAAAGTGTGATTAATGCTGGAGCAAACAGACCGTATAGAATGATTAGGAACTTCCAATTTGCGGGCAGTTCGCGGGCACCTATCAACCAGCGTTTTCGTTGATGCAACATCTCTTTAATGGAGTCTATGTGCCAGGCTAAACCAAGGCTTTCCGGGTTGAGTATTGTGCTCCAATCCCAACCTCTGGAAGTAACTTCCTTGAATAACTTGTAATCTTCAGTAATTGAGAAATCAATGTTCTCATACCCTCCGGTCTGCCAATATGCTTCTGCCCGAACCGCCATGTTGTTTCCTACCGAAGTGCAGGCTACTCCAATATTTGCAAAACTTTGGATATAGCCCATAAAGTGGAGCCAATCAATCGATTGCATATACGAGAACATGCTGGCATCGGGTTCACACGTGCTAGTGCCCGATACAATTCCAACCTTGGGGTGAAATTGACCAAGAAGCGACCTGATCCAGAGCTTTGGGAGCTTAACATCAACATCGGTAATAAAATAGTATTCACCTTTCGCCTGGTGGGCAAGATGGGCCAGAACATTTGCTTTACCCCGGCCTTTACCCATATTGCTGTCAATGTCAAAAAGCCGAAAATGAGGCTTGTCACGTATAAAGTCTTCTACCAACAACCGGGTGTTATCTGAACTGTTGTCGTTGCCTATCAACACTTCCAGCTTATCAGATGGATAATCCAGTTCGTCGATGGCATTCAAACTGCGTAGAATGAGCTTTTCCTCATTTCGGGCTGCCAGCAATAAACTAACTGTTGGCTGAAACTCAGGTTTTGAAACCGATGCGTTTTGGCCACGTTGGAGGGCTATAAAGCTCACCAATTGGATGGTGAAGAAGACGATCGATATTACTACACAAATGAATACTAAAGCTGGCATGAAGTGTACCCGTTAGATCGTAGGAATTCACAGTAGCGCGGTAACAGGTAGGTTAGATTATCCAAGGCCTTCAAACTATCGTGAAAAATAACAATTGCACCTGGTTTTGTAAGGCATTGAATTTTTTCAAGGGCGCTGTTAGGGTTGAGCCCAGGGTCAAAATCTCCGGTAAGAATGGACCACATGATAATGTCGTAATCAAACTTAAGGTTTTTGATTTGAGAACGTTTTATTCTCCCATATGGGGGGCGAAACAGGTTACTGTCAATAAGGTTGGCGGCCTTTCTGGTGTTTTCGAGATAGGCGGAATCTTCTGTTTTAAAACCGTTTACATGGTTAAATGTATGATTACCAACACGATGACCATTGTCTAACACATTCTGATAGGTGGAAGGATGTTTGGCTACATTGTCTCCAATACAGAAAAAGGTGGCTTTAAAATCAAACTGTTTCAGTGTTTCCAGAACAAAATTCGTTGCACGTGGTTCCGGACCGTCGTCAAAGGTTAAATAAACCTGTTTCTCCTTTGTAGGAACCTCCCAGATAAGGCCAGGGTAAAGCCATTTGAAAGGCGATGACGTGTGCAAGTATGATTTCACGATTCAAGTTTAATTGAAAACTTTAGAATAATATAGAAATAAAAGTTCGCTTAATCGATTGGTAATTGGCCAAATTTGCAGGCCGTTTAGCTTTGTCACTTTATTCCATCATTTATGAGAAATCTGCTATTATTCGCGTCTGTTTTGTTTGCATCATGGGGTTCCGTTTGTGATGTCTACGCCTATGGGTTTACCGAACGCGATTCAGCGGAAGGTACAGAACCTAAGGCTAGCAAGTGGTCGCTCCAAACGTGCATTGAGTATGCACTTGAACACAACCTCAATGTATCCGACCAGGTAATTGGCGAACAACGAGCACAAAATGCCTTTGATCAGGATCGGCTTGATCGCTACCCAATCTTAAACGCGTCTGCATCACACAATTACAACTTTGGACGTACGATTGACCCATTTACAAACCAGTTTATCAATCAGAGCATTCAGTCCAACAACTTTGCCTTGTCTTCGAGCGTAACACTGTTCAATGGTAGCAGAATAACCAATACGATCAAACGGTCGGAGAATGAAGTTATGCGCTCAAAACTGCAAAGGGAAACCACCCAGAACCAGATTGCATTGAATGTAGCAGATGCCTTTCTACAGATCATTTTTGCAGAGGCCCAATTAGCGAACTTTCAGGAAATCAATAAGTCGACACAGGCACAATTGGAAAGGGCTAAGGCCTTGTTCGAAGGTGGAGCGGCCAATAAGAGTCAGTACCTCAGTTTTAAAGCACAAGATGCGCGGGATCAGATGAACATCCAAACGGCCAAAGGATCCATTCGTACAGCCTATGTCCGGCTTCGACAAATACTTCAAACAACGGAGGAATTTGAGATCGAAACACCAGACTTAACCTCAGTGCCTACCACTAACAACTGGTCGCTTCCAGGTGTTTTACTTAACTCAAGTTCAACGGTGCCCGACGTGCGACTCGCAGAGTCCCAAATAATCTCGGCCGAATTGAGTCAGAAAATAGCCAAAAGCGGATTATACCCACGATTGTCGCTTTTCGGAAACGTAAACTCGCTATATTCCGAAACACGTAAGGAATTGTTCAACCCAACTACGTCTACAAGGCCAATTGGTTTTGTAGAAGGGTCCAATAGCGCCGTTCTTACCGAGTTTACTTCATACGAAACCAAAGTTGCTTCGTTTGGAAAGCAAATTGGAGATAACTTCGGACAAAGTGCAGGGTTAAGTCTTACCATTCCGATTTTTAACAACAATCAGGTGCGGGCCAATGTCACAGATGCCAAACTGAGTACCCAGCTATCGCGTAACAACCTGGAACGAACAAAGAACACCGTACAATCGAACATCATTCAGGCATATACGGATTATGAAAATGCCCTGGCCAACTACCAATCAGCGGTAGAGAGCGAAAAGGCACAAGGGGAGAATTATGAATTTGCCCGTAAGTCGTACGAGGCGGGTGCAACAGCCATGGCCGACATGCTATTGGCGCTTAACGATTGGAGTAGAGCGAAAAATGATGTGGAGCGAGCTAAGTTCCAATTGGTTTTTAGCAATACGGTGCTTCATTACTACAATACGGGAGAAGTAGTACTCAAGTAGAGTTGATCAAATTTTGAAAAGCCACTGAAGTCGGCGTTATTCGCAAGATTGAATAACAAAAAGATTTCTTTTGGAGTTCTGGGAGGAGGAAGCTGGGCAACGGCTCTGGTTAAGATCCTCACAGACAATGACCTTGACAAGCAAGTAAACTGGTGGCTTAGGGATAAGCAAAAAGTAGAGTACATTCGGGCACACGGCCACAATAGGCATTATCTAAGCTCGGTTAGTTTTAAAAACAAGTCAATAGTGTTATTTGATGAGTTGGAAACATGCATCAAGGCAAGTGACGTCATTGTTCTCGCAATCCCATCGGCCTTTGTCCATACGCAATTCTCCGGTATTGACCCATCTGTATTCAACGGAAAAAGCGTAGTATCTGCTGTAAAAGGACTAATACCTGAAACCAGCGATATTTTAGGCGACTACCTGAATCTTCGCATGGGAGTTTCTCCCGATCGGATTGGAGTTATTACCGGGCCCTGCCACGCAGAAGAAGTGGCACTTGAGAAGCTGAGTTATTTAACCATAGGCTCAGAAAACCAGGCGTTAGCGCAAGAAGTAGCTAACCATTTGCAGGGCACGTTCATAAAAACGACCATTACCGATGATATCTATGGAACCGAATACGCTGCGGTTCTGAAAAATGTTTATGCGATTGCTGCGGGTATCTGCCATGGATTGCGCTTTGGCGATAATTTTTTGGCTGTTCTCGTATCAAATGCCATTCGTGAAATCAAACGATTTATAGCAGAGGTACACCCAATTGAACGCGACATCGACGATTCGGCATATCTGGGTGATTTAATGGTTACAGCCTATTCTCAGTTTAGCCGAAATAGAACGTTTGGCAACATGCTGGGCAAGGGATACTCGGTTAAGTCGGCACAATTGGAAATGAATATGGTTGCAGAAGGGTACTATGCGGTTAAAACGGTACATGAGATGAATCAAAAACTACAAGTAAAAATGCCCATTGTCGACTTTGTTCATGATGTGGTGTATGGGGGTAAACGGGCCAAGGACGTGGTCCAGGATCTAGTTGACCAACTTAACTAACATTACAAGTCATTACCATAGGCAACAGTTACCAAAATATTACGTTGATACTACGTGCATACGTTACCTTTGTCCCATATGTTTAGGTCTATCCGCAACATAGTAATACTCGTACTTTCAGCTTTCCTCGGCATGACATCGTGTTCCGATGATCCTGTTTTTATAACGGATTCGTCGGCTACGCTTGATCTCCGACAGGATACGGTCTTTTTCGATACGGTTTTTACATCTTTAACACCACGGATTCCACGGTCGGTAAACAAGCAAATTGTGGTTGTTAACCCCCACGACAAGCCAATTATGACGGATTTTCGATTGGCAGGTGGAACATCTTCTCCCTATAGAATCAATGTGGATGGAGAAATTGGCCCGGAGGTGAATGGAGTTGAAATTCTGGCGCGAGATTCCGTGTTTGTGTTCGTAGAAATCTCGGCTGATCCAAACAACGATCCAGAAGCGCTGCCGTTAATCGTACGGGATTCGATTGTGCTGACAACAAATGGAAATACGCAGCAGGTACAGTTAGTGGCCTGGGGGCAAGATGCTCATTACTTTCTTCGAGATACAGTTTGCAATGAGGTGTTTGCCGATAAAGAGAAACCCTATGTGGTGTATGGATACCTGTATGTTCCTGAAAATTGCAACCTCACCATTCGCGAGGGTGTGCAGTTACACTTTGCACCGGGCGCGTGGTTATATGTTGAAGGCAGCCTGAGTATACTTGGAACCAAAGACGAACCCGTTAAGTTTGAAGGTGATCGTTTGCAGCCGGCGTTTGAAGAAACTGCAGGTCAGTGGGGCGGAATCTGGTTGGATTATCTAAGCTCCAACAACCGCATTCGATATGCTGAAATCAAGAACGGAACCGTCGGTATTTTTTGCGATAGCAGTTCAACCCTGAACGTGAATGGCCCTCCAAATGTGTTGGTTGAAAACACCATGGTTCGGAACATGACCTTCGATGGCCTGTCTGGAAAAACTGCCCACATACGTGCGCGAAACAGCATTTTTGCCAATTGTGGGAGATATACCTTCCTGGGCCTTTGGGGAGGAATTTATGATCTGAAACACTGCAACTTTGTTACCTACAACTATGAGTTTGCCCGACGTGACCCCACCTTCGTTCTGAACAATGCACGTTTCAATGAGTTTGGTGGACTCGAAGAGTTATATGGTATTACCTATAACGTTCAAAATTGTATTGTAGAAGGAAGCCTGGATGAGGAAATGGGTTTTGGTATCATCGGACGAGATGATACAGTTGTGTTCCCACCAGGTATTGATACTACGCTGGACTACAACCTAATTCGCACTGAGATGAACCTGAATAAAGGTGGACAGTCTAATGTGTTTAATCAAAATCCGGAGTTTGTCGACTTCAGAAAGCACGATTACCATATCCCAAACTCATCTCCCGCAAAAGACATAGGCACCGATGTTGGAATCAACATTGATTTTGAAAATAATGCGAGAGATTCGGAGCCGGATGCAGGGGCTTTTGAGGTGCAATAAAAAACCCCGGCGGTTGGCCAGGGTTCATTTTCATTCAAATTATCAGGTTATTCTTCTTCACCAAAGTACTTGAAGAAGTAAGGAATTGTTTCGATACCCTTATAAAAATTAAAGATGCCGTATTTCTCGTTGGGAGAGTGAATAGCATCACTATCCAGTCCGAAGCCCATCAGAACCGTTTTTAGACCCAGAACCTCTTCAAAAAGAGCAACAATTGGAATACTGCCACCACCGCGTGTAGGGATCGGCTTTTTACCAAATGTCGCCTCCATGGCCTTGCTGGCAGCCCGGTACGCTTTACTGTTGGTTGGAGTAACGGCTGCTTCACCTCCGTGGTGCAGGGTAACTTTAACCTTAACCGCTTTAGGTGCAATACTTTCAAAATGCCGCTGGAACAAATCAGAGATATCGGCAGACTTCTGGTTGGGAACCAATCGCATGGAAATCTTAGCGTAGGCCTTACTTGGGAGTACTGTTTTGGCACCTTCACCAATATAACCGCCCCATATACCATTGACGTCAAGAGTTGGTCGAATACCGGTTCGCTCTATGGTTGAATACCCTGCTTCGCCCATCACGTCGTTAACCTCAAGACCTTTTTTATATTCTTCCAGGTCAAATGGAGTTTTTGCCATTTCGGCCCTGTCTTCATCGCTTACGATTTCTACCTGGTCGTAAAAACCTGGAATCGTTATATGTCGATTTTCATCATGTAGACTGCTGATCATGTCGCATAGTACATTGATCGGATTGGCCACAGCACCACCGTACGTACCACTGTGAAGGTCAATATTCGGACCGGTAACTTCCACTTCTACGTAACTAAGCCCACGTAAACCAGTATCAATGCTTGGGATGTCGTTGGCAATCATTCCGGTGTCTGATATCAGAACAACATCGGCAGCTAGCTTATCCTTATTCTCTTTTACGTAGTAACCTAAGTGCGTGGAACCAACTTCTTCTTCGCCTTCAATCATAAACTTTACGTTACAGGCGAGGGTATCGGTGGCCATCATCATTTCAAAGGCCTTTACGTGCATGTAAGCCTGGCCTTTATCGTCGCACGCACCTCGGGCATAAATATTACCATCCCGAATGGTAGGCTCGAAAGCCGGAGTTTCCCATAGCTCGTCTGGAACAGATGGTTGAACGTCGTAGTGACCATAAACCAGTACAGTTGGTTTGTTCGGGTCCACCATTTTTTCTCCGTATACAATCGGGTAACCTTCGGTTTGTTCAACGGCAACGTTGTCGGCACCGGCAAGTCGTAATTTGTCTGCTACAAACTCGGCAGCTTTATGTACATCACTGGCAAATTTGCTATCAGCACTGATCGAGGGTATGCGAAGCCAATCAAGGAGTTCGTTGAGGAAACGCTCTTGATTTTTGCTCAAATATTCTTGTTGATTCATGAATGTTGCTATTTAGGGAGGCGAATTTAGAGCATTTACCACGATTAGCCCGTAAATCGAAACACAGCCATGTTTTTTTCGCTAAAATCAACCGGATTTCTACATATTTGGAATAGCATTTGAATTTGGTAAGTCAAAATAAGTAGTTGTATGAAGATAATTAATAAGAAAATCGGAGTTGTAATATGTTTAGCGGCACTGGTATACTCATGTGCAAAGGTTCCATTAACAGGCAGGCGGCAAATGAAGCTTTTACCTGAGAGCGATCTTGTAGCCATGAGCCTTACTTCATATACGTCTTTTCTTGACACGTCAACCGTCGTTTCTTCCGGTAACTACAAGAATATGGTCACCAATGCCGGCTTGAGAATTTCGAAGGCTGTTGAGGAATACATTGGAGGAACACGCGATAGTGTTGAGCTTAAACACTACCAATGGGAGTTCAATCTGGTCAATGACCCAACGGTTAACGCCTGGTGCATGCCAGGAGGTAAAGTGGTTTTTTATACGGGAATCATGCCCATTTGTCAAACCGAAGAAGGGGTAGCGGTGGTAATGGGGCATGAAATTGCACATGCGATTGCCCGACATGGAAATGAACGAATGAGCCAGGGACTGGTACAACAACTGGGCGGAGTAGCACTTAGCGTTGCGGTGATGGATAAACCACAGGAAACTCAACAACTTTTTCACCTGGCTTACGGGGTGGGCACCCAGGTAGGTGTTATGTTACCCTTTAGCAGAAAGCACGAAAGCGAAGCCGATCACATGGGACTTATGTTTATGGCCATGGCTGGATATAACCCTCAAGAGGCTCCAAGGTTTTGGCAACGAATGGACGCGCAGGCCGGAGGAGCAAGACCTCCCGAGTTTTTGAGTACACACCCCAATCCGGAAAAACGGGCGGCAAACCTGGCTAAGTTGATGCCCGAAGCAATGGAATACTACAATACCCACAAAGAAAAACCAGGCAATTAATTATGCGATTCCGGGCCTTGGCGTTATCCCTTTTACTAGCCGTCTTCTCGATGCAGTGTACGTCCAGCTGTAGCACAGAAATCGTGCGTCATAATGGAGCTGTTTTTGAGACATTTCGAGTGGACTCGGTAGGTCAGATAGTGTTTGGCTGGAAATCAGACACAGAGAGCTTGTTGAAGAGTTTCGAGCATTTTGAGGCACACCTTAAAGAAGAAGGTCGGTTGATTTTTGCGACGAATGGAGGAATGTTTACACCGGAGTTGAACCCGGTGGGCTGGTATGTAGAGAAAGGACAGGAGCTTCATCCTTTGAATCTCGATTCGGGGTATGGGAACTTTTACCTTTTCCCTAATGGCGTGTTTGGAATAGATCAGAATGGAGAGGCTTTTGTTCAGAAAGTAGACTCGTCGATAGGTTTGTCTAATCCGCAATATGCAACACAATCGGGCCCCATGTTGGTGATCGATAACGAATTGCATCCGGCCTTTCGAAAGGAATCAACCAATACATACATCCGAAGTGGAGTAGGTGTAAACCAGGAAGGTCAGGTGGTGTTTGCAATCTCCAATGAACCAGTGAACTTTTACACGTTTGCAGAACTGTTCAGAGAAAAACTGAAATGCCCAAACGCTTTATATCTCGATGGGGCAATTTCCAAAATGTATAACGAGTCGACCGGTCGCTCAGAAGACGGAGAGTTTGGCGTTATGATTGGGGTGATCGAGTACTAGTCGGTAACAATGAGACGTTCAACCCTATGAAATTGACGACCCTTAAGCATCAATATGTAGGTGCCCGTCTGAAGATTTGTTAGGTCGAGAGTGGTTGAAGTTGAAACGACTTCTTGCGACCAAACATGTTTTCCCGCTAAGTCGTGTACAACTAATTCTTCCAATTGCCTTTCTGGATCTTTAATGACGACCCAATCGTTGGTTGGATTAGGAAATACCCTGGTTGCATCTGGGGGAGTTGGTACATGTGTGGAGGAAAGACCTGAAGCCCCAATGGTAGAGCCCGAGGTGCAAGATGTATTGGCCTCATCAAGAACATTGGAGTAGTCCACCACTACGTTGATGTCAACATCATCGTGATAATCGTAAATCGTATTGTCAATGAAGCTGGTGTTTTGCGTATTCCAATAATTTGATCTAAAGTTCAGAGTGTCAATTCGTAAAGAACTTGTAGCACCTAACAGCCGAATGGCATTCACATTGGTTACGTCAATAAAATTGTTATTGGTCACCACAATTCCAGGTGAATCCCCGATTTGAGCCAGGCGTATTTCCATTATACCCGGTATAAGCTCAAAATGATTGTCGCGAATCGAAACGTGGCTAAGAAGATCAGGATTGGAAATTTGGAACACACGGTTTCGTACATCAACTACCTTGTTACACCAAAACATAAATTCACGAGGTTGTAGCAAATGCACCAACTCACCAGAGTGGTTAACCTTTTGAAAAGTGTTGCCACGAACCAAGGCATTGGGTCCTGGAATGATTTGCCAGATGTTTTCCATGTAGCAGTTGGTCATTGCCAACCAGTAGTTTCGACCAAACAAGTTGACAGGTTTATTGCCCTTGGTTCGGACACCTAAATAGGTGTTGTTCGATAAGTGTATAGTAGACTTTGTAGAGCCAGATTCTCCATATAAACCATTGTTCACGTCAACGAAGGTGCTGTTGGTAACCGACATAGATCGTTGTTCGATCCTGATGGCATCCAATGAGTTGTTTCGATCACTCGTAAACATACAGAAATCAAACCTCGACCCTTTACCCGTTGATGAGTCAAATTCGACAGAGTTTGATCGGAAGTGCATTTTCATATTGTCAAATACAATGAGTGAGTCCTCTTTCCCTTCGGCGATAAATTCGCCTTCCACAAAAAACTGATGGTCGCCATTTGAAGAATAGATAATCGCACCCGGCTTTACTACAATCTGAACCCCTGATTGAACCGTGGTGTTGCCATCTATTATATACGGACTATTAGCGGCTGTCCAAACCTGCGTAGAGTCAATGATGCGATCTACAGTTGTTTGGGCAAAGCCCATAATACTGATGATGCATAACCAGAAGAAGGTAAAAAGTTTCATGAGTGCCTGCTTAGATTTCTAAGGTACAAAAAACACCTTTGGCTTGAAGTAACAATAGATGAATCGGGCCTAAAATTAGAGGGATATGACAATCGTCAAGAGGGAGTGAATTTTTATCGAATTCACTTTTTTATTCGAAATATTATTCTGAAACTTTGAACCGTTCAACGTTTTTTTTGGTACGAAACATGTACTGTAAACCCAAAAGAGAGTTATGAAAATGGAGAGATCCATAAAAGCCCTGACCGCATTGTTTGTGCTGGCCTTATTGGCTTTTACCACCGATACAGAACCAACGGCGAGTTCTATTATTAAGAAGGCTGAAGACAAGTTACGAGGGGCTCAAACCACAGCGGAAATTGCTATCACCATTCAACGACCTAAGTGGTCGAGGACCATGAACCTAAAAACATGGTCGAAAGGAACGGCGTACAGCATGACACTGGTAACCGCACCTGCTAGAGACCAGGGTACGGTATTTCTAAAAAAAGGCAGGGAAGTATGGAACTGGATACCATCGGTTGAACGTACCATAAAGTTGCCACCAAGCATGATGAGCCAGAGCTGGATGGGAACCGACCTTACCAACGACGACCTTGTTCGTGAAAGCTCAATGGTCAAAGACTTTACCCATACATTGTTAGGGAAAGATACGTTGAATGGGCGACCTTGTTACAAAATCAAGTCGGTTGCAAAGGAAGATGCAGCCGTTGTTTGGGGTAAAATAGTAAGCTGGATCGACACGAAAGACTACATTCAGTTAAAGACCCGTTTCTACGACGAAGATGATGAGTTGGTAAATACCTTCACCGCCAGTAATATTAGAATGATGGGTGGCAAAATGATTGCCAGTAAGATGGTTATACTCCCGGCAGACAAGAAGGGACAGAAAACCATTCTGGAGTATAAGTCTCTGGATTTCAAAACACCGATTAGCGACGACTTCTTTACGGTTCAGAACATGAAGAAGATTAAGTAAGAAAAATCATGATTCTAAAACTTGCCTGGCGGAATATATGGAGAAATAAACGCCGAACCCTGATCACCGCAACGATGATCTTTATGGCCGTTATGTTGGCAACGGTTATGCAGTGTGTGCAACGAGGTGTTTACGACCGTAATATCGATAACCTGGTTAGCTATAGCACAGGGTATATTCAGGTTAATGCAGCCGGCCATCATGAAGACAAGACGTTAGAAACAAGTGTGGCCTTTACTCCGGAATTGATCGAAAAGATCATGTCCGTTGAAGGGGTAAAAGACGTATCGCCGAAAATTGAAAACGTAGGACTTTCGGCAACCGATAACTCGAGCAAGGAAACCCTCATTTTGGCCGTGGACCCGAAGCGGGAAGCGGGTTCAACCAAATTAGATCAGCGCATAGTTGAGGGGCGATACTTTAACGAAAAAGACAATGCTGTTTTAATAGGTTCGGGGTTAGCCAAACGCTTAAATGTGTCGGCTGGCGACACCATTGTGCTCTTAAGTATTGGTTATCAGCAGGCTAGCGCCAATGGACTATTCCCAATAGCGGGTGTTGTTGAACTTGCATCGCCCGAGTTGAACAAGCGTATTATGTATCTTCCTATCGCTGCAGCTCAGAACCTGTTTTTGCTGGGAGATCAGGTTTCCAGTATATCCGTTCTTCTTGACGATAAACTGGAGTACAAGCGCATTGCTGCAGAAATTGAAGGGAAACTGGGCGAGGAATACGAGGTGTTACACTGGCAGGAACTAGTTCCTGAACTGGCTCAATTAGCCGAAGGAGATAAAACCAGCGGTAAAATGTTTATGTTGGTTCTTTACATCATTATTTCATTCGGTGTATTCGGAACGGTATTGATGATGCTGGCAGAAAGGAAGCGTGAGTTTGGGGTTGTTACATCGATTGGAATGAAGCGTCGAAGTCTTGCCATTATAGTGGTGTTGGAGAATCTGATTATTTCTTTTCTGGGTGCTATAGTGGGTATGATTTTGGCTTTGCCGGTGGTAAACTGGCTGCATACCTCGCCTGTTAGCCTGGCCGGGGATATGAAACAAGCGTATGAAAAACTTGGATTCGAGCCCGTAATCACGGCCAACTTTTATCCGGATGTCTTTATCGGCAATGCAAGCCTGGTTTTTGTAATCGCCTTGTTGTTGTCGCTGTACCCGTTGTTTAAAATCAGTCGTATTAACCCTATTGAATACCTGAGATCATGATATTTAAAGTAGCCTGGAGAAACGTCTGGAGAAATCGAAGCCGAAGCCTTGTTGTGATCTTTGCAATGATTGTGGCAACCGTATCGGTTTTGTTTATGATGGCTTTTTCATGGGGGATGTCCGAAAAGAGGATCAAAGAATCCATCGAAAAGGAAACCAGCCATATTCAAATACAGGACACCAGTTTTAAGGAGTCGTTTGAAGCTAAGTACCTCATCAGTCAAAGCGATGACATTGTTACAAAACTGGAAGCGGATAATCGCGTAAAGGCCTTCTCAAAACGCGTCGTTACGGGTGGCATTGCCCAGAGTTCGAGGTCTACATCCGGCGTAATCATCTATGGAGTAGATAAAGAAGAAGAAATGAAAACCACAGGCCTCTATAAGGAAATTGTAGAGGGTGAATACTTTGGTAAAACCAAGTCGGTGCCCGTGGTGATGGGTCAAAAATTGGTGGAACACCTCAAGGTAGGACTTAAAAAGAAGGTGATACTCCAGTTTCAGGATGTTACCGGTGAAATAGTTCCGGTCCGAGTTAAGATCGTTGGTATTTTTTCGACCAACAATGCGCGCTTTGATCAAATGAACGTATTTGTACCGCGTGATAAGTTAAGCAGTCTATTGGGCATAGAGAACGGGTACAACCAAATCGCGCTGGTGTCCAACGACGCGGATAATTTATCCGAAATTAAGAAAGACTACGAATTGGATGCTGGTAACAAAGTAGAGACGTGGAAAGAGCTATCGCCTGAACTGGGCCTGGCTATTGACTCGTTTGATAAATCCATGTTTGTAATCGTATTGATATTTTTTCTTGCGGTGGCGCTGGTAATTGTAAACATCATGTTAATGGCCGTATTGGAGCGCGTGAGAGAGATTGGTATGTTGATGGCCGTAGGAATGGACAAGAAGCGGGTATTTACCATGTTCTTAATGGAAACCATTTTCCTGTCGTTAGTAGGTCTGCCCATAGGCATCCTCCTGGGATATTGGTTGATTACAACAACAGGTTCGGCAGGTATTGACCTCTCCGGCATGTACGGCGAGGGTTTTGCCGGAATGGGGTACAGCAGTATGGTTTACCCATCACTTCCCTCGAAACAGTATTGGGCCCTGTCCATACAGGTAATGGCCATCATATTTTTAGCAGCACTGATCCCAGCGAGAAGAGCACTCAAATTGAATCCGGCAACAGCCATTCGAAAAATATAGTTATGAACGTAATTGAGACGAAGAGTTTAAGCAAAGTTTATCCCGGCGCAATAGACGTTGTGGCGTTAAATGAAGTAGACCTGGTTATCGAAAAAGGTGAGTTTACGGCTATCGTTGGGCCAAGTGGAAGTGGTAAAACCACATTGCTGAACATAATTGGAGGACTGGATTCTGCCTCGTCCGGATCTGTGATTGTTGCGGGTGAAGACATCTGCACCATGAAGGAAAACAAACTGATCAATTTCCGATTGCATAACATTGGTTTCGTTTTTCAGGCCTATAACCTCATCCCTGTTCTTACAGCGAAGGAAAACGTTGAGTTCATTATGATGATGCAGAAGTGGGATAAACAGAAAAGAGAAGAACGTTCTACCAGTCTGTTGAAGTCAGTAGGCCTGGCCGAGCAGATAGACAAACGTCCAATGCAAATGAGTGGCGGACAGCAACAACGTGTAGCAGTGGCAAGAGCATTGGCTAGTAAACCACAGTTTGTTTTGGCCGACGAACCTACCGCAAACCTGGATTCCAAGTCGACCAAGAACCTACTTGATATCATGGCTCGCTTGAACAAGGAGGAAGAAACCACCTTTGTTTTCTCAACCCATGATCAACGCGTAATTGATCGCGCTCGTCGCGTGATTACGCTTGAAGATGGTCAGATCGTTAGTGATGAAAGACGATAATGCGCTACGCTAGTTTACTGATTCTTATGCTTTGTGGAAGCATGTGGTCGCATGGACAGAGCTTTAAGGAACGATTTTCTTATAGAGGTTACCTTAAAGATATGAGGGTACTCTCCATTGTTAAAGACACTTCCGGAACCACACAAACTCTGCAGCAGAACCTGATCCATCACCGACTCAATACGCGGCTTCAACTGGATACCAGCTGGCAGCTCGGAGTAGAGTTCCGAAACAGAGTGTTTTATGGTGAATTCTTAAAGTACGCGCCAGGGTTTGGCGACCAACTATCCATGGATCCTGGGTTAATCGACATGAGCTGGAGCTGGATAAACAAGCCTAACCTGATTTCCCATACTACCATCGACCGGCTTTGGGTCAATTACAGCACAGCAAAGTGGGATGTCCGATTGGGTCGACAACGGATCAACTGGGGGCAAAACGTGGTTTGGAACCCGAATGATTTGTTTAACGTTCTGAACTATACCGACTTTGATTATGAGGAGCGGCCTGGTTCGGATGCGTTCAAAGCAGAGCGCTTCTTTAAAAAGGGCAGGAGTTTTCAGGTGGCCTATAAGTTTACTGAAGACTTTGACGACGCTGTGTTTGCAGCAATGTACAAATTCAACAAGAAGAATTACGATGTTCAGATTCTTGCGGGAAAGTACAATCGTGATGTGGCTCTGGGAGTTGGTTGGGCAGGAAACATTAAGAGTTCTGGTTTTAAGGGAGAGTCAACTTACTTCCATCCGATAGATGATACGGCACAGGCGGTGGTGCTTACCACGTTCTCGTGGGATATGTCGTTTGGAAATGGTATGTATCTTTTGGTAAGTGGTTTGCACAACAGCAATGGAACAAATGATTTGGATCGATTGAATGCTCTGTCAGCTGCTGGTGGTGGGAGTCAACTTACGTTAAAGAATCTAATGCCCAATAAGTACAGCTTATTTGCTCAGGTATCAGGTGCGTTTAACCCACTTTGGAGTGGTAACATTGGCTCCATTGTTGCGTTAGATCTTGGAGGTGTGTTTGCTATGCCGTCTATAGCCTATAGCATTAAACAGAACCTTGACCTGTCGCTCGTTGGTCAAAGCTTTATAGGCTTGGTCGACAACAAGTTACAGTCGATTTCAAACGCCGTATTTCTCCGTTTTAAGTGGAGTTATTAAGCTAGGCTCTTCCCAGTTGTTTAAGGAAGTTTTTGTGTGCCATCAGCGCATCGAAGAAAGTGGGTTTAGAATAATAAGGCAGACTAAACTCTTCAGCGGTTTTGCGTACAATTTCAGAGATTTTCTTATAGTGCACGTGACACACGTTCGGGAACAGGTGGTGTTCAATCTGGAAATTCAACCCACCTACATACCACGAGAATAACCGGCTCTTTGGAGCAAAGTTAACCGTAGTCATCAACTGATGGATGGCCCATTTGTTCTCCATGTTTCCCTGATCGTCTGGTAACGGAAAGGCCGTGTCAGGCATTACGTGCGCCGGTTGGAAAATAATGGCAAGAATAAAACCTGCTACGAAATGCATCGCCAGAAAAGACAATAAGGTTTGCCACCATGGGAATGGAAGCAATATCATAGGAAGAATAACAAATAGAATGTAGTACCCTGTTTTAACGATGACCAATTCAGTCATTAACGCACTAAAACTCTTCTTTTGAGTCTTAATTAAGTCCTTACGCTTGTATCTGGCTAACTGCTTGAAGTCTTTCGTGGTGGCCCACATAATGGTCATAAAGCCATAGAAAAACCAGGCATAAATATGTTGTAATTTATGGATGCCAAGTCGTTTTTTATGAGGGGAGAACCGTAAAAAAGGTACAGCCTCAAGGTCTTCATCCATATGGTCAACATTGGTGAATGAATGGTGAAGTACGTTGTGTTGGATTTTCCAGTTTACGCTGGAACCGCCAATGAACCATATTACTTGCCCTATAATCGTATTGAGGTTTCGATTCTTGGAGTAGGCACCGTGGTTAGCGTCGTGCATAACAGAAAGTCCTATTCCTGCCATACCTATACCCATTACCATCCAACATGCAAATACCATCCAAAAGCTCGCGAAAACTCCGGTCATCATAAGTATGTATGGTACGAAGTAAATGCTCAGCATGCAAAAGGTTTTGATCACCATGCTAGTGTTCGCGTGTTTAGAGATTCCTGCTGTTTTGAAATACTCATGAACACGTTTTCTGGCGGTGTTATAAAAGTCTCCAGCCGATGGTCTGGGAAATTGAACTGCTTTTCGTTCCATATGTTGTCGGCAATGAATGCCTTTTTTTACTGCGTGCAAAAGTAAGGAAAAAGCCTGTAGGAAAATTTATGACATTTGTCGAGCAATTAAATGCCAAGTATCAGGTTCTATACCAATACCGATACTTTTGCTTTAATGAGAAACTTGGCTAAACTAATTCGTGTTGTTGCTTTTTGCTTTCTTCTAATCCAAACAACGTTGACACTGGCCCAGAGTTCAGTGGTAAGCGGAGTTGCGATCGACTCATCTAACCAAAAACCACTTGAGTATACCAGTGTGGTGCTTCTGAAATCTTCAGATAGCTCGAATGTGGCGTTTACGTTTACCGAACCCGATGGAAGGTTCGAGTTCAAGAATATAAAAGAGGGGAGTTATGTGCTCCAATTGTATTACACGGGTTATAACCTGCAAAGTGTACCGTTGGTTCTGTCAGCCAATCAAACCAAGGCATTGGGTAATATCGTGTTGGCGCCATCAAGTATGCGGTTGTCCACAGCTCTGGTAAACGCTAAGTCAATACCTATTGCCGTAAAAGGAGATACCCTGGTGTATAACCCCAATGCGTTTAAAACAAAAAACAATGCCACGGTAGAAGACCTCCTGAAAAAGTTACCCGGAGTGCAGGTGAATAAGAGTGGTGAGGTGATCGCTCAGGGAGAAAAAGTCGTTAAGGTGTTGGTGAATGGAAAAGAGTTTTTTGGAAACGATCCAACAAAGGCTACCCAGAACCTGGATGCGGAGTCTCTGCAAAAGGTAGAGGTTTTAGATAAGAAATCGGACGATGCCGAGTTTACAGGGGTAGACGACGGAGAAAGGGAAAAGGTAATAAACCTTGTACTCAAAAAAGAGGCAAATAAAGGGGCTTTTGGAAAGATCGAGGCCGGTGGAGGTACTGAAGAAACTTATTTCCTGAAGGGAACGTATAATTACTTTAAAGATGAAAATCAGATTACGGCCATCGGAAATCTAAATAACCTGAATCAAAACGGGTTTGACTGGAGAGAGTATTACGAGATGCTGAATGGAGCCAATGGCGTCAACTTTGGTCAACGAACGTATTGGTACAACCAGAATCAATGGCTCGGCAATAACGAACAAGGTAGACAAACCAATGCGGTTTTGGGAACCAACGCTCATTTGAAAATTGGCAAGAAGGGAAAGTTAGAAGCCAGTTATTTTCTAATGGGGAGGGAAAACCAATTAGAGACCAATTCGACCTCCGAGAACTATCTGCCGAACACGGTAATCTTAAGTAACTCGGAGTATAACTCTTCATCCACCAATGGCCAGAATAAAGCACTACTGGAATACACTTGGAGACCCGATACTTTAACATGGTTGGAAATGGGATTTGAGGGAGATGTTTCGTCTGGTACAACACAAGGTTTTTCATTTACCGATAATGCAAATGATGAAGGAAGTTTCCTCAATACATCCATGTCTAAAACAGAGAATGCAAAGCGCAACGAAAACCTGAAGGGGCAGATGACGTACAGGCGAAAAATCAAGGGTACCGGTCATTCGTTCTCGTTTCAGGTAGGAGCGGAGCATAATTTTTCTGGTGATACGTCTCAATGGGTGTCGAATTACTCGCTTGATGAGGTCGAGTATTCACCTAGTTTGCCGTTTCAGTTTATGGACCAGGTAGGGGGAACAGGAGATATTTTATATGGCCGGGGTGCAGTTATGTTCGAATTGGATACCAATGTGCATTTACACCTTGCAGCCGATAACAAAATGACTCTTGGGACCTATGAGATGGTGCGTAACGACTTGACACAGCAAATGGTGATTGAAGGACAAAGTCCGTTTATTGAAACCAACTATCGCGTAAGTAAGTTTAACGCCCGATATTCCCGAAACCGTCGAAAAAAGAATGGATGGTATTATAACTTGGGATTAGGCGCTATCAATATTGATGTGCAACGCGACCTTACAAAGGCAGATACCCAGTCGTTCGACAAGGGATACTGGATGCCAACCCTGCATTTCTATTTCTCATACAACAAGAGGAAAAATGTTCGGTTTGGAACCTGGTTTAGTACAACTGAGAACTTTCCCAATACCAATCAGGTTAATCCCATTGCGAATATTCAAAACCCCATTAACATTACTCAAGGTGATATACGACTTGACCCATATGTGAATTACAATTGGGGAGGGAACTACAATCACTCAAACAGAGCAAAAAATAGGTACCTGCAAGCCAGTATCTGGACTTCGTTTGCCCCAAACCCTACGATTCGAAATCAAACCAGGGATACAAACAACGTTTCGTTTACGACCTTTTTGAATGATCGATCTACAAATTCTCAGAATACGGAGTTGTATTATTCGTTCCTGTTGAAAAAGTTAAACCTGGAGGTGGCATTGAATCTTGGAGCAAGTAACTACACCTACTTTACAATCCTGAACGATGTGTATTACAAAAACCAGAACGCCACCATGCGGGCGGGTTTGGAGTTGACTTTTGAACTGGAAGATCTGGAAATATATGCTGAGTACCAGCCCGACTATAGTGTGCAGGTTGCGGGGTTTACTGCTCAAAATCCGTCATACTGGACACATAATTTCAATGTAGAGTTAGTCTATGACATAACCGACCGACTTCAATTCTCATCAGAATACGATGTATATTACTTCAACGCACAACAAGTTGGACAAACCCAGTTAGTTCCTTTGTTAAATTCTGAGTTGAGTTGGACGTTGGATTCCAATGCGCGTTGGACCATTGGTTTGGCTGGTTTCGATATGCTTAATAAAAATCAGTCAATTGACCGAAACTTTTATGGAAGCACCTATTCCGAAACCCGACAGAACACCATTACCCGATTCTTTATGCTAAAAGTTAAATACAGCATCCGAAGAGGTAAGAAGAAACAACCACAAAGACGACAGTGGTTCTAGAAATCCAGACGGTTTGAAGCGATATTCATCCGCGCTCCCACCAGAAACATGGAGTTGGTAAACGGTGTTAAGGGAGATGCTCTGTTAGCGTCCCTCCAGATGTAACGTAAGTCAATAAAGGTGCGCTGATAGATTTGGTAGCTCAGTTTGATATCAGCAATTTGAATTTTCTGAGTGAGACCATCCCCAATTGAAATTCCGGTATCCTTAGGACGATTGTAATAATTCGTAAGAACATTGCCACCAAAGTGTGTGGTGTTGTCAGAAAGCGTGCTGTCTGCACCATGTGTGATGTTAAAGTACTTAGCAATAATGTTCAGTCGAGGACTGATCTGGTACCTAATAATGGCAAGATATTCTTTAAAGTTAGCACCCATTGGGTGCGCCATAGGTTGGTTAAAATGTGTCCAGGTTTGATCCGTTTTGAAATGCGTATACACATATGGGCGGACAATGTTTGTCTCAAGCTGTAGATCAAGATTGTTAATGCCAGCTACGTTGAGGTATTTGATACCACTTTGGAAACCCCATTTGTTTACCCAACTTCCGGTTCGGTTGAACAATTCATTTTTGTGAAACTCATCGAGAATGAACTGACCATATAACGACAGGGAAGGAGCGATGTTCCATTTCCAGTCGGCACCAAGTAACGAGTTGTCCGAGCTGTTAAGCCCATGTTCCACCGCTCGATAAAATATAATAGGGTTCAGGTAGTTGAATTCATAACCCGCCTGCTGGTTGGAATCATTTCGCGCAAAGACAATATTCTCAAACAACCCCACGTCTAACTTGCCCGGGATAATGGCAATATTGAGGTAATGGAGTGCTGAATACTTTTTTCTCAACCCGGTGATGCCCGTGTTTTGAAAATCAGTAAGCTCTGAGAACAAGTTTAAATAGTTAATTCTCCATACCTTGGTCCGGAACTTCAGAGCTAGGTTCTCTTTCGCAAAATCACTTATAATCAACGAGCGGTAGCCGTTGCCAATGAAGTTATGATCATGACCAAATTGCACATGAATGTACTTATTCGCTTGTAAAGTGATGTAACCGCGAACATTAAAGAAATCGTAACCGTTGTTTCCAAATTGTTTAATCAATCCTGTTCCCGGAATCACCCTGGTGTTTACAATCTGTTCGTTGTAGTAATCAGGGAATGCAAATTGATTCTCTGAAAGGAATGAGTAGAAGCCAACGTTGTTGCCAATTGTGCCACGTAACTCAGCTCCCCGCGTATTGCGATA
The DNA here is from genome assembly GCA_017640445.1 of Bacteroidia bacterium. Classification (GTDB taxonomy): domain Bacteria; phylum Bacteroidota; class Bacteroidia; order NS11-12g; family UBA9320; genus UBA987. The sequence goes on along the minus strand of JAEPQQ010000052.1, from coordinate 2,671 downwards.
AATCCGTTCGGAGTTGCTTTGCCCAATGCCGAGTCCCAGTACCGGGTTGACGGTTAACTTGAATTCTTTTTCATTCACGGTAAAGAACGAACCCTTTGACCGATAGAAATACTTGAGCAATGGTTTCTTAGAACGAAAGCGGTAGGCTTCCGAGTGACTGAAAATGTCCCAGTTGTCGGAATGAACAACGGTTTGGTTAAACTGATCTCTCGAGTCGTGATCCGTACGTTCTATATCCGGAGCAATGAACAAAGGGCGTAAGTTCTCGCGTCTAATTGGTTTGATGGAAGTACAATAATCCATCATGCCACTATTCAGAATGCTGTAGCGGTCAACGATGTGGTAGAAATCCTCATTAAGGGTAAGGTTCGAATGTTGGGCATGTGCCTGATTGGCTAAACACCAACCTATCGCAAGACTGAGTAATTTGATGAGACGCATCGTCAAGAACAAAGGTACACCGATTTAACGTGTAATGTCAAACGTAGTAGAAGAGAGAAGTTCGGATTTAGGTGTTACCTCAACCGAAGTTACCTTGGATAGAGGTGAACCCGTATTGCACCAATTTACAAAGAGATTAAGTGCCTCCTCTTCTCCCTGTGCGTCGATTTGAACACGGCCGTCGGCCAGGTTTTTCACCGAGCCAACGAGTCCCAGAGCGTTTGCCTGTCGCTGGGTGAAAACACGGAAATAAACCCCTTGAACGCGACCTGATACGTGAATTTCTTTTCGTTGAATCATCGTAATACTTCTCTTAGTACTTTGTGTGATTTAATTTTTCTACCGTGTAAACCATGGTGCTCATAATACAAAAGCAGCTGGTTTAGAAGATTGTTGCGAATGTCGCGATCTATATACCGCGAGGTCCATTCATCCAACGAAGAATTTAACATGGTCCACCACCACTCGCTGTAGTCCGAATCAACACAATCGGTATTCAGGTATACATTGTCAACGAACATACCCTCTTTGAGATTGAACACTTGCTGGTCGGCGTAGGTGCCTTTGGGGAAAAAACCCAAATACCGGGTAAGATGGATCAGGAAATAAATCGGATAGTTTGCGATTTTATCGTCCTCCAGGTCAAGAATATGAATGAAGTGCTCCAGAAACTGAAACAGTTCCGGGTTTGGTTCTTCCTCAGAGAGACTGGCATTCAAAATCTCTGCGATGAAGAGCGCAATGCTGTTTTTTAAAACGTCAAAATGAATGGTCGTCAGAATGGGATTGCATCGAAGTTCCTTGATGCGCTGGATGGAGGAGGTAGGTTTCTTGTATACTACCAGATCAAGCAGGTTGAGGGGCATCAGGTGTGAAGGCCGGATAGCGCCTTTCTGATTCCTTACACCATTTAACATGTAACTCTGAATTCCGAACTCCTGAGTGTATACATGGCTTATCACGCTGTTGTCGCGATAGTTTGTGTTCCGTAAAACAATGCCACGTGTTTTTTCGATCATGATTAATTCACCAACAGAAGCTTGGTTACTCGTGGGTCCTCATCTTCTTCGTTAGCAGTGATGAAGAGGTAGATGCCCGTTTGGGCTCGTTGGCCATTGAAGTTATTGCCATCCCAAACTGCAGTACCCCCATTTGATAGCATCTCGTAAACTACCCGGCCGGCAATGTCGGTAATCTTTACCGTTGCATTATGAGGCAGGCCAGTAATTGTGATGGGGCCTTTATAGTTTGGGCGCACCGGGTTGGGAAAGATCACAACCTCGCCGTGTTTGTCGTTGGCATCCGTAGCATCTCCGCGATAGGAAACGATGCCTTTACTCGTGCCAAAGAAAACCTCTCCTGTTTCGGGAAGTACACCAACACAAATTACTTCATTGCTTAGCAACGGGCTGTTTTGCGCTGTAAAATGCCGAACTACCTCAGAACCGTCTGCTGCAATGAGCCAGGCACCAGTGTTGGTTGCCACCCATTTGCGATTAGCACCGTCGAGCTGAATATCGTTAATCACTTCGCTACCCAATAGATAGCCAATGTCTTTCCCATCGTCAATGATGAATCGTTTGGCTTCGGCGAAATCGGCGTTTTCGAACACACCACCTGGGTTGTAAAAAACGGCCAGACCCTCAGCGGTTCCTACCCAAATCTCTCCGTCATCATCTACAACCAGTGCATTTACCTCATTCGATGGTAAACTTCCTTGCCCCACCGTGGCTTTAAGCGTTTTTTCAAGGTGATCACTACCCATCACTCCAGCCGTTTCCTTGAAGACAATAATTCCCTCCGAAAGGTCTCGGCTAATCATCCATTTCTGGTCAAAGTTGTCAACCACAATGTCGGTCGGTCGGTTGGTTGGAATGGTAAACTCATTGAAGCTACCATTTGGAGTTCGGACCTTAAGCGCTTTTTCTGCATCGTAATTGGTGATCCATAGGTTGCCCTTGCTGTCGAGGGCCAGGCCATCCGTTTGTACATAGCCTCCACCGGCACGTTCTAAAAGTGAATTTTTATCGGTATAGATGTCAACCAGTTTTCTGTTTTTCAAGTGGATGAGCCCATAACTATGGGTTCCAACAAATACTTCATCACCTCGCTCATTTGCTTCTATGGTCAGAATGTCTGAAGCTGTGTCGAGTCGAGTGTCATCAATTCGGGGCAACCACAAACCGTCGCGGAAGGTGTAAAATCCTGCTTTACTAAAAAGTGGGTGCCA
>JAEPQQ010000051.1:9157-26980 GCA_017640445.1 Bacteroidia bacterium | reverse complement strand
GGTGTCCGCATCGAAACACGTGGTGGTATCTTCGGTTACAAAGAGCTCGAGTTGGAAGTCGGTTGAATTCTGAATATTGTAAGCCAGGGTGTCTTTGGTTCCCATGTCAAGGCGGTTAGCCGGATCGGTAATATCCCACCATCGGAAGTTTCCAGTTTTATGGTTACCGGCTGTATCCAACTCAGTGGCTATCAACTCAAGGAAATCGTTCCAACACAGAGTTCGATCCATACCGGCATTAGCAGTAACCGTGTCGTTTACAACGAGTTGAACGGTGTCAGTATCATAACAACCAATGCTGTCTGTAACTCGAACCACGTACTCACCTGGAAGGTGTTGTCCAATGAGGGTTGTGTCTTGTCCAACAAGGCTTCCATTCAGGTACCACTCGTAATACAGGGTGTCTCCTTGTTGAATTCGCGGAAAGGTGTCCCGCGGATCATCCCAATACGCCAAACTGTCGTTCGGTATAAGATGAATTGTATCGTATGTGCAAATGCGCCTGTCTGGCCCAATAAAAACAAATGGGTTCTCTTTCAGGAATACCGTGGTGCTGTCCCATGCGGTACATCCGGTTTTGTCCTTAATCTCTACGTAAAACGAACTATCGGTAACCAATTTGGGGATGGTAATATCCCGATAGGAAGTTGTGTCTCCATTGTCCCAGGTGAACTTTACCGGTGGTGATGAGTTCAACACATTGGGTTGCAGCCTAAGTTCGGTGCCGGCGCACACAAAGGTGTCTGGTCCAAAAGCCAGATCAACTTCAAGAAGAGGGGGGACCACCAGTGTGTCGAAGTAGTAGGTAGGGCACTTAGGTTTGTTTTCAATAACGTGTTGTATCACGTATGTTCCTCCTTTACGGAATTGGAGGGTGTCCGATTTCTTTGTACTCAAATAGGAGCCTGTGCCTTGGAAACGCGCAATGTTTCTATCAAAAATAATCTGACCATTGGTGTCAAGTATCTGCCAGAGGTACTTGGCAGGAAACAAGAAGTTTGGAGACGGATTACTCTCTACCGAATATTTACCGCAATCGAAGGTGTCAATGTTTCGTTCGGCTTCCGCCATCGGCTCTACATAGATCTGGAATGCCCGTGTAGCACTTGCTGCAAGTGGACATGCGTCGTCCGTTACCGTAGCCGTGAAGGTATAGGGTAGGGTGCTGGCCGTTCCCACAGGAGGGGTCCAGCAAAACTGCCCTGTTTTTAAGCGAGCCGACTTGTTTAATATTGTAAAGGTAGCACCTGGTATACCATAGTTCCATACCAGCTCAACCGTGTCGGGGTCTGGTGTTGGGAGTGGTGGAGGTGGTTTCTTAACCTTGTCTTCCGTTGTAACGTTAAAACATATCTGTGTCGCTTCACAGACTCGATGTGTAAACTTCTTATTTGTAATGGATGGAGGATTGTTATCCGGGCAGCTCATAACAATAAACTGCATGTCCCTCCGGGTCACACCTATTTTCTTGTACTTGCCCGTAGAGTCCTTCCTCCATTCTGTCATTTCAATTACCACTACGGCCACTTCACCACACTTTGTTGGAGTAAAAATGATATCACCCGTTTGCGGATCAAGGAAGGTGCCAATAGGAGGGTTTGCGTTAGGATTTGCGTATGGAAATTTCAATGAACCTGGGTAGTAGGTTGAGATTGGATTTGCTGGTGTTCGAACACCAGAATAGTTGCATCGTACACCCTGCGAACGGTAGGCCGGTGCAAAGCCATAGGAGATCGAGTCGTTATCTGCAAAGTCTACAGCTCCATTGTTGAATACATAGGGTTGGTTACAACAAAGGATGGCAACCGGGTCATTGGTTAATGTTGGCGAGGTATTACACGACGCATCGCATGTATTGATCTCACATGAAGTATAAAAGGACTGTTGACTTTGCCCGGTGGTAATACCTACGTTTCGAACGTATAGCAATGCCGAAATTTCGAAATTGCAGCAGCCGCGTTTCATTGCCTGGCGGAGGTCTAACTGACCTTCAAACGTGTGTTTTTCAATACCATATGGAAATGTGCCATTACAGGGTTGTTGACACCTGCTTTTTACCTTTTTACATGTTTTTGTGATGTCGGTTATGGAAGTACGCTTAAGAGACAGGTTTCCACTAAAACTAACACCTGACGACAGACATGTAACGTTGAGACGGGTTGGCGCTGTTTGAGCAGAAGCACAGTTCTCAGATGTTCCACATTTTGGTGATTGTCCGAGTACATAACAACCATTACAGTCGCGATAAAAGTTATAGGTTACGTCGAAGATACTGTCATTGGTATTCGAGCAGGTATACGAAAAGTCGGAACCAATAATGTGGTCTGCTTTAATACTTGACGAAAACGAGACTACCAGTATGAAAAGCCATACGGGTTTTAACCTTAGATGGCGTTTTAAATAGAAGAATGGTCTCATATGATGCGATTTCCTGTAGGGTAAACACCCAAAGGTATTAAAACGCTGCTTGAAATACAGGTTGGAACGGTGGTTTTTAGACGGAAAATGACGCTGGTGCAACGCTTTTTTGTCAGGAATGAACTTGGTAGTTCAACACATTGTTGTTAACTTAGATCAAAAGACTTTAATAATCAGATAGATATGATGAATTTGCAGAAGATTACCACGTTTACAGCCGTAATGACCATTGTCGTTTTGATTGCTTCGTGTACGAGCGAGGAAGTTAAGAACCTGGACGAAACCTTGTTCGAGGAGTCTACAGCTACCGGGCTTACCTATTATCGTAACGGAGAAGTGTTGGAAGGTAAGTCGCCAAGCCCTCATGGTTCGTTTAAGCTTGCGTTCAACGATATTGCTGCCGGAGCCTTAAACAGTGAAGGAGAACTCGACGAAGGCGGAAGCTTTCCTACTGGATCACTTATTGTAAAAGAGATTATGACAGGAGGTGAACTCAGTTTGATTGCTTCAATGAAAAAGGACGCCTCAAATGATCAGTCGGCAGAAGGATGGATCTGGGGTGAGTACAATCCTGATGGGTCCGTAGCATACAGTGTATCGAAAAAGGGGAAGGCGTGTACCGGATGCCACGGCGGTGATCCAAACCGCGACTTAACGCGAACCTTCGACTTGCACTAGTCTGAAAGACGCTCGCGTTGCATTAGGTCTGGCGTCAGTCGAGACTTGAGAAAGGTTTCAAGTTTTTCTGGCTTTTGAGTGCCGATGACCATCTTTCTACCGGATTTGAGTTTGATAAACAATCCGTGTTTTCCTGCCATATTGTAAATGGTGCCGTACGTGGATGTTAAGCGAATACCCCATCCACCAACGAAACCATAGTTTACGATTTTGTATTCGTCAATTTCCGACCACTTGAAGCTCTTTTTAACCATCGGGCTTAGGGAAAACTGTATTCCATTTCGGTCCAATTTGGTTGTTAGGGTCATAGAGCCCAGAAACCAGATAAAACCCCACATGAGCAAAGCAAATAGTATAAGTCCCCAGTCGGGCATAGGTTGATTGCCAAACGGTTGCTTAAGGATGAGTTGTTGTATAATACCCCAGGCTGGTATCAATGCGCACAAGCCAAGTACAATCCATATCCAAATCTGCGATAGCCGCTGTTTTTCGCTAAAGTAAACTGTCATTTTTCGTTGCTGTTGTTGTTTTTAGGCATACGTTTGGCCTTTTTTAGCGCCTCGCTTAACAAATATTCTATTTGTCCGTTCGTGCTTCTAAACTCGTCTGCCGCCCATTTTTCAATGGCGGCAAACGTCTTTTCGTCCATACGTAAAGCAAATGCTTTTTTCTTGCTCACGATTTCATTCCATTAACTAATTTTTTCCATAAGTACGGCCCACCCTGCTTGTCCAACGTAGAGGTTTACCGCACGGTATCCCTTGCGTGCCTGTTCATTTATTCGTTTCTCAAAAGCAACCGTCTTCTCAAATGCTTTGCGCTGAAGTATCATGTATTTATCCATATCGCTAAAAATTAGTTGTGTAGGGTTCCGGCATTGATAATTGGATTGGCAGCCTTGTCAGAACATAGAACAACGAGTAGGTTGCTCACCATGGCTGCTTTCTTGTCTTCGTCAAGATCAACGATGTTTCCCTCTTTGAGTTGAATAAGTGCATCATCTACCATGCCCACGGCCCCTTCAACAATTTTTTTACGCGCTGCAATTATAGCGGTAGCCTGTTGGCGTTGTAGCATGGCGCTCGCAATTTCTTCGGAGTAAGCCAGATAGCTGATACGCGCTTCAATCACCTCAATGCCTGCAATTTCCAAACGCCGGGTAAGTGCATCTTCCAGTCGTTCGTCAATCTCAGCACCACCACTTCTTAGGGTTAGGTGATTTGGTTCACCTGTATGTTCGTCTTCAAGATCATCGTATGGGTAGGCTCCAGCTAGCTTTCTGATTGCGGCTTCGCTCTGAATGTTCACAAAGTTCTGGTAATCGTCAACGTCGAACGCGGCTTTAAAGGTTTCTTTTACCTTCCAAACTACAACCGCACCTATCTTAATGGGATTACCGATACTATCGTTCACCTTGATTGGAGGCGTGTCGAGATTTCGTGCACGAAGCGATATTTTCTGTTTGCGTAAAAATGGGTTTACCCAAAAGAAACCATTTTTGCGAACGGTTCCCTTGTACGCTCCGAAAAGGGTTAATACCGCTGAGCCGTTTGGGCTGATCACCATAAAACCACCTAGTGAGATGAGGAAGGCTATGGCTGCACCAATAAGGATCAATGGAGATTCGATAAAGATGGCATAAGGAATCGCGGCGGCTAGGGCCAAGACAACCAAAAGCATAACATAACCAGAAATAGGGCTGAATTTTTTTTCCATACTTGATATTAAATTGATATCACAAATATATTATTGTAATTTTTATCTGTGCAAGTTAATCCGACGAATGACATAGAATAATCCGATGAATAAATGACTTGTTGTTGTAAGGCGGTTCCACTTATAGAAAAGGGTATTCGGGTATTCTTCAACCAAATCTTTTCGGCAGAAGTAGAAGACAGACCAAAGCGTTAAGGCCGATTGGCGCAATGTTTGTAGCTTTGTGCCTAAAGTATTACGGCTTGAACAGAAAAGATAAACTAGGGAAACAATTGCAGAAAGACTTGGGTGAGATCATAGACTCAGCTTCCAAGCAACTGCTAAAAGGAACCATGGTAACGGTATTGGAGGTGGATGTTACGCCCGATCTTGGCTTAGCCAAGGTGTACCTGAGTTTTCTTAATTCTAAGGATAAACAAGCTGATCTGGAAGTGTTGGAGGAGAATAGAACTACGATCCGGCATTACCTGGCTTCGAAGCTAAAGAACCAAATGCGCAAGGTGCCTGAGCTTATGTTCTACATTGATGAGCGGATTGACCGAGCCGAACGTATAGAAGATATTTTACGGCAGATTCGAGAGGACGAGCAGGGCTCATGAACCTGGTTCGTTTCATAGCTGGGCGCTATCTTTTTTCTAAAAAGAATACAAACGCTATTAACATTATTTCGGGCATTTCGGTTTTGATCTTTACGGTCGGTGCCGCTGTAATGATCATCATTCTTTCGTTCCTTAATGGGTTGGAAGGCCTGGTGAAACAGATGAACAACTCGTTCGATCCTGATCTAAAGATCACCGCGCGTTATTCCAAGAGCTTTCAGCCCGATTCAGTACTTAGCGTGTTAAACCAGCTTGATGAGGTGGAATTGGTTTCACAAACGGTGGAGGATAATGTGGTGGTTCGCTATGGAGAGGCTCAGGAAATAGCGCGGGTAAAAGGGGTTGACCAACACTTTCGTGAGGTTACAAGTATGGATACCTTCATTGTTTATGGACGGTATGCTCTGGAACATAAAGGGAAGAACCTGGCTATTTTTGGTAGCGCAATTTCTGCGAGTCTCAACATAAATGTGGAGAACGATCAGACGCAGGCGGCATTATTCGTACCCAAAAAAGGGGTGCAATACAACAGCTTAAATCCTGAAGCTTCTCTTAACACGAGTTATGCAATGCCGTCAGGCATCGTTTTGCTGAATGAGGATGGAGATAAGGATTTGATTATCTCTTCACTGGAAATGGTGAGAGAATTGTTCGAGCTGGAGAAGGAGGTAACGGCGCTGGAGGTAAAGGTAGCTTCCGGCGAGATTGAAGAGGTTAGAGAGGCGGTGCTGGCACAGTTTAATGATGCCTATGAAGTACGTGACCGATCGGAACAGAACGAGGCCGCCTACAAGGTGTTTAAGACTGAAAAGTGGGCCACGTTCGCTATTCTCACCCTTGTGGTGTTGATCGCCGCTTTTAATACCATTGGAGCCTTAACGATGTTGGTGTTAGAGAAGAAGAAAGATATTTCGATATTGAAGAGTATGGGGGCCGAACGAGGCCTGGTGCAGCGCATCTTCCTGTCGGAGGGCATGTTCATTACCTGGGTGGGCTTGATACTTGGTTTGGTGCTGGGTATCGGTTTTGTGCTCATGCAAAAGCATTATGGCATTATTCCGCTTCAAGGTAGCTTTGTTGATTATTTCCCGGTGGCACTTAAGTGGACCGATGTAATAAGTGTTAGTTTAACGATAAGCTTGCTGGGATTGCTCGCTTCCGTTTACCCTTCATTAAAGGCGGCAGATACAAAATGAAATTTCTGATAATTGGACTTGGAAACATTGGGTCTAAATACGACAACACCCGACATAATGTTGGTTTCGATTTCCTGGATTTTCTGGCTGAATCCTACGATATGGAGTTTGAGCAGGAGCGATTTGGTTCGTACGCACGACATAAGTACCGCGGAAGGAACCTGCATTTCCTTAAACCGGATACGTACATGAATCTTAGTGGGCATGCCTTGACCTTCTGGATGAAGAAACTCTCTCTGCAGGCCCATCAAATAGTAGTTGTTACCGACGATTTAAACCTGCCTTTTGGCACCTTGCGAATGCGAGCCAAAGGTAGCGATGGAGGGCATAACGGGCTTAAGAGCATTCAGGAGGCACTAAATGGCACTAAGTATCCACGAATACGTGTTGGCATTAGTGCGAGCTTTCAGAAAGGCCAGCAGGTGGATTACGTGTTAGGAGAGTGGACCGAAGAGGAAAAGGAACAGTTACCACTGCTGTACGACAAGATGAAGAAGGGACTGGAGGAAATGGTCTTCCGTGGCATTGGCATGGCGATGAATCAAATCAATACCAAAGCTACTACCTAAGTACGGTAACGGTGCCCGAAACAACTTCTTTGACGGCGTTGGAGTTTTCCTGACCGGTAAATCGAAGAATCCAGAAATAGACGCTTTCGGGAACAGGTTTGTCCAGATAGGACCCATCCCAGGCCTCTGAACTATTTTGTGTCATAAATAACTGCTCTCCCCATCGGTTATAGATGCGTAACTCGTAGTCCAGCAATGGACAGTTCAACAGAGGGGAAAAGTGATCATTGAGTTCGTCGTCATTTGGTGTGAATACATTTGGTACATGAACCAGGCAATTACAGTTGCGCGTGGCTACCGTAACAGAATGTCGGGTCGTGCCGCATCGATTGGTGGCGTTCAGTGTGTAAATCCCGGAACGGTTTATGTCAATGACGGGTGACGTTTGTCCACCTGGTTCCCAAATGTAGGTGGTATTGGGTGAGAATACTTCTAACCGAAGTGCTTGCCCACTGCAGTGGAAGGTGTCGGATGGAAGCCTAACCGCCGGTACATCCTCGTATGTGATGTCCAGGGTGTCAGCCGCTTTACAGGTGCCATCATTCGCCTTAACAATAATGGATGTTTCACCGGAAGACTCATAAACGGGCCCCGTTGAGCCATCCGGCCAGGTATAGGAGTACGGATACTTGCTGAGGTCCAACCGCAAAGTCTCACCAAGACATAAAACAGTGTCTCGGAGCTTGAATGTTAAGGGCTCGCGAACCGATATTTCTACTGTATCGTAAGCGGAACAACCGGTTCCAGGTGAGGAGACTTTTACAGTGTACCGAATAAAACCCTGGAAAACAACCTTTGGTTGTGGCTCGGTTGGACGAAGTACTTCATCCGTTGGCGTCCAGAAATACGCATAATTATCTGACCCTGGTGTTCCAATTTGTATCGTGTCACCAAGGCAGGCTGTGGTGTCTGCCCCTGCGTCAGCGACAATCTTGGGTGCCATTAGAACCTTCACAGAATCTCTCAGAGTACAATTGCCCATAGTAATATCGACCCAATAAGTGCCACCAGCGGTAACCTCAATCTCACGGGTTTCCTCGTCCGAAATCCAGTGATATGCATCTCCCGAAAACCTGGCCGTTAATTGCAGAGTATCACCATAACACATGTCAAGAGATCGTGGCTCAGGATTTTCCGGGCATATTGTGAACCAACTAAGGCCTCGTGTAATATTTCCATTAAATGCGCTGCTGTTATGCAATGTTTTGACGAGGGTTCTTGATTTGTCCGACAGGTCGATTGCGTAAAGTTGCCGTTCCGTGGTATAATAAAGGTTTCCTTCTGATACGGTAAAGCCACCAACCGGAAAATAAGAGGACGAATAAATCTGGTCAGGAGCACTAAGGTCATCCAGGTCCATTCTATAAATCACGCCTTTGTTTTCGCCAGGATCTCCATCAGCAAAGTATAAGGATCCGTCATCGCCAAAGGTCATAATATCAGCTTCGGGTTTGGCTCTGCCTGTTCGAAACACATTGATATACGTACACCGGGCATTGGTGGTGTCAACCTCCATGAGGGTCTCGGAATAATAATCTTTATCAGGTTTGTCACCGTCAAGACTGGCAGAGACATATACTTTGCCCGTCACCCGATTTACCGCGATGCCTTCGGCGAAGTACAAGGTGCCTGAAGCGACACTTAACTGGCCAATTCGGATGTAATTACCACCTAGATCAATTTTGCCAAGGTCGGTGCGCCCCAAACTGTTAGTGTGCAGGGTGTATAAGCACGAGTTCGCTTTACTGTAACTTAAGCGATAGGGAACAGCCGAGGTCGGAAGATTTTTTACCTGGGTACGAATCGAAATACCTCCATCGGAGCGGTTTATCATTACAAGCTGGTTGTCTAATAAACCAACAAGACTGTCGGTTTGACCCAGAGATATTAGTTGGGTTAGAAAACATGCTAAAAGGAAGACAAACTTTTTCAAGTTGAACGATTTGGTACTACAAAGGTAGGAAACGAGGAGGTAAAGGGGATGTAATTTATCCGGCCAGTAAACGCCCTAAATAAGAAAGGGGGTACAAGAGCACTTTCTCAAATGCTGTTGCCCCCCTGTTCAAGTCGCATGTGTAGTCAAAAATCGTATCAGTCTACATTGTCATGTAGAAAAGAGTTATTCGTTTTTATTTCGGGTTTGTTATCCGGTTCATCGATCAAAGACGTTCTTGAAATCTCTGATTCCGATGAATGGAGTGTATTATTGAGTTTAACGCCTCTACGTTTGTAGGCAGGAACGTTTTCCATTTCTTCCATGCCTTCTGCCGTGTTGGCCGACTTACTCAATTCGCGGAGATGAACCATGCGTTCTTTCATCTCTTCAACCTTCTGGTTCGCTTTTACTATTTCCTCTTCTTCGCTACTGTCAATGTAATCGAAGATGGAGGTCTGTTTCTTGGGTGCTTCAGGTGTTTCTGACTCCGTTTCCTCCGAGGCGATGGTAACGGCCTCCAGAATGTGGTCATCATGCACTTCTTCTGTTTCCTGCACGCCTAAATAACGGTTTTCCGATTTGTGAAACCCGGTAGCGATTATGGTAACAGATATTTTGTTACCCAGAGAAGCGTCGTAACACAAACCACATTTTAGGTTTGCGTCCATACCAGCCTGCTCCTGGAAAAATTCATTAATGGTAGCGTATTCATCCATTCGGGCTTCCTCGTCACCATACGAAATGTTGATCAGGAGGTCGCTGGCACCCACAATTTTGTTATCGTTGAGCAGTGGAGAGTTTAACGCCAGCTCGGCTGCGCGACTTGCTCGGTCATCGCCTTCGGCAACACCATTACCCAAGATGGATACCCCGCTGTCCTTCATTGCGGTTTTAACGTCTTCGAAGTCAACGTTGATACTTCCGGCAATGGTTATGATTTCTGCAATTCCTTTAGCAGCTGTAGTTAAAATGTCGTCTGCATGAGAAAACGCCTCAGTAATCTTGAGATTACCATACATATCTTTAATACGGTCGTTGGAAATAACCAGAAGTGAGTCAACCACTTCTCTCATTTCATCAAGACCTTGTTCGGCCGCCATGCATCGTTTACTTCCTTCGAAGGAGAATGGGGTCGTTACAATACCAACGGTAAGAATTCCCATTTCTTTGGCTGCCTTGGCAATAACTGGTGCGGCACCCGTGCCGGTTCCACCACCCATTCCGGCGGTAACGAATACCATTTGGGTGTTAACTCCCAAAGATTCAATTATCTCCTCAAGGCTTTCTTGTGCTGCGCGTCTTCCAACATCTGGATTGGATCCGGCACCTCGCCCTTCGGTCAGTTCATTACCAATCTGAATTTTGTTAGGAATAGTACTCATTTCCAAAGCCTGATTGTCGGTGTTGAAGATGAAGAAATCAACGCCCGATATGCCTTGTTCGTACATATAGTTAACTGCGTTTCCTCCACCGCCACCTACTCCAATTACCTTGATAATTGAAGATTTGTCTTTGGGTAAGTCTATTTTAAAATTCATGTGTTCTCGTTTGTTAAAAATCCTTAATGTCACTCTCATCCTTCAACCAAGCTTTGAACTTGGTGAAGAAATGCTCTCTTCGCTCCGCTTTAATGCTTCTCTCCTTGTCCTCCATCGTCAAATCTGCATCATCGCCTGCTGCCACAGCTTCTTCCTGACGGAATGTGTTGTATGAAGCCGTTTCTTCACGCAGGCCTTTTAAGACCAAGCCTACACCAGTTGCATAGATTGGACTTTTAACTTCTTCTACCAGGCCTTTTGCAAGGTGTTCGTTTGGATAACCGATTCGGGCATCAAGGCAGGTGATGTATTCTGCCAGTTGGGTGATGTTCTTTAATAAGGCTCCACCACCTGTTATAACGATACCGCCAACCAGTTTCTTTTCCAAACCACTGGATTTTATTTCGTAGTACACAAGCTCGAGGATCTCAGAAACCCGAGCGTTAATGATCATAGATAAGTTTTTAACAGAAATCTCCTTCGGTTCTCTTCCTCTTAAACCGGGAATTGAAACGATTTCGTTTTCCATAGATTCATCGGCAAGAGCCGATCCAAAGCGGGTCTTCAAAAGCTCCGCCTGATTTTTCATCACATTACAACCTTCCTTAATGTCCTCGGTAATGATATTACCTCCGTAAGGAATAATGGCTGTATGCCGAATGATGTTTTCATGGAAAATGGCCACATCCGTGGTTCCACCTCCAATATCAACCAGAACAACACCAGCTTCTAACTCTTCATCACTCAATACAGAGTGTGCAGAGGCAAGTGGCTCCAAGGTCAGTTCAGAGACCTTAAGTCCGGATTTTTCAACGCATTTATAGATGTTCTTTGCAGCAGTTATTTGCCCGGTAATAATGTGGTAGTTTCCTTCCAGCTTAACACCAGCCATTCCAATCGGATCAACGATACCTGGCTCATTATCAACAGTAAAGTCTTGAGGAAGAACGTGAATGATCTTGTCACCAGGATTAACCGATAACTTGTTCATATCCTGCTCAAGTTTGTCAAGATCTTCCTGAGAAATTTCTAATTCGGCATCATTTCGAATGATCATTCCCTTGTGCTGCAAGCTGTTAATGTGCGCACCGGCAATACCAACGTGAACCCGGTTGATGTCTACATTCGAATTTTGAGCTGCTTGATCGGTAGAAGCAATGATGGCATTAACGGTTTTATCAATATTTGAAACAACACCACGCGTTACACCACCATTGGTGGGAACTTGTCCAAGCCCAAGAATGTCCACCTTGCCGTATTCATTCAAACGACCAACAATGGTACAAATCTTGGTTGTTCCGATGTCGAGTCCAACTATGATTTTGTGTTCTGCCATGCTACTTACTACAAATTACTTGATCTTTAAATTTTAGGTTTATCTCGCGATACACCTCCCAACCCAGGTTCGACGAGGCGCGTTTATAGAACTTTTCCAATTTGTCGAGTTTCTGTGGTAAACGCTCGTTGTCTCCAATATTGACTTCATGACCTCCTATTTGAGTCGTGAATACAATATCGCCATTAGGTCTGACAAATATCTGCTCTATAAAGGGCTTCCAGAAGGTTGACTGATTAACATAGGAGGTGAATGTGTATAGTTTTTTGTTCAAGTCATTTTGGATATGCCCGGTTGCAATCTTTACATTAGGCGTATACATAGGCGACAACGGGAATTGTACGCCGGTTCGGTCAATGTAATACCCCGTAGTTCCTTCGGGTTGAACTCTTAGGATGGGCGTGCGTTGGCTGATGTCAATGGTTAAACCACCATTCAGACTAAAGTAGCAATCGGCATATTCCACATAAGGGTTGTTTTCCACGGAAGTCTCCATCTGACTTAGGTCGATCCGTTCTGCTGCTATGCCCAAAAAGACAATGCTGTCGTTGCGGAGGTGTTGAACGATCATTTCTTTCGAAACAAACGGAGAGTGACTGTTGATAACGTTGACGGTTACGTCGTTCACTACCTCTTTGTTTTTCTTGTTGTTAAACACAAAGAACAGCGCCACAATACCAATTAGGGCTACACTGAGTAAGATCCATTTGAATACGTACTTTTTCATTGGCTCAGCAGTTGGTTCTTAATGGGTTCTACCAGTTTGTCAATGTCACCCGCCCCAAGCGTAACCAGTACCTCAGGTGTGTTAGTGGCAAGCCGGTTGACGATGTCTTCGCGTGTTACCATCACCTTGTCTGATGTGATCTTGTCGAATATCAGTTTAGAGGTAATGCCAGGAATGGGTTCTTCGCGGGCAGGATAAATGTCCATGAGCCAGGCTTCGTCCAGTTGTGAAAGACTTTCGGCAAAACCATCCAAAAAATCTCGGGTTCGGCTATACAGATGGGGTTGGAAAATTCCCGTAATTCGTTTCGTTGGATATAGTTGACGTAATGAACTGATGGTTGCATTAAGTTCGGTAGGGTGATGTGCATAGTCATCGATGTAAACCGTGGGTTCTTTTACGACAAACTCAAATCTTCTTTTAACGCCTGTGAAAGAGACAAGTGCCTTGCGAAGGTCTTGTTCTGTGGCGCCCATTTCCAGTGCCATTGCGCAGGCAACTACCGCATTTTCCACGTTGTGACGGCCAGCAATTCCCAATACAAGGTTTCGGATTATCGTATCACCATGATACAGGTCAAAAACAAAGCTTCCATCGTGAATGTGCACGTGTTGAGCACTGATGGAACCTTCACCTATGCCATAGGTGATGATATCGTTTTCCGGAAAGTGGTTTTGAAGTGATGTGTGAACAAATAGCTTTCCGGAAGGGTTGACTTGATTGGCAAATTCCTTGAATGAGTCGGTTAAACTGCTGGCATCTCCATAAATATCTAAGTGGTCTGCATCCATACTGGTAATAGCTGCCATAAATGGATGTAGTTGCAGGAAAGACCGGTCGAACTCGTCTGCTTCGGTTACGCTTATTAATCGATCCGTTTCATTGAGGCTGTTAATGTAGTTGCTGCCATAGTTGCTTGATATTCCTCCCAGAAAGGCAACGGAAGGAATGTTTGCGGTTTGAAGAATGTGATTAAGGATGCAACTGGTAGTTGTTTTGCCATGGGTGCCAGCAATGGAGAGGTTGGTGGTATTGTCCGTAACCAGCCCAAGAGCCTGAGACCGTTTTAGCAAGGTGCAGTCTTTTCTTAAGAGGTGTTGTTTCAGTTGAAGGTCATCAGGAATGGCCGGCGTATAGATGAAGCGGTAGCCATTTAAGTCGCCTTCAAGTATTTTGTCCAACCAGCGAACGTCATCTGTAAACGTGATCGTCATTCCTTCAGCTTCCAGGGCATTGGTAATGTGGGTTGGGGTTTTGTCGTAACCAAAAACCGCCTTACCCTGTTGGTTGAAGTATCGAGCAAGTGCACTCATGCCAATACCGCCAATTCCTAAAAATACTACGCTATGGAAGGAAGAGCCCGTCATTGGTTAATGAGTTTTTCAATTTCGTGCACAATGGAAGAAGTTGCGTTCGGCTTCGCCTGCTTAAGAATGTTGGTGCCCAAAGTATGGGTTGCATTGTTGTCTGCCATGAGACGCAATACGGTTGGAATTAATTCGGTGTTAGCCTCCTTATCCTTTACCAGTACCGCCGCATCTTCGTCAACCAGTGCCATCGCGTTTTTCGTTTGGTGATCTTCGGTCACATTGGGTGATGGAATCAGAACACTGGCTTTTCCTAATGCACTGAGTTCCGATAGGCTGGAGGCACCAGCTCTGGAGATAACCAGGTCGGCTGCCCTATAGGCCATGTCCATTTCTTTTATGAACGTAAGTTGTTTTCCATGAACGTCGTTTTCCTTGGTATAGAACTTTCCGGTTTGCCAAAGTAGTTGTACACCATTTTGTGCCAGTTCATTGTGTTGTGTTTCAAGAGCCATGTTGAGCGTTCTTGCTCCAAGACTTCCGCCAATGGCCAAAACGGTTGGCTGATCATCCAGGCCGAAAAAGGCACGTGCTTGTTTCGGTGTATGATCGGTTTCCAGTAACTGACTGCGAATTGGGTTGCCCGTCAGAACAATTTTTTCTTTTGGAAAGAAGCGATCCATACCCTTGAAGGCCACGCAAATTCGGTCGGCTTTTTTGGCGAGGAGTTTATTCGTAATCCCAGGGTATGAGTTTTGTTCCTGAATCAAGGTTGGAATACCAAGGAGGTTGGCCATGAAGAGCAACGGGCCACTGGCAAATCCTCCTACGCCAATTACAGCGTTGGGTTTGGTTTTTTTTATAATAAAGTAGGAACGGGTAAGGCTGGATAATAGCTTAAATGGGAAGGCCAGGTTTTTTAGGGAGAGTTTTCGGTCTATTCCGCTGATCCAAAGACCGTGAATCGTAAATCCGGCTTCCGGAACCTTTTGCATTTCCATTTTGTCTTTAGCGCCCACGTATTCAATGTTTGCCTCCGGATACTTGGCTTGCAGGGCCTTGCCAATGGCAATGGCGGGGAAAATATGTCCTCCGGTGCCGCCACCGGATATTAGAAAACTAAGCGACTTCTTCATCCGTTTCCAACTTGTTACTTGTTTGTCTGCTCACGCTTAAAATGATGCCCATGGCCATACTGGTAAACAATAGGCTGGTACCTCCCATACTGATAAAGGGCAAAGGAAGTCCGGTGTTTGGGAGGAGGTGAACCGCCACTCCCATGTTCATAAAGGCCTGAATTACCAGGGTGAGGGAAAGTCCTATGGCCAGAAGAGCGCCAAAGGCCTTGGGCGAATGGACCACGATTATAACCGCCCTCCACAACAGTGTTAGATATAATCCCATCACAAAAAGACCACCAATCAGGCCATATTCTTCCAGAATAATGGCATAAATGAAGTCGGAGAATGCCAACGGAAGAAAGTTTCTTTGTTCGCTTTTTCCAGGACCTCTCCCTATTAAACCACCATTGGCAATAGCAATGTTGGCTTGTTGATTTTGATAACTTTCCGCAGAGTCATCCCCTTTAACAAAACTTACATAATTCTCAATTCGATTTTTCCATGTACCAACACGTCCACCTTCAAAATTGGTGTTAAGAATAACCACAACCATCAGGCTGATCACAATGGTGCCTACCCCAAACAACGCGAGTAGGTGTTTCATTGGTATTCGGCCTATAAAGAGTAGGAGTAAGGACGTGAAAAAGAGTACGGCGGCCGTTGATAGGTCTGCTACTCCTATGAGTGCACAAACCATAACGATAACGATCAATACCGGTAAAAAGGTTTTTCGGAAGTTGCCAATGCGGTCCTGCCGTCGCGACAAGAAATGCGAGATGTACATCACCAGAGCCACTTTTGCAAAATCGGATGATTGAAAGGTGAGTCCAATGCCAGGGATGGCGACCCACCGCTTCGCTGAGTTGATTCCCTTTCCAAAAAGAAGCGTATAGATCAGCAATAGGATGGCCAGGTACACCAGGTATTTAGCGGGTTTGGAATAGTACTGAAAATCAACCAAATGGGTCAGCCACATCATGAACAGGCCCATGACCAAAATCCCGCAGTGTTTAATAAGGAAGTACTCTGTATTGCCGCCGCGTTTAAGGTATGCTTCTGATCCAATGGCACTATAAATAGCGAGAATGCCCCATACCGATAACAGTATGGTCACAAACCAGATGAGGAGGTCTCCCCGCACATTATTTCGTATCCACTGGAACATGTGTGTCTATAGGTTTCGTACGTGGTATTTGAATTGGCGACCACGATCTTCATAACTGTCGAATAAGTCGAAACTCGCACAGGCAGGTGAAAGAAGAACCACTTCTTCTTTGTTCGATAAGCCATTCGCAAGACGAACCGCCTCCTGGGCAGAAGACGTATTAATCACCATGTCGACGTGTTTGGAGAAGGCCTGGTGAAGGGCAATGTTGTTCTTGCCAAGACAAATAAGCAAGCGTACTTTTTCTTTAACCAGTGGAATAAGGCTTTCGTAATCGTTGCCTTTGTCAACACCACCAGCAATCCATACCACTGGCTTTTTCATGCTTTCAAGAGCATACCACGCAGAGTTTACGTTGGTTGCTTTAGAGTCGTTGATGTAGTCAACGCCTTTAACGGTGGCCACATATTCCAATCTGTGCTCAATGTTTTTAAAATCCATTAAGCTTTCGCGAATCACCTCATTTCGAATTAGGAGGGAGTTAGCGATAATGGATGCTGCCATGGAATTGTAGGTGTTGTGTTTCCCACTGATGGTAAGTTGTTTGAGATCCATACTAAATTTTATTTTTGGTTGATGTAAGTTGATGTGAAATGCAGTGGCATCGGCCCATGCGCCAACGGCAACCGGGCCGTTTAGGGTAAAGGGCAAGTGCTGTGAAGCAATCTTATTTTGAGCGAGATGCGCTTGTATTGGTTCGGAATCGGAGCAGTAGATAAATCGATCTTCTTCCGTTTGATTTTGTGTAATTCTGAACTTGGAGTTGATATAATCCGAGTAGGTGTTGTACCGATCGAGATGGTCGGGAGTTATGTTTAACAACACTGCATAATCCAGTCGGGTTTCGAACATAAGATCGAGCTGAAAGCTGCTTAGTTCGATTACATAATGACTGTGGTTGGATGTAATTACCTGACGGGCCAAACTGTGCCCGATATTGCCGGCGATGCCAACGTCGATCCCGGCCTTACTCAATAAATGGTGAGTAAGCAGCGTGGTAGTTGTTTTGCCATTGGTTCCGGTAATTCCGATTAACCGGGCATCCGTATGTCGGGCGCCAAACTCAATTTCCGAGATTACTGGAATGCCTTTTTGCTGTATTTTTTTGAAAATGGGTGCCGTAGGCGGAATTCCGGGACTGGCAATTACTTCATCGGCATTGAGAATATTCGATTCCGTATGCTTGCCTTCTTCGAACTCAATCTGATGTTCCGTCAATTCTGAGGCATAGCGGGGTTTAATGCTTCCAAAATCGGAAACAAAAACCGAGTGGTTGAGATGCTTCGCAAGCAAAGCAGCTCCGGTTCCACTTTCTCCTCCTCCTAATATGACGGTTCGTTTGGTCACTTTATCGTAGTTTGAAGGTTATAATGGTGAGTGCTGCGAGCATGATTCCGACAATCCAGAACCGCGTTACGATCTTGGGCTCGGAGTAGCCAAGCTTTTGATAGTGGTGGTGAAGTGGAGACATTTTGAAAACCCTCCGACCTTCTCCGTACCGTTTCTTTGTGTATTTA
>JAEPQQ010000051.1:0-9147 GCA_017640445.1 Bacteroidia bacterium | reverse complement strand
GATTTTCAGCCAGGAAGATTCCACACAAAATGGGAATCAGAAGTTCTTTGCGAAGCATCACCGCGAATACGGCAATGATACCGCCGAGAGCGAGGCTGCCGGTATCGCCCATAAACACCTGGGCAGGGTAGGAGTTATACCATAGAAAACCAATACAGGCTCCCACCAGAGCTGCCCCAAAAATCACTAACTCTCCCTGGAAAGGGATGAACATGATGTTGAGGTATTCGGCGAATATGGCGTTACCCGATATAAAGGCAAGAACGGCGAGCGTAAGCCCTATGATGGCACTCGTGCCAGCTGCCAGACCATCTATTCCATCGGTGAGGTTGGCGGCATTGCTCACCGCAATGATGATAAATGTTACGACGAAAACATAAACGATCCAGGAGTACTTCTTCGCACTTTCCTTGTCGAGAAAGAAAAGGAGATCCGCGTAATCGAATTCATGTCCTTTTACAAATGGAATGGTGGTGATGGTCGACTTGTTGTCTACCACATAAATGGTCTCTCCTAAGTCGTTTTGGTACGACTCGGTTGCTTGCTCTATGATTGCCGGTGTAGCATTTTTTTGGTTAACAAACTCTCGTACAAGTACCTCATTGTTAAAGTAAAGGGTTAGTCCAATGATCAGACCAAGTCCCAGTTGACCCACTACCTTAAACTTGCCAGCAAGCCCGGCCTTATCTTTCTTAAATACCTTTATATAGTCGTCGAGGAAGCCAATTAAACCCAGCCACACCGTGGTAACAATCATCAGGATGACATAGATGTTACGCAGACGGGCAAAGAGTAGGGTAGGAACCAGAATGGCCGCTATAATGACCAATCCGCCCATGGTGGGCGTTCCTTTTTTCGCATTTTCCCCTTCAAGCCCGAGTTCCCGTATGGTTTCTCCAACTTGCTTTTTGCGTAGAAGATCGATCAACGATTTACCAAAAAGTAAGCTAATCGTAAGTGATACGATAATCGCCATGATGGCGCGAAACGAACTGTATTGAAAAACACCTGAGCCCGGTAGGTCAAAAGTTTCTTGCAGATATCTGAATAGGTAATAAAGCATAGCGTTAACTCAATAGGGTTGCGTTTTTGATGAAGGTTTCTTTATCGTCAAATGGGTGTTTTACCCCTTTGATTTCCTGGTAGTTCTCATGACCTTTTCCGGCTATTAGGATGATGTCTCTTGGGTTGGCCAGCGAAATGGCTGTTTTGATAGCCTCCTCCCGATTCGAGATTTTTAAGACTTTTTTGAAGTGTTGCGCCGGAATGCCGGTTTGCATATCGGCAAGAATGGCCTCCGGGTTTTCGTTTCTCGGGTTGTCAGAGGTGAGGATAACACGGTCGCTTAATTCGGTTGCCACCTTGGCCATAATGGGCCTTTTTTCGTGATCACGGTTTCCACCACAGCCTACAACCGTTACCAGTTGCTCATTCTTTGAGCGAATGGCGTTTATGGTTTCCAGAACGTTTTGGAGCGCATCGGGTGTGTGTGCGTAATCCACAACACCGATCAGGCCAGACTCGGTCCGGAGGTACTCAAACCGTCCGCTGACCGCTGATAAACTCGTAAGTGACGTTATGATGTGGTCGGGTTCTAAACCCAGTAAGAAAGCTGTAGCATAAACCGTTAGCAGGTTATATGCATTGAACTTACCTACAAGGTGATACCAGGCTTCCTTGCCATCAATCTCCAACAACATGCCACTGAAATCATGTTCTATGATGCGCGCTTTGAAGTCGGAGGAAGAATGAAGGGAGTAGCTGTATCGGCCTGCCTTCGTGTTTTGGAGCATCACCGCCCCATTCTTGTCGTCTTTGTTGGTTAGTGCAAACGCATCCGGGCCGAGGCCATCGAATAGTTGTTTTTTTACATCTCTGTAGTTGGCGAAGGTTTCATGATAGTCGAGGTGGTCGTGTGTAATATTTGTGAAAGCCGCAAGTTTGAACTCGAGTCCTTCAATGCGCTTCTGATGGATGGCATGTGAACTTACTTCCATGAAACAGTACGAACAGCCTTGTTCAACCATTTCGGCTAACATCTTATTCAGGTTGATGGCATCGGGTGTGGTGTGGGTCGATGGGTAAACCGAGTCGTTAATCTTGTTTTCAACCGTGCTCAAAAGGCCGGTTTTAAAACCCATTTTTCGAAACAGGTTGAATAACAAGGTTGCTACTGTGGTTTTTCCATTGGTACCTGTTACACCTACGAGCTTTAGTTTGCTACTCGGGTTGCCATGGTACAAGGACGCCATTTGTCCCAACGCAGTCGAGCTGTGTTCAACCACTACATAGGAAACATCGTGATTCGTTTCTTCGGGCAAGCGTTCACATACAATACATGAAGCACCTAGTTCAATTGCTTTGTCAATAAACTTGTGTCCGTCTACGGCGGTTCCGTCAATGGCAACAAAAACGTCGTTCTTGCCAATTAGCCTTGAATCCAGATGAAGAGCTGCTATTTCTCTATCGGAAGATCCAATAATTTGGTACTTCAGTTGATTGGGCAATATGTCTATCAACCGTTTCATGATTTGGTGCTGAGTCTTAGGTAAATGGTTCGATTAGGTTCCAGTTTAATACCCGGTAGAGGCGATTGTTCAACTACTTTGCCGTACCCTCTTGCCTTTACCTTGAACCCCTGATTTTCAAAGAGGTATAGGCAGTGTTGAAGGCCAAGACCCTTTACATCGGGCATGGTGTTTTCTGTGATGGAAATGGTTGAACCCTGAAGAGTACCGTTTACCGGTTTAAGCGTGATTATTTCATTGTTCCTAGCCTTGAAATCGTGATCCAGGTCAAGGCGTTTGCACGTAGTTTTGACCGCTTTCCCAAGCCCGCTTAGGACCAGAGGAAGTTGGGTGGTATCCGCAGGTTGAAGGGTTTTCTGAACCGCGGTTGCGTATACGTTTTTGGCGATTTCCTTAAAAACCGGTAAGGCAACCGAAGAACCATAGAATCTTCCCTTCGATGGATTGCTGATTACTACGATCAGCGTGTATTCCGGCTTGTCGGCAGGGAAATAGCCTACGAAACTACTGTTGTATTGGTTTTCATTGTATCCACCCGAACCAGTTGATATTCGTGCGGTTCCCGTTTTACCTGCTACCGGGAAGCTAAGTTCTTTTAGCTTGGTGCCTGTTCCTCGGATTACAACACCTTCTAACATGCTTTGAAGTTGTTTCAGTGTAGAGGATTTGCAGATTCGGTCCTCTAACACCTCAGGTTCGTATTGCTCTTCTATTTTTCCGAAGTAACCTACGCCTTCTATGAGGTAGGGGCGCATCATCACACCGTTGTTAGCCATGGCGTTGTACAGCATTGCCACATGTAAAGGGCTCATGGATAGCGAGTACCCAATTGAAATAGAAGGTATAGACATGCCCGACCAACCAGGGTTGCCCGGTCGAAGAATAGTGGGAACCACCTCTCCATTAATGCCGGTTTGAATGGGCTGGGTAAGATGTAACCGATCAAAGTACTCAATGAAGTCTTTAGGGTCCTTACGGAAACCACGATAGGCAGTAAGTGAGATTCCTACGTTCGACGATTTTTCAAAAACCTGTTGATAGGTAAGCCGTTTGTAGCGTTTGTGACCACTGTCTTCGATACTGTCGTTCTGAAAAAACTTGTATTTGCCATAGTATACGTCAATGGAATCTTCCGGTTCGGCATCTCCGTTTTCGAGTGCAGCCAGTGCCGAAACCAGCTTAATTGTACTGCCGGGTTCGTAACCCGTTCCAATGGCGTGATTAAAGTATTCGTGTAGCTCGCCTTCGTGGTTGTTGAGGTTGGCGATGGCTTTAATTTTGCCCGTTTTTACCTCGAGAAGCACAGCCGTGCCATAGGCCGCGTCGTTTTCCAAGATGCCGGATGCAAGTTTCTCATTTACAATGTCTTGTAAGTGGATGTCGACCGTGGTAAAAATATCACGACCATTCTGTGGGTTGATCTTTATGTCGTTTTCAAGTGGACGGTAACCACCAGGGATTCTACGAACAACAATTTCCCCATTTACTCCGGATAGAACGTCGTCAAAACTAGCCTCAATACCTGCCCCCTTATGGTTTTCATTGATGTGGCCAATGGTCCGGTGCATTAAACCGAAATAAGGTTTTTTGCGTATGGTGCGTTCTTCTACAATTACTCCACCTTTGTAACGCCCCGCGTGAAATATTGGCCAGTTCTGAACGTCTTTGGCCTGCAGGTAGTTTGCATTACGGACAATGGTAACATACTGTTTACGACCTCTGTAGCCTTCCTCCAACAGTTGGAGATACTCAGGTTTGCTTCTGTTCTGAAGCGTAGCTGCCAGTAAGCCTGCAAGTTGGTTTTTGTATCGACCAAAAGAATCGCTGTGATACTTGTGAATGACTTTAAAATCAAGACTGAGTTTGTAAATGGGCACGGAAGTGGCCAACAAACTTCCATCGTCGGAGTAAATGCTTCCCCGAACCGATGGTATGGTTTGGAATTTTACGTGTAGGCTGTCGCCCTTTGCACGCCATTTTTCCCCTTCAACGAATTGAACGCGAATGGCCGAGTACAAAATCGCCGAACCAAAAAGAGTAAGCATGATGATGCTGACTACTACACGCCACAATATGTCTTTCTTAATGTTCAATCGTCAGGTGAATTAAGATTAGTGGGTGCCTCTGAAATGGGTTTTATTCCTCTGGTTTCCAGTCGTATAGCAACGTCGGATTGTTTGTTTTGTCCAACGATGTCGGATTTGAGTGTGATGTATTCGGCACGTAGCTCTTTCAACTCGGCTTTAATCGCTTCCGACTTTCTGTGCTTCTTGTCGGATTGGTGGGAATTGTAGACATACGGGATGGCTAAGATTCCGATGAACACAATGAGGCCCATGATCTGAGTTGTAGTTAACTCCTTCAGGTTGGAGATGGATGGTCTTGCACCACCAGATGTCGATATGTATTTATCCGTGCTCAACGTTTTTCTGCAATTCTGAGTTTTGCGCTTCGAGATCTGGGGTTGTCGATTAGTTCGACTTCATTTGGAGTTATTGGCTTTCGTGTGATAACCTTGAACGGAGCTGAGCTTCGCCCGAACGGGTCGGTCTCAACCTTGCCTTCAAAATTTCCCGAGTTGATAAAGGTTTTGACTAACCGATCTTCAAGGCTGTGATACGACATAATAACCAGTCTGCCACCTGGCTTTAATACGTCAAGGCATTGCTCAAGGAACCGCCTTAAAACACCGAGTTCGTCATTTACCTCTATACGGATAGCCTGAAAGAGTTGGGCCAATTCACGATTTCGTTGTTTTGGAATAGTGAATTCATCCATGATGTCGGCAAGTTGCCCTGTGGTGGTAATAGGTTGTCCTTTTCGGACAGCCACTATTTTATTGGCGAGTTTCCAGGCGTACCTGATTTCGCCGTAGAGTTTGAAGATTTGACTTAGTTCTTCAGCCGAGTAATTGTTCACCACATCTTTCGCCGAGGTTCGTTGTTGTTGGTTCATTCGCATGTCGAGGTCGGCATCGTAGCGGAATGAAAAACCGCGTTCGGCTTCATCAATTTGGTGGGAAGAAACGCCTAGGTCGGCGAGTATCCCATCTACCTGGTTAACTTCATAAAATTTCAGAAAGTTTTTGATGAATTGAAAGTTCTGATTAACAAAAACGAGATTATCTGCGTCGACCACGGATTGTGCTGCATCGTCATCCTGATCAAAGGCGAACAGCTTCCCATCGGGAATGGCTTCTAGAATGGCACGTGAGTGTCCGCCACCACCATACGTGGCGTCAACATAAAAGCCGTCGCGCTTCAATTGCAACCCGTCGAGACATTCGGGCAGCATTACTGGTATGTGGTATTTATTCTTCTCCGTCAAAATCATCGCCCATTACTTCTTCGGCCAGGTCGGCGTAATCATCCGGATCAATTTCCATCTGTTCGTCGTATACCTTCTTGGCCCATATTTCAATCTTGTTCTCGTATGCGTAGAACACCACTTCGGTGTCAATCTCTGCGTACGCACATAGTTTTTTGGGTAATAATATTCGGGAGGCAGAGTCAATTTTTATCTCGGTTGCCCCACTATTAAATAGTCGTTTAAATCGTCGGTCGCTTCGTTTGAAATCGCTGAGTTTGCTGAGTTTCTTGGTTTCGTCGTCCCAGTCTTTACGAGTAAAAAGGGTTAAACATTTGTCAAAACCCCGGTTGATAACCATTCGGTGTAGGGCGTCTTTTGGGATCTGGCGCTTCAAACCGGCAGGCACAATGGTCCGACCCTTGTCGTCCACCTTGCATTCAAATTCACCGATATAACCAGACACGCTTCTACTTTTTTAAAATCGATGTAAAATTATCACAGATTCTCCCACTTTTTACCACTTTCTCCCACTTTTTTCCAATAAATATTTCCACAGATGGTTTAATATGTTGATTTACAGTGATTTGTTAAGTGGGAGAAAAGTCCCGATTTGAGAGGTTTGGGGTGCTGTCGGAGCGGATTTTTGCCTCTTTCCGAGGTGAAGTGGTAGAAAATGGGAGGAGATGGAAGGTGTTAACGGGATTTTTACCTCGTGGCAAAATCCACTAAGTTTGCATCTGACAAGCGACTGGGACTTATGAGCGATTTGAAGTGGAATGTGGTCTATATTATGTCTAGGCAGGAGAAAAAAGTGGCCGCCAGGTTGCAGCGTTTGGGCATCGACCATTATTTACCCATTGCTCGAAAACTAAGCCAGTGGTCCGACCGCAAAAAGTGGGTCGATTTTCCTATGTTCAGTGGTTATTTATTCGTGCGGCCAAGTCGTCAGCAACACGATGAAGTACTTGCCATTCAGGGTGTGGTTGGTTATCTGAATTACCAGCGTAAGCCGGCTGTTGTGCAGGATCGTGAGATTGAGATCATTCGGGTAATTGAACGAGAAGGGTATTTTGCTGAGACCATACTAAATCCATCGGATTTTTCAGAGGGGGAGAAGGTGCTAGTTGTAGAAGGACCGCTCAAGGGAAATACGGTTGACCTGGTCCGAAAAAACAATGAAAAAGTATTTCTGGTATCGTTTGATACCCTCGGGCAAAGTATTAAAATCAATGTGCCTTTCGAATTCCTTTCTAAGGTGAAGGACGCTTAGGTCTGTGCAAAAAGAAAGGGCTCCCATCGGAAGCCCTTCTAATTCGTTTAGGTAGGAATGGATGACTTAATGCTATACGGCAAAACTCTCTCCACAACCACAGGTTCTTGTGGCATTTGGGTTAATAAAGTTAAAGCCTTTTCCGTTTAAGCCATCTGTGAAATCAAGCTCTGTACCACACAGGTATAGAAAACTCTTCATATCACAAACGATTTTCTCACCTTCCGATTCGAAAACCTGATCTCCTTCTTTGTCTTCATTGTCAAAGTCGAGATTGTAACTCAAACCACTGCAACCTCCTCCAACAACAGACACCCGAATAAAGTAGTCATCGGTAAGACTTTCTTCCGCCTTCAAGACGTTGATCTTCTCCAATGCATTTGGTGTTATTGTGATCATATGCTCCTAATTTGTTTAAACCAATTCTTCCAGGCCTTGTTTTTTCCGGTAATCGTTAATCGCTGTTTTGATAGCGTCTTCCGCCAAAACCGAACAGTGAATTTTTACCGGCGGAAGCGCAAGTTCTTCCACAATAGCCATGTTGTCAATTTCCATTGCCTCTTCAATGGTCTTTCCTTTTAGCCACTCAGTAGCCAACGATGAAGATGCAATTGCTGAACCACATCCAAAGGTTTTGAACTTGGCTTCCTCAATGATGCCATTTTCGTCGTTTACCTGGATTTGCAGTCTCATAACATCACCACATTCCGGTGCTCCAACCAGACCAGTACCAACATTTTTTTCATCCTTGTTTAAGGTTCCAATGTTTCGTGGGTTGTTGTAGTGATCGATTACCTTTTCTGAATATGCCATGTCAATTTCTTTTTCTGTTTTACAATTTTATAAGGGTTTAGTGTTCTTGCCACTCAACCGTTTTCAAATCAATTCCTTCCTTAAACATCTCCCACAGCGGGCTCATGTCTCTAAGTTTTTGAACCGCCGATCGTACATGATCGATGGCAAAGTCTACTTCTTCCTGGGTTGAGAACCGCCCAAACCCAAATCGAAGAGACGAATGCGCAAGGTCGTCATCCAGGCCTAAATTTTTAAGTACATAACTTGGCTCCAACGATGCAGAAGTACATGCTGATCCGGAAGAAACAGCAAGGTCTTTAATTCCCATCATCAAGCCTTCTCCCTCTACATGTTTAAACGAAATGTTGCTTACATGAGGAAGGCGGTGCTCTACGTTACCGTTTACGTACGATTCTTCAATCTCCAGGAGTTCCTTCTCCAGTTGGTCGCGGAAGCCCGACAGCTTGCGTGCCTCTTCTTCCATTTCGTTCATGCACAGTTCGCATGCCTTACCAAAGCCAACTATACCGGGTACGTTAAGCGTGCCGCTTCGCATGCCTCGCTCGTGTCCACCACCATCAACCTGTGAGGTAACTTTAACCCGTGGATTCTTTCGGCGCACATATAAAGCTCCAACACCTTTAGGACCGTACATTTTATGTGCCGAGAACGACATCAGGTCAATGTTCTGAGCCATCACATCAACAGGTATCTTACCCACAGCTTGTGTGGCATCCGTATGAAACAAAACGTTGTTTTTGCGCGCAATGGCAGCAATTTCCTCAATGGGTTGAATTACTCCAATTTCATTGTTGCCGTACATGATGGAGATCAAAATTGTCTTCGGCGTAATAGCCGCTTCCAGATCCTGAAGGTTGATCAAACCATCTTCGTTTGGCGTTAAATAGGTTACTTCACCACCCATTTTTTCAACGTGTTTGCACGAATCAAGAATGGCCTTGTGCTCCGTATTAACCGTAATGATGTGGTTCCCTTTAGCAGCATACATTTCGAACACGCCTTTGATAGCAAGGTTGTCCGATTCGGTTGCCCCTGAAGTGAAAATGATTTCCTTTGGGGAAGAGTTAATCAACCTGGCCACTTGCTCACGGGCGTAGTCAACCGCCTCTTCCGCAGTCCAACCAAACGAGTGATTTCGACTTGCTGCGTTACCAAACTTATCATTGAAGTAAGGTAGCATGGCCTCCAGAACCCTAGGGTCCATAGGCGTTGTGGCGTTATTGT
>JAEPQQ010000050.1:23255-27429 GCA_017640445.1 Bacteroidia bacterium | reverse complement strand
TGGGTCCTGAATGTAAATACTTTCAAGGTCGTACGCTTTTGCACTGGCTGTAACCACCCCTGTAACCGTAACTTCCTGGTTCTCGAACGGAGAAGCATCATTAACAGGGTTTAGTACACGTTGAATATCTGAAATAGTCAAACCGCTGTTTCGAACGGTGTAGAACATAAAGTCTGGGTTCTGAGCTGCATTGGCAGAGAATGGTTGATAGCTTTCCTGAGCAATGTCGTCAGTAGCAAAGATGTAATATCGTACAGTGGTATTCTCACCCATGCCTGGAATTTCAGCCTCATAGGTGTCAGTTGTGCCTGACTTAAGCGTCATGGCTACCTCTGTAAATTGATCGTAGGTTTGCGACAGGTCAGTACTGTAAAAAAGCTTGGTTGAAGCAACCGTTCCGTCAAAATCAACAATCTTAGCAGAGATCATAGCTTTCTCGGCATCTTTTGGTACCAGTGGTGTGCGCACTACCTCGCTAATATTTGGAGGAGTTTTACCAATCTTATAGTCGTCAGCCTGGGTAGGGTTGATCTCATATCCACGACCACCGTTTCCGGTACAGCCGTTTTCCGAGTGAATTACGATACCCCGGATGTAGTCGAACTTAGTACCAACCACAGGTGGTACAAATGAGCCTTGCTTAACAGGGGCACTTGCTCTGGTGGTGGTGTAAGAAGAAGTTTTCTGAGCGAAGAAACGGTCCGAAATGTTTGCAACATTACCGTTGGCATCAGTTACGTCAAAACTAACCCGGTTCCCGCTGAAGAACTGAACACCAGTAACGGTTACATTCTGAATCTCAACGTACGAGTCTTCATATTCTTCTCCTGTTTCCAGGTTATTTGTACGAGTGTTGTCGTTTAGTTTGCCTAGGTCAACCACAACGGCCTGTGGTTTTCCCTGGCTACCCAATACCGTTAGCGACGAGTTGTTGAGCAAAGCAAGTTGAGTTTCACCCTGATAACGTCCAACAATACCAGTCATTTCCACAACCATTCCCGCGTATAAGTTGTATACATCAGTTACCGGAAGAGAAGCTCCTCCCGCATCTGTGTAAACACCCATTACCATAACACCGTGGAAGTCACCACCAGCTCCATTGTCCGCTGTATCCAAAACATGAACAAATGGTCGGAAACCACCTTGTACCGAACTTGAGGGAACGTCAATAAGGTTGGCATCTTTGGTAACAACTGCAACGATGGTAACCGTGTCACCAAAGTAACTCGAAGAGTCGTTACAAGCAGCAAGGTTGGATTGTGAAACCTCCTGAAGTTGTTTTACTGTGATCTTTGGATGCTGTGCCTGAGCAGCAAAGCAGGTAAGCAGAAAAAGTCCTGCGAAAAGTGATTTAATGTAAAGCGTTTTCATTTGTAATATCGATAAAGTCTTATTTGAGTACAGCGAACTTTCCCTTGTACTGCTGACCACTATCGTGATCGTCAACAGTAAAAATGTATAAGCCACGTGCTATTATTTGTGTTTCGCTAGAGAGTAGGTCCCATGCGTGTTCACCTCCACTAAATACGTTTTTTTCCTGGTCTTCTGCTGCAAACGTAGAATACCATCGGGTATCACTGCCATTGTATGCCTGGTTGTGTTCGAATTCATCTATAAAATCACCGGCTACTGTGAAAATACGAATGGTACAGTTTGCTGGTAAATTGGCAAAGTAGATTTTACGGCTTTGTTCCTGGAAGTTGCTGGTGCCTTCCCAGGCAGCTCCTGCATAATAAGGGTTTGGGTATACAAACGGAGCGTTTTGTTCGAGGTTGGTGTTAATGGGTTTGCCAGCAAATGCTCTGAAGTTATTACTTAACAAACTACTTTCAAGCGATTCAAGGTTGCTGTTCTCGTTACCTCGGTCGTATGCTGAAACAGAAACCGCATATTGCCAACCGTTTTGAATGTTGTTGATGGTGTATTTGTAAAGGTACGGAGTTTGATCGCCTTCAAAGAGTTTTGGCTCGCTCAATCGAATTGACTCAAAGCCGGTTTCGTTAAACAGGTTGTTGCCCGCTATATCCCAGTCACCAATCTTCTTGAGGTCTGTAGCCAGGCTGGGTACCTTTGTTACATCAAAACCCAGCTGGGTCATGTATATACGGTAACCTTCAAAGTCTTTTTCCAACGTAATAGGGTCGATGCTTTCTTCCGAATTATCTGCCCAATAAACGTCTATGCTGTTTTGACGTGTAACAATCTTGGTTCTTGGAATGTTGGGCGGGGCAGGTAGAATGAATCTGGTAATTTCACCATCGCCGTTCGCGTCTTCATCAGGATCAAGCAGGCCGTTGAAGTTTTTGTCTTCACCGTTATAGGCCACCTGTGCCCAATCGGCATTGTCGCGTAATATGGTTTGCTGAACGCGGTTGTTGTCGGAATTGGGAAGGCCGTCTTCCAGCTTTTTTCCCATCACAAAAGCAAACGCAACCTTGATGGTTTCGCCAGGTGTCAACGATTTAAACGGACCAACCGAGATTAGGTCGGCACGGTTACCTGCATCGTTAAGGTGTTCTTTGAAACTCTTTGATCCGCAATCGGGATCTTCAGACGAATTCTTATCCCAGCATTTGTGATGATTCAGACCAGCGGTTAACTTGGCATATCGCCCATTTTCCGAAGAAGGGAGAAAGAAAACGGGGTTGGTCGTATTGTTAAACTCCCAGGCATTGTAATGGGTTTTGAAGTTGGGATCAATCAACGGGTGTTTGAAACCGTCTTTGTCTTCAGCCCCAAGAAACTTTTGCCCAACATAGCTGTCGGTAAAGCCAACATCACCAGAGTGGTCGTAACAGTAGGCCATATACAAAGAGTCGAGGTAGCCATTACCTCCCTTGTTATAGAACGCCGATCCGCCACTTCCCGCAGGTGTAACGTTGGTGTTTCTAACCACCGTGTTGGTCCACATGCCTACATAGGCACTGTCGATGTGACTGGAGCTATGATTCGTTATTTCGAGGTTTACAATTACGAAGAAGTCGCTAAAGGAGTAGTTCCAGTTATAGGTTTCCATTCGAACTCCAAGATTAAGTGGTTGGCTATGGTTGTTTATTGGAGTGTTGGTCCCTGGAACTAGCAGGTTAGAATCGGCGAATTCCGCAACATAGTCTTGATGGGATACCGCTTCAGGAGTGAAAAAAGGACTGTCGAACAAACTCGAACGCTCCAGAAGTGTACTACCCACTTCGGCGGTAAACTCAAATCCTCCACGACCTGTGGCGTACCCACTGGGGGCATCGTAAGCTGAAGTAGAAACAGCTACAAGAGAACCATCAACTAGGCCGCCAACCCAAATGCCACCTTCAAAGAGGTGTTCTACGCCTGAACCGGCAGGGAACTCACAACTCTGATTACCACTACCATCGCGGTAACCGCGGAAGGCATTTCCAAACGTGCCCACATTACTTACGTTGAGGCGAACATTACTGGCGGATGTAACCTTCTCAGCGAATGAGCTTTGGCCCAGTGCTGACGGGGCGAATAGAGCAATCAGAACAATTGTAAAAATGCGCATACCTTGAAGGCACAAAAATAGAAAATCATACCCAACAATACAGGGGGTATGGATAACCTATTGTTAAGTTTATGAGAATAGAATATTTTGGATACAGGTTTCCGTTGTAATTGGTTGGGAATTAATCGGTTGTAATTTCCTGTAGAATGCCATCGGCCCAAAGGTCTTCAATGGCGTAGTATTCCCGAATGTCTTTCTTGAATACATGAACAACCACATTCACGTAGTCTACGAGCACCCATTCACCCTGAGTGTACCCCTCTTTGCTAAAGGGGTTCTCACCTGTTGCTTTTTTTACCTCGTCGATTACACTATCGGCAATCGCTGATACCTGGCGGTCGCTATCACCATGGCAAATTACCATAACGTCCGTTACTGCGGAGGTTAGCTTACGAAGGTCTATCTTCACAATGTTGTGTCCCTTCTTTTCTAACATCCCGTGGATCGCAATGTCAGCCAATTTGTCTACTGCCCCGTTTTTTTCCGGCATACGTTTGTAATCGCTAATTTTGCCGCAAAAATCGGTAAAAATTGTACATGCTGAGCCCGAAAACCTTGTTTGTTGGTCAAAGTTCCATTTTTGTTGAGCGATTGGACTCTACCAACGATCATTTGCGCAGCATTGTTCAGGGTTCTACGATGTCTGAAGGTTTGGTA
>JAEPQQ010000050.1:0-23245 GCA_017640445.1 Bacteroidia bacterium | reverse complement strand
GTTTCCAGGAAAAGGGGAGGGGGCAAAATGGTAGGACCTGGGAGAGTTCCAACACGCAAAATGCACTGTTTAGTCTATACCTTAGGCCAGCTTTCCTTTCAAAGAACCATCTTCAAACCATCTCGTTTGCTATAGGACTGGGAGTAAGAGCAGCGGTTCAACAGTATTTGCCGCAAGCCGAGGTGAAGTTGAAGTGGCCAAATGACGTGTTAGCTGACGGTAAAAAAATAAGCGGAGTGCTCATCGAAAATAGCCTTGGGCAAGATATTCGCTCCATCGTTGGGGTAGGCTTAAACGTCAATCAAACGGAGTTCGTTTCCAATAATAAAGCAACCTCTTTGTCGCTTGAGCTAAAAAGCACGGTGGATGTAAAAGAGGTGATCGAACTCTGTTGTTCGTTTATCGAGAAATACTACCTGCTCGCCAAACAAAGTAATGGCGTGCAACAAATCCACAAGTTATACGTAAGTCAGTTGTATAAGTTGGATGAGGATGTAATGGTCAATGAACAAAAATGGAAGGTGAAAGGAGTAGATATCTCAGGGAAACTAGAGGTTGAAAACAATGGGATCACTGCAAAACTGATACACAACGAAACCGAGGTTCAATGGAGTTAGTGATCGATATTGGAAATTCAAAGGTAAAGGCGGCAATCTTTATCAATAACGGCATCCACAAGGTGTTTCGTTCCGAAAATGCCGACAATGACCTTAAGAAAGAAGTCAGGAGATTTAACATTCGGTCAATAATTATTAGTACGGTGCGGAACGATGGTGAAGAAATGGTCGGGTTTTGGAGTGATGTGGCGCCAGTCTATCTGCTGGATTACAGGTTGCCATTGCCCGTTTCCAATTTGTACGAAACACCAAAGACACTTGGGAATGATCGAATCGCCGCAGTAGTGGGCGCCAGGTTCCTGTTCCCTGCAGGACCCGTTCTGGCAATCGATGCGGGAACGTGTATCACCTTTGATATACTCACGGAAGACGATGTCTATCTGGGAGGAAACATAGCCCCGGGAATACGTCTTCGCTTTGAAGCAATGCATTCATTTACCCATGCGTTGCCGCTCGTAGAGAATTATGAGATCGATCGATTGTATGGTAGAACCACGGAAGAAAGCATGTCTACCGGCGTTGTGAATGGAATCGCTGGTGAAATAGATAGTGTCATTCGTAAATATGAGGAGGAGTTTCCGGGCCTTAAAACGGTTATTTGTGGAGGCGAATTGAGGTATTTTGTGAATCACCTCAAAAAGGAGATATTCGCGAACCAAAATTTAGTGCTGCTCGGACTGCATAAAATCTTAAAATTTAATGAACAGAAACGTAGTTAATCTACTGATTGGTCTGGTTTGTTGTTTGGTCTTCGTAGGAACGTCTGCAGCGCAAACAATCAATTCACCGTATACCTTTGGGAGCTTAGGCCTCCTGCAGTCTCAAACCTTTGTACACCAGCAATTTATGGGCGGACTTTCGTCCGGACTGCACAGTAAGGGAGATTTCTCTTTTGTAAATCCGGCGTCGTTACACGCACTGGAGCAAACGTCTCTTCAAACCGGGAGCGAACTTCAATTGATCGAGCAGCTGTCAGGAGATAACACAAACCAGGACTTTACTGGAAACTTTGGTTATTTCGCTATGGGTATTCCATTATCGCTGAAACGGAAAATTGCATTTGGCGCAGGGCTTTCACGGTTGAGCGAAGTAGACTACTTTATACCTGGTGAAGCCACCGAAAATGGTATACCTGTAGTTAACGTCTTCACAGGCGACGGAGGCATCAATCAGTTTAAGACCGGAATCGGAGGAGAAATATTCAAAGGGTTCTCTCTGGGTGTGGGAGCCAACTTTATGTTTGGAAACATTAAAGAACAGCTGGACAAACAGTTTCAGGAAAACAACGAGATCTTCAGCCTTCAGAACACCAATACCACCTATTATAATGGGGTAAAATGGAACTTTGGTGTTCAATATACTAGACAAATTCGAGAGAATTCTTATGTGACACTGGCCGGTCATTTAAGTCCATCTTCCGAACTCACCACAAGCCGCGACGACATTATGCGGACCTATAACTTCGATGGGAACTTTTTCATTGATACCATTTCCAGCAGAACCGACACAAAATCAACTCAGGGTTTGCCAATGGAGTACGGAGGAGGCCTTACCATTGGTGCTGACAACCGGTGGCTTGTAGGAGTAGAGTACAACGTTGCAAAGTGGTCAGAGGTAGAAAAATTACGTAACGCTAACCCATTTTTTGACCAAACGTCGTTTACCATAGGAGGTTATTTGCAATTAAAAGAAGCAATGAATAACCAACATACGAGTTTTGTTGAAACCCTAAATGATTACCTAAAAACAACGCGTATTTATTATGGGTTTAGAATGCAGTCACTTTATTCGGGTGTTGTAAACGAACAGATAAACGAAACGGCTGTTTCGTTAGGCTTTGGTTTACCTCTAACACGAGTTTACGCTATTGAAGGAGTGAAGTACCGAATGGTATCCCGAATTAACATTGGAGCTGAGTATATAATGCGAGGCAAACGAACCGATGGTCAGGTGCAAGAAAACATTCTTGGCATAAAACTTGGATTAACGTTTAACGATAAGTGGTTTAACAAACGCAAATATCAATAGTATAAAAGTTAAGTAGAATTGAAAATTAGTATGAACATGAAATCTGGAATGAAACTTATAACCGCCTTGGCAATGATTTTGGTTGCCGGAAGTGCTATGGCGCAGAAAGACTGTGGAAGTAGCGTGGGTAAGGATACCGTCCTGATTCAGAAAAACGAGGGTATGTTTAACCAGTACTACAAACAAAAGGACTACAAATCAGCGTATCCATACTGGAAATACCTTTTTATTAATGATCCATGTCGGTCAAAGCGAATCACCTTTAATGGCGCATACATTGCTAAGAAACACCTGAAAGATTTGAGAAGCAATGATAAAGCGGCATACGATACGTTGAAAGACGGGCTTATCGATACCATCTTGCTTACCTACGATCTCCGGATCAAACACTGGGGAGACGAGTGGAAAGTGTTGGCGAAAAAGGCTGCCGATATGTACAAATTGAAGCCATCCATGCGTGATTCGGCCATGAATTTGTTTGCGTTATGTCTTGAGAACCTTGGTAATAAGACTGAGTACACCACGGTGAAATATCACATGCAATCAGCGATAAAAGAGCACAAGAAAGATCGATATACGTTAGACTCATTGTTCCAATTGTACTTCCAGTTACAACAGGTAATTGATTACAATCTGGAGAACGATGCGAAGAAAAAAGCCAAGTGGGTTGGAAGCGACACTACGGTAACGAAGATGATGCGTCCATACTTTACCTGTGAGAAGATCGAAGAATTCTTCAAGCCTAAGACGGATGCAAACGGACAAGACGTAGAACTGCTTCAGAAGGTTACCAAGTTGTTGGATATAGCAAAGTGTAACAAAACAGACTATGCCTTAGATATTGCCATTAAGTCTTACGAACTGTCTCCATCGGGTGAGGGTGCGATTAGCATTGCAAAGAGCTACCTGGGTAAGAAGGAGAATGAAACAGCCATGAGCTGGTACCTGAAAGGTGTAGATGGACTTACAGACTCTACTCAAATGGCGGAGGTTTATTCAACACTTGCAAGCTTGTCGTACAAGGCTAACAAATACAGCGACGCCAAGAAGTACGCAAACAAGGTATTAGGAATTAACCCAAATAATGGTTCTGCGCACCTGATTATTGCCGCTGTATACGTCAAAAGCGTTGGAAGCTGTAATGATTTAATTGATGGGAAAAGTGTTTATTGGGCAGCCGTTGATCGTGCGGTTAAAGCCAAAACGGTAGACCCGAGTGTAACCGAGGCAGCGAATAAACAAATCAATACATATTCTGCCTACTTCGTTACACAAACGGATGCGTTTTTCAAAAACTTCCCGGTGGCAGAAGGAGGATCTTATGTGGTTCCATGCCTGGGCGTATCGACGATTGTTCGATTCAATAAGTAAAAACAACGGAAGATTAATATGAACCGGTTATTACAAGCAGCTTGCCTACTTTTGATAGCCGGTTTTTTTGTTCAGTGCAGAAATACGCCCTCGTCTGCCGAGATGGAGCAGTTGTTAAAAGAAGCAGAGGACATGAGTGTGGAAGAGGCTCAGAATGTCATTATCCGTTACACCGATTCTGCAGTACTGAAGGCCATAGTAAAAGCCCCCCTACTGGTCCGATATCCCAAAAAGAAAGAGGCATATACCGAAATGCCTAAAGGCTTGTCGGCAGTGTTTTACGATGGTGCGGGTCAGGAAGACAGCAGACTTTCGGCTGCTTATGGGATTAACTATGAAACCAAGAAACTAATCAAGCTTACCGATAGTGTTCGGGTTTTTAATCGGAAGGGGGAAGAACTCAGAAGTGAAGAATTGTATTGGGATCAAAAGGAAAAGAGAATCTATACCAATACATTTGTACGTATAATCCGAAACGGGGAAACACTGAGGGGAGACGGTTTTGAGAGTAACGAAAACTTTACAAAGTACCGGATCTTAAAACCTGCCGGACCCGTTACTGTACAAGATAATTTTTTGGAAGATGAAGAGGCTCAATAGAATTATTCAGATCGTTTGGTTGGCTGTAGCCGCTGTTGCAGCCGTAGAGGCTGTGGTAGAATACCAGAAGGCAAGTGGTTTTAATAGCAAAGTTTACCTGATGATGGGAGCATTTGTAGTGGCCCTTGCCATGTATACCTTGCGTAAACGTCAGGGGAAGACAATGAAGTAGGCTCAAAGGCCCGGATCAGGCAAGGTCGTTTACGATTTTTCCGGAGCTGTGTGGTCACCATTGTTCCACACATATGGATCGGCAAGGAAATAGGCTTGTAGACTAAACTTTCGATCTTCAAACTTCTCAGGCAATATCTTAAAGTGCTGAATTCGATCAATTCGAAAAGCGCGGTAGTCGTTCCTTAAATGACACCAGGCAATTAAGATCCATTTGTTGTTGGCAGAATAGATGGCGCAAGGCTCTATTTTACGAAAGGATATGTTTGGGTCGTTGGCCTTGCGATAATTGATTTCGGTATAGCTAAAATTGGTAATGGCCAATTGAATTTCCGCCAAAGCGTTGCTCGAAATTTCCTGATAACGCGTGTCGAAAACATAGATTTTGTCGTGAAGCAATTCGCTTTTTTCTTGTATCGACGTACGAAAAACAGATTTGATTTTGGTGAGTGCTTCCTCAAAGCTTTCAACGAACGAACTATCGTTGGTTTGCCGCACCAGATGCTGAGCCGTTATCAATGCATTCGCTTGCTTTTCCGTAAACTGAACGGGAGCGACTGAATAACCGTCCATTAGGCTGTACCCTCTACCCTCAATTGTAATGACGGGAACGCCGGCCTCTTCCAGTTTGCGAATGTCGCGGTATACCGTTCTGATGCTTACATCAAACTTCTCAGCAAGTTCGGGAGCTGTTAATATACGCTTTGACTTTAACAGTGTCAGCGTTGCAATCAAGCGGGAGAGCTGTGACATAAAGCAAAGGTAGCGAACCTTAGGCTCGCTACCCAGGTTAGAATCAGCTCATTGAGTGAAGAGCCAGTTTGTTGCCTTCGGTATCAATAAATTGAGCCATAAATCCGTTTTCTCCAATGCTGGTTTTGGGCATGATTACTTTTCCACCCGCAGCTTCAACACGGCTTAAAGGAGCGCTCAGATCGTCACCACCGTTTAGGTAAATGGTCGTACCATCAGCCGACGGCTTTTGCATGTCTTTGGCCTCAATAATGGCTCCGCCCACACCTTTGGCTTCCTGATCATATGGTAAAATTCCATACTTGAATTCCGGCATTGGATGGTCTACTACTTCTTGCCCTAGTACCTCTGAATAAAACTTCTTTGCTCGTTCGAAATCCAAGACTGGGATTTCAAACCAATTAATAGCATTTGTCATAGTGAATTTATAATAATGTGTTTGAATAATTCGCTACAAAACTATTTTGGCCTTATGTCAGATTGCGTCAGGGGTGTTAAAGGCTCAGAAAAAAAAGTTGATTTTATCCTGGGTGGAGCGTTGTGAACTGGTTGTGGAACGGCACTATTCTCAACGTAATCGATTGAAAAAAAGCGTTTTGTTGGTACGCGACTACCTGTGGTTAACGTTAAAAACCACCTGGGCAATTACAGTTCTTCTTTCCTTTGTACTGACCCGCTCGTTGAGAACCACACGACGAGAGTGTAAAAACAAGGCTAAATAGAACGGCCCAAATCAAGTATTTACGTTTGCGATACATTGGTTCAAAAATAAGATGTATGTCTTAGCTTTGCCTGAGTTTTAGTAAAAACGAATTAAAAGCCAATTTATGATTCAATCAGCGCTCATTTTTCTGAAAGGCCTGGCCATGGGAGCAGCCGACGTAATACCAGGAGTTTCAGGTGGTACAATAGCGTTCATAACCGGAATTTACGATAAGCTACTATCGTCCATCAATGCGATGAATCTCAATACCCTGAAACTGCTTCGAAAGCAGGGTGTAAAGGCGGCATGGAAAGAAATCAATGGTTCGTTTCTGATAGCACTGTTTGCGGGCATTGCCGTTAGTGTTCTGTCCTTGGCCAAGTTGCTGAGCTCCCTCCGACTCGACCATCCCCACCTGGTTTGGGGCTTTTTCTTTGGATTGGTAGTTGGCAGCATTTTTCTGGTAATGAAGTTCGTGAAGAAGTGGGATGTCATGGCAATTGTGGGTGTATTGGTTGGAACGGCTGTTTGCTATGCACTTACCATGTTAAACACCGGGGCGGGTCTCGAGACTAGTTGGTACTTGTTTCTGGCCGGAGCCATTGCCATTTGTGCTATGATATTACCTGGAATATCAGGTGCCTTCCTTCTAATAATTCTGGGCGTTTACGATCCTGTACTAACTGCCATAGGAGAGGTGAAGGACTCATTGGTTGGGGGGCAGTTTCCTCCGATGGAACACCTGAAAGTAATACTCTTTGTTGGGTTAGGAGCGGTTGTCGGATTGTTGAGTTTTAGTCGTTTTCTTAAATGGTTACTCGATCAACACTACAACCCTACCATTGCCGTACTGCTGGGTTTTCTAATCGGATCGCTGAGCAAGCTGTGGCCCTGGAAACACACGATTGAATATAGAATTAACAGCCATGGTAAAAGTGTGCCATTGATTGAAGAAAATATTCTGCCTCATTTACATGACGCTCCACAGGTAGGTTTTG
This sequence comes from Bacteroidia bacterium, assembly GCA_017640445.1. Lineage (GTDB taxonomy): Bacteria > Bacteroidota > Bacteroidia > NS11-12g > UBA9320 > UBA987. Next base: position 16,004 of record JAEPQQ010000050.1, on the reverse strand, counting down.
TAATCGGACTTGCTGCAGTTGGTTTTGCTTTGATTTATGTATTGAGCCGGTTCTCTCCCGATAATAAGGATGCATAATGAGTATGGCATAATTGGTACGAAACTCGGGCACAGTTTTTCTCCTGAGTATTTCAGTACAAAGTTTAAAAAGTCAGGGCTTAAGCATACGTATACGCCGTTCGAACTGGAAAGCATCGACGAACTGCCACACTTGATTCGGTCACGAACTAAATTGGTGGGATTAAATGTCACAATTCCGTTCAAGGAGCAGGTAATTCCGTTGCTCCATCATTGCTCACCCGAAGCCCGAGACCTGGGGGCAGTTAATACGATCAAGATTGTTAACAACGAGTTTCATGGCTTCAACACCGACGTTATAGGCTTCGAGATCAGTTTGAATAGTCTTGGGCTCAGAAGAGCGGAGGCCCTCGTTTTGGGAACCGGTGGAGCCTCTAAAGCGGTTCAATTCGTTCTGAAGCAAAAGGGTGTTCCGTTCCAATTGGTTTCAAGGTCGGCCCAGCCAGGTGTTATCACTTACCGTCAATTAGACAGGGAAACTATGGGGCAGTATAACCTCATTATTAACACAACTCCACTGGGGATGTATCCAGAAGTAAAATCCAAACCCGAGCTGCCGTATCACTGCCTTACGGAGCACCACACCCTCATGGATCTCGTTTATGAACCAAGGCTTACCCGATTTCTCGCAGAAGGTTTCCACAGGGGATGTCGGATCAAAAATGGCTTTCAAATGTTGGTAGAGCAAGCGGAAGCGTCGTGGAAGATTTGGCAGTAGGATGACTTCTTCATTTTCCATAACTTGCACTCTTCATAAAAGGCATATTTTCGATGGATAAATTACTTGAAGCTTTGGCTTCAGTGCCATGGTGGCTTTGGCCGGTTGCACTCCTGGTTTTGGTTGCATTGCGCGATATTTTCTTTAATCGCAAACACTCGATAACCCATAATTACCCCGTAATAGGTCATATTCGGTATTTACTTGAAAAAATTGGACCAGAGCTGAGACAATACATCGTTGCAAACAACCGGGAAGAACTGCCCTTCAACCGAAGCGAACGGTCGTGGATATATGCTAGTGCCAAGAAACAAAACAACTACGAAGGTTTCGGAACAGATAAAGACATTCATGAACCAACCTACCATTTTATTAAACCAAACATGTTCGGTTATAAAATGGCAGATGGCCACCCCAATATTACGGAAAACGACCTGGTGCCATGCGCAAAGGTGATGGGCGAGTTCAACGGACGAAAGAGGCCTTACCGACCGCGTTCGGTAATCAACATTGCGGCTATGAGTTTTGGATCGTTATCTGCGAAGGCCGTCGAATCACTGAACATTGGGGCAAAAAAGGCCGGCTGTTTCCACAACACAGGCGAAGGAGGTTTGTCCGTATACCACAGCAATGGTGCCGATGTGGTGTTCCAGTTTGGTACGGGATATTTTGGAGTTAGGGATGGTGATGGTAGGTTTTCACTGGATAAATTAGAGAAGTTGGTTGAGAGTCATTCATTTGTACGAGCCATCGAGATCAAACTTTCACAAGGAGCAAAGCCTGGTAAAGGTGGTGTGCTGCCAGCAGCCAAAATCACACGCGAAATTTCAAAGATTAGAGGAGTTGAGATGGGTAAAGATGTTATCTCACCCGCCTTCCATACGGCCTTCGACGATATAGATGGTTTGCTCGACTTCATAGAGAAGGTTGCAGATCGTACCGGACTTCCAGTTGGAATCAAATCGGCAGTTGGTCGCATTGAACAATGGGAGTACCTCGCCGACCAAATGGTAAAAAGGGGCAAAGGACCGGACTTTATAGCAATCGACGGTGGTGAAGGCGGCACAGGTGCTGCTCCCCCAAGTTTTGCCGATCACGTTTCGTTGCCAATTTTTTATGGTTTTAGTGCCGTTTACGAGGTGTTTCAAAAACGGAACATTGCCAATAGAGTGGTGTGGTCCGCGGCAGGTCGACTTGGTTTTCCATCAGAAGCGGCAAAGGCATTTGCCATGGGGGCCGATTTAATCTATGTCGCGCGGGAAGCCATGTTGAGCATCGGTTGTATTCAGGCACAGGTTTGTCACACCAATCGATGTCCGGCAGGTGTGGCTACGCAAAGCAAGTGGTTGCAAAATGGAATAGATGTGCCGCTGAAATCCGACCGTTTCTACAATTACGCCAAAACCTTCAGAAAAGAGCTTTTGGAACTGGCAATGGCGTCGGGGCACGAACACCCGAGCCAATTCGAAATGTCAGACATAGAGTTGAGTATGGGCGACGGCAACGATACCCAAACACTAAAAGAGTGTTTTGGATACGATAAGGAAGAAATAGCGTATCCAGGCACAGCTGAAGTGTTGAACTGTAAACACCTGGGAGGGAAGAATGAGTAGTTTAAAACGAGTGTCGGCCAACAAGGCCTATAGAAAAGGTCTTCGCTGGGTTTTGATCTGGCCCATAACCATCAATGTGCTGCTTGCGGCTGGTTTGGTTTTTAGCTTTTTGGAGGGCTTCATACCATTGGTTGTTGGTGTGTGGTTGGTTGTAGCATTTGTAACCGCAAGCGTCGTGTGGTCGTTCAGACAAAAAGCGCGTTGGCAACTTTGGATGGTGAATACATCATCGAACCCCAAAACCTCCATAGAATTGGCCAGAGCCTCTTTCCTGAAGTCTGGGTTTTCAAGGGCAACAACGTTATGGTTGTCAAAGGAAAAGGATACGTATAACAGAAGGTTCGAAGAGCGAATGGACGCATTGAGAAAAGACTATTTGGCTTCTGCTTCAGAGAAATATGGTGACCGGCACACGGTCAACGTAACCTATGCTTTTTCCGGTTTGTTGTGGGTTTTACTCTTCGAACTCGTAGTACTTGGAGGCTTGGGTTATCTGTTTTGGATTCTCGAAGATCCGACCTTAAAAACCATGATTTCTGTTCTTTTGGTTCTTGCAGTAATTGGTACAATTTATACGATGCGGACCATCTGGAAACGAAATACCACAGTGTTGGAGATTGCCAAACACGGTATCCGAATAGAAGAAACCTACTTTGGTTGGCTGGAACTCGAAGAAATTGACATTGTTCGAGGTAACTTACTTGTTTACAAGAAATTCAATGAAGAACAACAGGAGTATAAGCTTAAGAACCTCTCCATTTCCGGAGAGTACCTGGACGAACTCATCCTGTTTTATCGTACGCAGGACCAAGGTTTGAAAGAAGTGTAGTCACTTGTGGACACTTTTTGAGACGTACAACAAGTCGATCTATTTTTTAAGTTACTGATTATTAGGTGTTTGTTGAAATCTGTTCACTGGAAATGCCTTGGGTATGGATTCTGATATACATACGGTGTAATGTGATTCCATAACAAATATTAATTAACTAGTAATTGGAAGAATTGACTGATTAACGACTATAATTCATATTCATTCAATTAGGGTCTGAAGGGCAGCTGGGAAGCTGTCCTTTTCTCGTTATTACCTATCCAGTTTAATCAATCTTCTGGTGATTAGATTGGAGGCCGTTCTGCCATTTAGGATATAGATACCGGGTGCTGCGCTCTCGGGTAAGTGAACGATACACGATTCCCCCTGTTTTGTCAAGGTAATAGGGATTCGGTTACCCCTGCTGTCAACAACTGTTATGTCGGTTATTATGGCGGTGGTGACGATGGTGAAATCTCCCGTAGAGGGGTTTGGATAGATGGCAATAGTATGGTCCTCTGCCTTATCCGTACTTAACGTGGCTTGCCCGTTTTCTTCCAGCACGTAAACGTTGTTTTTGCTCAGATTGGTGAACAAACTTGTTTTTCCAGAACAGCCTGGCCATGATACGCGAACCGAGTCAATGGACTTTATGTGGCCAAGCCCAAAATGCAGTCGGAATGGACGTTGCATGTTTTGTCCCCTGCCAATGGTAACGTCGCGGGTGAACTTTGTTTTGTTTGCATAAACCGTAACTCTTGCTCCTACTGCAAAGAGGTTGGAACCAGAAGACTTCGGTTGGAGCTCAATCCAGTCGCCATAATACGGCCCGGTATTCAACATCAGCTGCCCTGCTGATAGTAAATCGAGTTTGCCGTCGTTGTTGATGTCGAGCCAAATGCCATCCGCACCTCCGCGAAAGCCATTGAAGCCGTTTTCGAAACTGGTTAATTGGAAGGTTTGGTCTGGCAGCTGTCTGTATAAGTCGTTGTATCGGCAGCCATAAAAACTGGCAATAAAGAAGTCAAGTAACCCGTCGTTGTTATAGTCACCCCAGGTGGCTCCTGCATGGGTTTCTTCATATTCAATACCATGGCTTCCGGCTTCATCTTTCATTGCAATCTTGCCCGATTCCATAAACAGATTTCGGTATAAGGTCGTTGGCTCTGTATACTCTCCACCGTTGCCATTCATGAAGCGAGGATGAGATAAGGTGGAGGCCAGTAGATCGATATCGCCATCGTTATCGTAATCGCCCCAGTGGCAGCCGGAAGACATGTTCCAGAAAGTCGGGCCAATTGTTGAATCAATCCCGGTTTGATCGATGATGTTTGTAAAACTACCATCTCCGTTGTTCAACCACAGCTCGTCACGAGGGCTTGTGGTTTTGCTGGCGGTGGTTACATAGTTTACTACATATAGATCAAGGCAACCGTCGTTGTTAATGTCGGCAAATTGAGATCCTCGACAAGGCGCATTCCGGAGATTTTGTGCACCTGAATACAACAAGTCAGACTTGTCAGAAAAGTCGTTTTTCTGCGTGTTGAAGAATAAAAATTTCGGCAAGGCGTTGGGATAGGTGTTCCAAAGTTGCCCAACAAACATATCGAGATAACCGTCGTTGTTCAAATCGGCAAAACTGACAGCATTTGCGCGTTCCAGAGCCTTGTTTTTTATGCCTTTTAAGTGATGTCTAGCAAAGTTGGTTGTGCCATCGTTGATAAACACGAAACTACTGTCACCCGCTCCCAGAAACAGGATGTCAAGATAACCGTCATTATTCATATCTATAAGGGCATTGGCTTTTGGGTTGCCGCTTATTCCGGAAGCTTCTGTTACGTCGTTGAATTGTTTCGACTTCCACCAGTCGTTTAACAGCAGTTTGCCGCCCTGGAGAATGTCAATGAGGCCATCGTTGTTGATGTCGGCGGCCGCTAACTGATTACCATTTCCAATGATCTTGGCTGTTTCGGTAATATTGGTGAAGTGTGGTGTTTCAGGCAGGTCGTGTTTGCGACAGACAACGTCAATTGCAAATGCCCGTGAACCCAGCGACCACGATCCGTTGTTTAAAAAGGATTGGTAGTAGTAATTTCCACCACTGGAGGATGTACAGGTTGGCGGAAGTGTGGCAACGGATTGCCTCAAATGAGTAGTGCTCCCCAGATCTTCAATGGCCACAAAGAACTGATTGTTTCTCAGCACCAGTACAGTGTCAAGTGGAATGGAAACACGTTCCTTCCCAGTAGTGGATTTCACACCTTTGACTGGTGGAATCAGATCTTCCCTAAGTTGAGGAAAAGATGTACCACCCTCATGGCCAAAAATCCTCACGGTAAACGTGTCAGGAACTCCATCAAGCAAAACGGAAAAACCGTGAAGACTGATCGGGCCTGATAACTCAAATCGTGCAATACGCATGTCAATGTTACCCGAGGAATTGGCCAACTGTTTGCGGGTATCGTAAAATCGAAGTGTATCGGTTTGTCCGGCAACTATGGCAGGCAAAAGAGTACAAATAATCGCAAAAATTGAGATATACCGGAATAGGGTTCGCATGTTCTGTGTTTTGCGTGCAAGTTATTAAATTGATTTTTTAAAGCCCATGGGAAGAGCCAAGGGGATGAATGCGTGCCCCTTCTAAATTAGTTTCTGCGCCTTACGACAGGGTAACTGCAATGCTCCAATCCAAGGGGAATCAGGCGGGCTGATTTTCACCGTCGTTTTGGTCTTTTAAATGGTAGACCCTACAGGCAACTATGATCGAAATGAAACCCCACATGGGAACGGCTATTTTGTCAAACTCACTATAGTTGTTAAGGAAACCATGGATAAAGTAAGTGGTAAGACCCAGAAGCGCTCCCAGTACCAAACCTTTTAACCTGAAATCAGTGATTTCGTAATACACCTTAAAACCTTGTTGTAAAACGGCCAGAACAAGACAGACGAACAGAAGGCCTCCAATGAAACCCGATTCAGCGAATGGTCTGAGGTACTCACTGTGTACGTTTCCAAGATCACCGGAATTGGTGCTGATAATAGTCATCTCATGAGGCAACTGGTAAGAGCCATATTCGTATGTATAGGTGCCCGGGCCGAAACCCATTACGGGCCTGTCGAGAAACATGCGATATACACAGCTCCACCGATTCAACCGTTCCAGGTTCGATGGGTCAGTACTTACATTCGAAAACGACTGCAGGTGGGAGCCAATATCATCATCAGAGTCCTGTTTGTTTCTGGCTAACTCCGAAAATATGAGACTCTGGAACACCAAAAAAAGACCCAATAACGATACGCCCACGGTAACCACAGTTTTGAATTTAACCTTGGCCATTAAAAGTGCAAATACCCCGATGGCAACAACCAGGCTTAACCAGGAAGCACGGGTAAAGGAAAAAACAACCCCTAGTGTGATGATAATTCCTACGGTTAAGGCAGCCAGAATTCCGAACCAGGTCATTCTCATTTTTCTACCGAAAATGCCCATAACCAACATAGGTGGGATACAGAAGGATATAGCGGCGGCATACATGCCATGATCGGGCAGAAACGGTCGCATAGCCGTATAGGCATAAAGTCGCGTGAAACCTTCCGCTGCATGATTCTTAAGAGTATAAAGAGTCAGAACCAGAGTAGCAATAGAAAACAACCAGATGAAAACCGTAATGGTTTGTTTTTTCTTGAAAAAGTGAGAAAGCAAGAGTAGAAATACAACTACGTACCAGGTGTACGACAACGAGTATTTAAAACTTACCAATGGTTGAGTGCTGGTAATAGTGGTGATATATAGCCATGCCATGTTGAGCAGGGCCACCACTACAATTGGGTTTGTTAGCACCCTTTTATCAAAGGTTTTACCGCTAAACAGTTTAAACAATACTCCTCCGAAAAGAAGCAGGATCAGAGGTTCCGTTGGTAAAGACAAACCTATCCCGCCTCCAATATCCTTTATCGGAACTGAAAGTGGTGTTAGTAGCGCCAGCAGTAGAATAAGTTTATCGGTATGGTGAAAGAGAACGTATAGAAATAATGGAACAAGCGGCAGCGCAGCGATGTAATAAAACTCAAAGGAGAAGCAAACCAGGCACAACGCCAGGTAAAGCAGTCCAATGGCATAAAACCAGCGAATATGAATCTTGCTGATCAAAGCAGTTATGCGGCCTGAATTTTCTTGCGTTGTTCTACAAAAAGTAGGTATATACACGCTAATGCCAAGGTAGAAGCAGTGCCTAACAGCACAATCAACTTACGGTTTGGAAGCGCTTTTTTCTCTGGAACGGACGCGTTGGACACGATGAACTTGTGTGGGATGGTTTTTTCAACATCAACCTTCGCTTTTTTGTGTCTTTTCCGAAGCAAACTAAGTTCTTCCAATTCCAGAATAAGGGTCTCGTAAAGATTGGTGTATTCCGATCCGTATTTGGCCAATGTGTCTTTTTCTGCACGAAGCTGGCTGATAACGGCTGCATTTCCCCCTCTTGACTGAGCTGCATATAAACTTTCAGAAATGGATTGAGCTTGCTTTTCAATATCGAGAATACCTTTTTCTCCAAGCTCCATCAAGCCAACTTTAAGCTTCCAAACCTCTTGTTCTTTGTTACGAAACTCTTCGTCTACAATGGCAAAGGCTTCGCGTGCTACCTCTTTTTGGATAGCGGTTTTAACCGAATCATATGCCGTTGCAATTCCGTTGGCCAGCTTGGCTGCCATTTCGGGGTCCTCGTCCAATACTTTGATCGAAACCGATAGGTATCGGGTTCGGTTGTAACTAATGTTCTTTTTCATTTTCTCCTGAAGCTTGGTAAGCGGATACTTCCCGTTCGGGTCAATATCATAATGCTTCATGAGGTCAAAGTTTTGCGTAATACGGGAGGAAAGCTTGTCGGATTTTAAAATCTGCAATGCGTTCTCCGCTTCTTCTTCCTCACCAAATGCAAGAACATCATTTTCTCGTTTGTTGAGATCAGTAAACATGGCATTACCAATGGAGTTTACCGTTGTTGGATAAAAAACCACTTCGGCCTCATACCGGGGTTTGATTAAATAAGAACCTGCGGCGCTGGCAACGGCCGCAACAAAGCCAATGATAATCAGGTGCTTCTTCCATCTGAGAATAAAACTTAGGATATCAGAAAACGTGAAATCAATAAAATTTTCTTTTGTGCTCATACACTTTAGCCTTTCAAAAAAGTCTGCAAAAATAGATTAATTGTCCGAAGCTATTGGGTTTTACGACGACTCAGTTTCTTCAGAACGCTCGGGTTGATTATTCCGCTGCCTACGACTAGCAAAACGGAGATCAGTATGCCGAACGAAATATGAACGAGTTGGTTGTCAAAAAATTGTTTACTTGAAAAATAAATACCAACAAACGCAGCCAGAACCAACACCGTGGTGGTGAATTTTTTTAGCGTGAAGCTAACGTCAAACTTTCTATAACTAGTTGCTATACAGCCAACTGCAAATCCCGATTGCGTAATAAGTGTGGCAAAGGCAGCACCATCTACACCATAGCTCGGAATTAAGATCAAATTGAGAATAATATTACCTACGGCCGCTACCAAAGCCAGTATGTTAAGGGTTCGCATTTCATCGGCAGCGGTTAACAATGTTCCAAAAACAAAAACCGAAGCCGAGGCCACAAAGCTGAACATCAGTAATATAAAGGTGTTCGGGGCAAGGAGAGCCAGTTTGTTTGGGTACATAAGGGCCAAAACCGCATGTGCATGAGGTGAGAGTATAAGAGCAATCAACACAGCCGGAACGATAAGAACCTTGGAGGCGACTGAAGTCAATTCCAGTACGTCTTCTTTTTGTCCTAACTTCCGGGCGAACATGGGAAGAAGCATGCCCGAAAACAGGGCCGCCATCATGTTAGCCGCGTCGAGCAATCTGTACGACATGGCATATCGATCGGTTTCAAGATCACCCAAAAACTGTCCCACCATAACTGCATCAACACGAGTAAATATGGCCATTAGGGCGATTAGTAGTGCATACGGGAGCGACGCTTTTATCAGTTGAAGCATGTTAACGGAAGAGCCAGAACCACCGTTGGTCTTATTCAGGCGAGTGAGGTTTGAAACGAGGGCGATCAAAAGGGTTATACTTACACCAGACAACTGAACCAGGGCAAAGTTTTTGACCGTTAACATGTGCTGGTATTCAGGTACATAAATCCACAAACTACAAACCACAATTACGAAAAACCGATCGGCCACTGCCAACAAACCGTCCAACTTGAACAAATGCAAGGCAGCCAGATTGGAACGGAGGTAAAGGTTGAAGGAATTGATGATCTGAAATCCGGCTAAAACACCAAGAAGTTGAAATTCCAGCCTATTGGCTCCCAAAACGAACGCCGCTGAAAAAACAAGGACGATGTAGGCCAGACCGAGAACAAATTTGGTGGAAAGGAAGCGTTTAAAATTCGAATAGAAATACCGTGTGTCTTGTGCCACCGATTTACTATTCATGTTGTTGAGGCCAAGGTCCAAAAAGATAACAAATAGGATGGACAGGCTCAATAACCGATAGTAGGTGCCATATCCGCTTGGGAGAAGGTTCTGAACCGCACGATCGATTATCAGTATCCATGCTGTTTTAACCAGTATGTTGATACCCTGAACAAAGAGCAGATCGGAGAAGAATTTACGTTTTTCCATTTTGAACCCGCGCCTGCAATGTTAGGCAACTATTTGTGTTTTCTGTTTAAATACAATTGATTTTACACTATACCTTTTAGCCGTTCATTCCCGGTGAGACGGTCAGTAAAGACTCCATGTTTTCCACACTGGCGGGATGATGAAAGACGTGTTTGTCAAATTCGGTTTTGAAACGAACAACCGAAAGACGGTGGGCACAACCATCAAGGTAAGATGGTGCACTACCATTAGGGTTAGAAGTAAAATCTTTCTCACACGCTTATTTTCTGAAGGATCGACTCAGTTCAACGATATAACCACCACGAGAAAACCTTGGGAGGGCATCGAGCACTGATTTGAACAGATTGCAACCCGAAACGCCAGCTACCTGAGTCATATTTTAGCCTATTTTCGAAGCATGAATAGAATACTTGGCATACTGTTTCTAATTGGTTCCTTAACCGCAACAGCGCAGCACTACAACCATTACATGGCCAACCCTGAAGGTAGCCCGAGAGAACACCAGTTGGATATTGGTCATATGTTATTGGAGGTTCGATTTGTTCCAAAAGAAGGAAAGGTAATGGGTGAGGTAACGCATACATTTTCATCACTTCGGAAAACAGTTGACTCGGTATTTTGGGATGCTCCCGGAATTACCATAAAGAACGTCGAGCTACTGGGTAAAGGAATTCAGAAACTAAGATTCACAGCCTCTTCAACCGGTGTAACCACCTATTTCGATTCACCCTTAACATGGGATCGTGAATATCAGGTGAAGTTTACCTACGAGGCAGAACCTCAAAAAGGTATTTACTTTATCGGTTGGAACAGCGGCGAAGTAACCGATCCAAGAAATCAAACACGGAGCCAGATCTGGACACAGGGCCAGGGAATAGATAATCGCCATTGGATACCGATGTACGACAATATGAACGACAAGTTTGTAACCGAAACCATTGTTCATTTTGATGAAGCATACAAGGTTCTTTCGAACGGCGAAAAGCTGTCGGAGAAAAAAAACAAAGACGGCACCAAGACCTGGCACTATAAAATGCCTAAACCGCATGCAGGTTATCTGCTCATGCTTGCCATCGATAAGTATGCTGTTAAAGAAACGAAAACCAAAAACGGCACACCTGTGCAGTTCTGGTATTACCCCGAACATGAAGATAAACTCGAGTTGACAAGTTTACATTCAGAACGCATCATAGAGTTTCTTGAAGACGAAACCGGATATCCTTACCCTTGGGGCAGTTATAGCCAGGTGATGGTTCAGGATTTTATGTATGGAGCCATGGAAAATACCTCAGCCACCATTTTTGGAGACTTCTTTAACGTAGACGAGTATAGCTTCAACGATCGTAATTACATCTCCGTTAATGCGCACGAATTAACACACCAGTGGTTTGGCGACTTGATTACAGCACGGTCGGGAACTGGTACATGGCTGCAGGAAAGCTTTGCAACGTATTATGCAAAACTCTTTATGAAAACGGTATTTGGTGATGACGAATATCGGATCATTATGCAGAATGAGATGAACAGCGCACTCGCTGCAGGAAAGAAGGACCACTACCCGGTGGCACACGTGAAAGCCGGAACAGCCCGAGTTTATCCCAAAGGCAGCACAGTGCTGCACATGTTGCGATATGTTTTAGGGGATGAAGAGTATAAACGAGTCATAAAATACTATCTCGAGCGGCACGCGTTTGGCAATGTGGTGACCAGGGATCTGGAACTTGCGGTTCAAGACGTGTTAGGTAAAACAATGGATTGGTTCTTTGATCAATGGGTACGCCGTGGAGGCGAACCACACTATGAAGTTTCGTATAACAACTATGGTGCACAAACCGTTATGAACATCAAACAAATTCAAGATCAAACCATGACCATAGGTCTGTTCAGAATGCCGATAAAGTGTGGGGTGTATTTTACGGATGGGAGCAACATGGAGAAGACTGAATGGGTGGAAGGGGAAACCGACCAAATTGTGTTTGAACACGACGCCAGCAAACAGATAGCCTATGTGTTGTTTGATATTAATAACGAGATACTCAAACAGGTTACGTTCAACCGTAACTCCAACGAGCTTCTGGCTCAGCTCAATGGTGCAGAAAATCTGATAGACCGTTTAGAGGCTCTAAAGGCCCTCGATAAAACGAGTGCGGATGTTAAGCGTGAGGGTCTGCAAAAGGCGTTTGAAAAAGAAACGCATTATGCCATTAAGAACGAGTTGGTAAAGCAACTTGCAAAGGATTCAAAAAGCAACTTTTTTCTTGCGAGTAAGTTAACCGGGGAAGACGTTCGTGTTAAACGTGCCATTGTAGGCGATTGTGAAAATGTTGATGTATTCAAGTCTGTGTTTGAATCTTCACTTACAGATAAATCGTATTCCAACATCGAAAGCTCACTTAGGTGTTTGTGTGAAGCAGGGGGAGAAAGCAAAGACGTTTATTTCGAAAGAACCCAGCATGTAATAGGTCAGGGGCATAACGTACGCATCACCTGGTTGAGTTATAAAATTGATCAGATTAAGACGGACTCCAGCTCTCAGTTGCGCGATAAATCAAGTAACTACTATCGATACCTGAACGAGTTAACCGGTTACAGCTCCAACCTCTATGAATTTAGAACACGCTTAAACGCGATGAAAGCAATAAAGCGGTTCAACTATCTCAATGCAAATGCCATTGCCAACATGTTGGATGCCTGTTTGAGTAAAAACAGAAGATTGGTTGGGCCAGCCAAGTCTACCTTGGATTGGTATAACCAACAATATTTAATGAAAAAAGCGGTTCAGGCGGTGTTTGAACAACAGCGTTTTAGCGCTAAACAGGAAAAACGTTTAAGAGATTTAAAGATAGTTGAATAATAAATGCTTCGGAAGAAAGTTAGAATCTAAAAACATCTAAATTCGCGAGATATTTTAAGCAAGAAATTAAATGCCTTATTTTTTTACATCCGAGTCCGTTTCTGAAGGACATCCAGACAAAGTTGCAGATCAAATTTCAGACGCACTGATTGATCATTTTTTAGCTTTTGACCCAGAGTCAAAAGTGGCTTGTGAAACACTGGTTACAACCGGACAAGTTGTATTAGCAGGAGAGGTTAAATCAAATACCTACCTGGATGTACAGAAGATTGCTCGTGAAGTAATCAACCGAATTGGTTACACCAAAAGTGAGTACATGTTCGATGGCAATTCATGTGGTGTCTTTTCTGCGATTCACGAACAAAGTGCTGATATCAATCAGGGAGTTGATCGTGAAGACCGAATGGAACAAGGTGCCGGAGATCAGGGAATGATGTTCGGTTATGCAACCAACGAAACGGAAAACTACATGCCTTTGGCGGTAGACCTTTCACACAAAATTTTGTTGGAGCTGGCAGAAATGCGACGAGAGAACAAAGAGATCACTTACCTGAGACCAGATTCTAAGTCACAGGTTACCATAGAATATGACGATAACAATCAGCCTGTTCGAATCGAAGCAATTGTTGTTTCAACACAACACGACGATTTTGATGAAGATGATGTTATGCTTGCTCGTATCAAATCAGACATCATAAACCTGGTTATTCCTCGAGTTAAGGCTAAGCTTAGCCCAAGTATCCAGGCTTTGTTTGGAGATGATATCAAGTATCACATCAACCCAACAGGTAAGTTTGTTATTGGTGGACCTCATGGCGATACCGGCCTTACGGGAAGAAAGATTATTGTAGACACATACGGTGGTAAAGGCGCTCACGGTGGTGGTGCATTCTCAGGAAAAGATCCGAGTAAGGTAGACCGAAGTGCAGCCTATGCAACCAGACACATTGCTAAAAACATGGTTGCCGCTGGTTTGTGTGACGAAGTACTGGTACAGGTTTCATATGCCATCGGTGTTGTTGAGCCTATGGCCATCTTTGTAGATACCTATGGCACGGCTAAAGTAGGTCTAACCGATGGAGAGATCGCCGAGAAAATCAAAGCGATCTTTGACATGCGTCCTGCAGCCATCGAACAAAGGTTGAATCTTCGGACACCTATCTATAGCGAAACGGCAGCATACGGCCATATGGGAAGAAAACCGGAAACTGTTCAAAAGGTTTTTGTATCTCCTGAAGGTGCTGTAAAAGAAGTTAGTGTTGAATTGTTCCCTTGGGAAAAATTAGATTACGTAGACCAAATCAAACAAAGCTTTAACCTGTAAATACACTGTTTTATGTGCGGTATTGTTGCTTACACCGGCCCGAATGATGCGTTTGACTTCTTAATAAAGGGGCTTCAAAGGCTGGAATACAGGGGGTACGACAGTGCCGGGATAGCCTTGTTGAATGGCGATCTGAACGTATACAAGCAAAAAGGAAAGGTTCAGGACCTGATCGACCTTACCGACGGTCAGAATGTATCTGGAACAACGGGTATGGGACATACGCGATGGGCAACCCATGGCGAACCTAACCAAATCAATGCACATCCGCACCTCAGCCAAAACGGTGATATAGCTGTCATTCACAATGGCATCATAGAGAACTATGCAGCCATCAAAGAAATGCTGCTCAAAAAGGGGCATCAATTTGAAAGCGACACCGATACAGAAGTGCTTATCCACCTGGTGGAAGACATTAAGGAACACGAAGGTGTCGACTTGTTTGAGGCCGTTCGGTTGGCGTTGAGTAAGGTAGTTGGTGCTTATGCCATCGTAATTGTTAGTCGCGATAATCCTGGAACCCTGATTGGCGCCCGAAAAGGAAGCCCGCTCGTAGTTGGTATTGGAAAAGACAACTCCGAGTTCTTTATGGCCAGCGATGCAACTCCAATTGTAGAATACACACGAGATGTAACCTATATTGAAGACAACGAGATTGTTTACATTGCTAACAACGAGTTAAAGATTAAAACAATCCAAAACGTTGAGAAGACACCGTACATCCAAAAGCTTGAGGTAACGCTTGAGGCCATCGAAAAAGGTGGTTACGAGCATTTTATGCTCAAGGAGATTTACGAGCAACCTAAGTCCATCTACGACAGTATGCGGGGTCGTTTTAATAAACACGACCTCACCTTTGCTATGCGCAGTTTGCGCGAATACGAGTCAAAAATTAAAAACCTCAACCGGGTTATTATTATTGGTTGTGGAACCAGCTGGCACGCAGGCCTTGTTGGAGAATACCTCATCGAGCAATTTGCAAGACTTCCGGTGGAAGTTGAATACGCGTCGGAATTTCGCTATAGAGACCCGATCATTACCGAAGACGACCTCGTTATTGCAATCAGCCAGTCAGGTGAAACAGCCGATACCCTTGCCGCACTTGAGTTGGCAAAAGATAAAGGGGCAACCATTTATGGCGTATGCAACGTAGTAGGATCGTCGATTCCAAGGATTACCCATGCAGGGGCATATACCCACGCCGGACCTGAAATTGGTGTAGCATCAACCAAGGCATTTACTGCACAAGTAACCGTGCTTACGTTAATTGCTCTCGGGATTGCAGAGATTCGGGGAAAAATAACAAAAGACAAGCTTCGTGAGATGTTTGCCGAACTTGAACAGCTGCCAGATAAGGTGGAAAGTGTTCTCCAAAGTTGTGCAGATAAGGTGCTCGAGGTTTCAAAGCGATACAAGGATGCTGACAACTTCCTTTATCTTGGTAGAGGTGTTAACTTTCCTGTAGCACTGGAGGGAGCTTTGAAACTAAAGGAAATCTCATACATTCATGCAGAAGGTTATCCGGCTGCTGAAATGAAACACGGTCCAATTGCTTTGATCGATGAGAATATGCCGGTTGTGGTAATCGCTCCTAAACGAGGGTACTACGAGAAGGTACTGAGCAACATTCAGGAGGTGAAGGCACGCAAGGGAAACATCATTGCCATTGTAACCGAGGGAGACGATAAGGTGAAAGACATCTCGGATTATTGCATTGAAATTCCTGATACCGAAGACTGTTTGGTCCCTATTTTGGCTACTATTCCTCTTCAGTTGCTATCGTACCACATTGCTGTAATGAGAGGTTGTAACGTAGACCAACCACGAAACTTGGCGAAATCCGTTACCGTGGAATAACTGTGATGCCGCTTCGAGCATCATTAAACTCATTGGCATGGCTTTTAACAGCCAGCATCATACTTGTATCTTCCAACGTTGTTTT
>JAEPQQ010000004.1:49275-111003 GCA_017640445.1 Bacteroidia bacterium | reverse complement strand
CAACATGAACGGAACCAGTCAAAACTACGACTATCTGTTTACCATCAATACAACAAACGGCAACATGGAGTTGGTACGTCAGTTCAACACCATTAACGATATTGAAGGTATGGCATTTGATGCTGTAGGTGACCTTTATGTAACCTCTGGCGCGAATGCCAGCTCGAGTTCACTGGATAATACCTTATGGAAAGTTGACCTTCAAAACGGTGACGTAACCAAGGCGTTTACTCTTTGGGGTGGTGACATGGAAACGTGTGACTGTGTTTTTGGAGACCCAATTACAACGGTTGAGGTTTCTGGATACGTATTCTACGATGCAAACGAGGACACCACATTCAACACCGGAGATTATGGTAAGAATGGATACCTGGTATACTTGTACAAGGATGCCAACAACAACGGCAAATACGACAACGGTACGGACGTATTTGTCGACACTATTAGAACCTATGCTGATGGATATTACAACTTTCGATTAGAATACACTTCGGGAACAGACAACTACGTATTGTTTTCGAACACGGGTGACCTACCTGCTAACAATGAATATACGACTGACAACGTTGAAGTTGCAAGCTTTACCGCGGGCAGACAAAAAGATGAAAATAACAACTTCGGTTACGTTGTAGACTCAACCAACTTTGTAAATGTAATATCAGGTACGGTATACGCTGATGTTAACGAAAATGGTGTTCGCGAATCTTTTGAGAACGGTGTTTCAGGTGTTAAAGTGTTGTTGTATTCAGACGACGACTGTGACGGCACAATTGATAATGGAGAGCAAGTATTGGAAAGCACAGTAGTTGGCGCAGATGGTAAGTATTCATTCATTCGAAACTATGATACAACTACCACCACTACGTCGAACTCGAGTCTTTCAAAGCGTGTTTCCAGTGGTTCTGATGATGCCTACCAAAAAGACGATGCTGAAATGAGACGGTGGGAAAGTCAACTACGTTTGGGTTATTATCTATCCGGAGTGCGTTTCCGTTCGCTGACCATTCCTCAAGGTGCCACCATCACTAGCGCTTATGTTACCTTTATGTCTGAAGATTCTCGTTCGGCATACACCAAGATCAAAATTTATGGAGAAGATACGGATGACGCAAATTCCTTTGGATCATCTGATTATGATATCTCAAGCCGAACGTATACATCCAACAGCAAAACCTGGGAGCCAGGTTCTTGGTATCAATATTATACATATAACACACCTGACATTAGTGATATTGTTGAAGAAATTGTAGGACGCAATGGCTGGGTATCGGGTAATGATATGGTACTTATTTTTGATGATATTGACGGACGTAGAGATGCATATTCATACGACGGTTATTCATCGCAAGCACCTGTACTGGTTGTAAACTATCAAACATCAACGACCACTTCAACTGGAGCGACGGTATGTTACACTACGGCAATTGACGAAAGCACAGTGCCAAGTGGCTCAAGTCTTACCACAGACAATATTGAAACGGCTGTGTTTACCTCAGGTGGTAACCACGATTCGTTGAACGACTTTGGACTTTGGGGTGGAGCACTACCTGTAGAATGGTTGTCTTTTGAAGGAAGACTTGTAGGAAACGTAGTTCAACTTGATTGGGCTACCGGATCTGAAGATAACAACAGCCATTTCGTAATTGAGCGTACGCATGATGGAGCTCACTGGGAGACCATTGGCCAAATGAATGGCGCTGGATACTCAGTAGAAGTAACGCGTTACCAATTCATTGACGAAAGACCCTATGCAGATGTAAACTACTACCGAATCAAACAAGTGGACTTTGATGGTAGCTATGATTACTCAGATGTAGTAATGGTAAACAGCTTGCTTGAGCAAAACGATCTAAGTGTAAACTTGTTCCCTAACCCGGCAAAAGATTATGTTAAGGTACGACTAAGCAGTGGTGCCGGAACAGGTAAGGTTCAGGTTATTGATATAAACGGTAAGATGGTTCAGGATGCAGAGTTAAACTTCGACGGAACTGCAAACCTTGACCTGTCGAATGTAGATACCGGTATTTACTTTGTGAAGTACGTAGACGGTTCAACCAACATTGTAAAGAGATTAGTGATAAAACACTAAGTTTCATATCTAGCAGCAGTAAGGCTCTGGTAAACCCAGGGCCTTTTTTGTTTTGCCTTGCTTTGACCGTCCCATTTTTAGAATAAATTCCCATTATGAATAATATGTCCATTTTGTAGAATATTTTAATTCGCTGATATCCAGCCTTTTAACTCTTTTGGCAAGCCGATTGCTTTCTTCCTGGCACATGCAGGAAACTGCTGTTTTGAATTGCTGTTATGAAAAGGAACTACTTACTACCGACCACTGGCTATCGAGGTATGGCCAAAATTTCCGAGTATCCAAATGGATTGTCCAACACTCAAATTGCAACGGACAACAAACCACATTTCGTCTATCGATCTATCCAAGACTTGATGAAGAATGCACTTGTGGGATTCACTCTCCTAATGATGGGTATCATCTCCACGGCTCACGCTCAACAAATCTGTTACAGCATAGCCGACTACGAAAACAAAGTTTACAAATTCAATCAATCCACCGGCTCCGTAATTGACTCAAAATCACTGAGCAGTTTGTCTTCCCCAGAGGCTTCAACATTGAACCTTGCGGGCGATACGCTTTGGATTTTGAATGCCGATGAACTACACTACATTCCTGTTTCCACCACCTTATCTAACTACAAGATAAGCGGATCGAACATCAGCTCCCAGCAAATAAGTGGATCATCTGGTAACATGTACTGCTCCGACTTTGACGCTATGAGCGTAGATAAAAATGGTGACATTTGGGCTGGCTCATCCTCTAACAACCCGTGTATTTTGGTTGTTCTTGACCGAAGTACCGGAAATGTAAAAGAGGACTATTTCGGGTCTGGTGTTGACTACCTGGTGGTTGATAACAGTGCTTATACATCCTTGCGTTTTGATGCAATGGCGTTCGATCCATTGACCAACGAATTATACGCTAATATGAACGGATTAAGTCAGAATTACGACTATCTGTTTAAGATCAACACAACTAATGGAGCCATGACCCTCGTTCGCCAGTTCAGCGAAATGAGTGACGTAGAAGGTATGGGCTTTGATGCTTCCGGTGATTTACTTGTAACCACAGGTGCCAATGCAACAAATGGTTCTCACGACAATAAACTTTGGAAGATCGACCTCACCACGGGTGTTGCATCTGAAATGTTCGGTGTTGGAGGAAGCGATGTGGAAACATGCGACTGTGTAATTGGCGATCCGATACCCACTGTTGAAATATCGGGTACGGTATTCTTTGACACCAACAAGGACAGCACCTATACCTCTGTTGACCACGAAAACACCGGAATCACAATCAGTTTAATACGAGACGTAAACACCAATGGAACCTATGAAAGTGGCACCGACACCGTGGTTACCACCACCACTACTCACGCTGACGGCTCTTACTATTTTCGGGTAGAATATGGTTCTGGAAGTGAGCGTTACCTGGTTCAGGTTGACACTTCTGACCTACCTGATGGAGCCACACTCAACAGCGACGACATACTTGCTGTTACTGTTTCCAATGGCGAAGTTTCGGTGGAGAACAACAACTTCGGGTTTGAATCTGATATTCTAAATGCCTTTTCTGGTTTTGCTTATGGCGACAGCGACAACGACGCTACGTTCGACAGCTGGGAACCATTGATTGCAGGGGTTCAGGTGTTGCTATATGAAGACAACGATTGCGATGGAGTAATTGATAGCAATGACGACATACTGGACAGCACAATTGTGGGTTCTGACGGCAAGTACATCTTCTTGCAAAACTTCGACAACCAACAATCGAATATGTGCTATATAACCGCAGTAGATGTAAGCACACTTCCAACTGGATCATCGCTTACAACCGACAACATTGAAACGGCCAACTTCACTTCAGGAGGAACGGAAGATGCCAACAACAACTTCGGTATCTGGGGAGGTGCAATTGCAGCCCTGCCTGTAGAATGGTTATACTTTGACGGCCGCATTGTTGAACAAGGCATCCAGCTAGACTGGGGAACGGCTTCTGAAGAAAACAACAGCCACTTTGTGGTACAACGTTCGAGCGAAAACGATGTATGGGAAGACCTGTACGAGATTGCCGGAGCCGGAAACAGTGTTGAAGTGAGCCAATACACATTTACCGATAACAATCCAAAAATTGGGGCGAACTACTATCGAATCAAGCAAGTGGACTTTGATGGCCAATTCGAATATTCTAAGGTGATCATGTTCGATCAACGTACTGGCGGAGACCTAGGGTTAAACTTCTATCCAAACCCGGCTCAGAACGACCTTATGATTAACTGGGAAGGCCGGTCACCAAACAGTTCAGTACAACTACTCGATATGAGCGGCAAAGTTCTTGAGCAAAAAGATTATGCTGGAAGTAACAATGCATACCTCAGTTTGAACTCCTACCCAAATGGAATCTACTTCATCCGGTTGGAAACAAACACTTCGGTTCAGACAAAGAAATTAGTCGTGAAAAACTAGAAGGTTTGGGTTTTACCTAACCTTTTCACAACTACTGTACAACAAGTTATAAGCTCGGGTCGGGAGACCTGAGCTTTATTTTATTCCATCCACTTTTTAAAACGACAAACGTTCCCTTCGTGAACCGCTATTTGGAAGATATAAATACCTGGCACCAAATCATGCTGAGGTTCCACTTCTCTTCCATAGACATCAAAAACCTCCACCCTTTTCAGATCCAACGTGTTTAACTTATTTGCAACCAAATCTCTGGCTAATGAGGCGCATGGTTCTGAAAAATGCAGTTGGTCTAATCCAACGTTATCGTCCACCTCAAAAGCCTCTTCAACCACTTGTTTGCCATCGTATAGCAATACTACTTTCCACTCACCAATGGCCAGGTTTTGATGGTTTATAAACGTCCAGAAGTAATAATACCAGTAGTCCTGATCCAGGGTTACATCAAACGAAAACCACAACTGACCATCTGGAGCATACCAATCAGTCTGAACCACCTTCCCCTTTCGAACGCCAGACAAATGTGCCCAAAAATTCAATACAGAATCGGATGACGGTTTAAACTGGTAGGGTCGTTCTTCTGTTACAATACGCTCACGTAATTCATTGATATTCAGCTCATTTTTTCTATGAATTCCTGATTCCCATACGTATAACCCCGTGTCATAGGGGACAGGCGATGTAAACAAGCTCGTTGAATTCCCACAAGGGCCTTGATATGGGTCTACAAGTACCGCGCTATCGTACCATACCTCAAAATGTAGATGTGGGTCCGTACTGTTTCCACTGCTACCAACCTGGCCCACAACCTCTCCACTTTTAACCGTATCTCCTACTTTGACCGGAATGCTGTTTTTCTTGAGATGGGCATAGTACGTATAGTATTTATTGTCGTGCCGCAGTGCCACGTAGTTCCCCAGCTTCTTTGAGATAATACCCTCAGTTTCACGGTCGAACAGCCCATCCTGAACATAGGTAACAACACCGTTTTCAGCCGCCAGTACGTCAACACCGTTATCCATCTGCCGGAAACTTTTCAGCACATAGTCGGTACCCTGATGACCATCGTATGCCTTGGTACCACAGTGATGGTCCTTTACCCCGGCAGTATCCCAGTCAACGTAGTTAACCACGATCCAATCCTTGCCCTGTTCACCCCCAATTGGTGTTTGCAGAAACGGTTGCCCAAAAACGTACGACTGGACCGTAAAAATGGTGAGTATAAGTAATTTGATTCGCATGCACAGCAAACCTACCGAACAAGAGGATTCCCTGCAAGCAGAAGGTAAGCGTGGACGGTCCCTATTTCTTCTTTTTGATGGAACAACCAATTGCCTTGGTTGAAGCCGGGCTTGGTGTTTCTCCAGCGATCAGAGCGTTGATAGCGTTTGCCAGATAGCGCTCTTTTACCTTGTCGGCATTCGAAGCATTATCGTCAATTGCACCGATGTACTTTACTACGCGGTTTTTATCAAGCAGGAATACATGCGGTGTGCGGGTAGCTCCATATTGTGGGTAGATCGTCTGACCTTCATCGATTAAGTATAGGAAGTTAAAGCCCTTCTCCGAGTATCGCTTCTTCATGTTGTCGTAGCTATCCTCTTCAACTACACTTGGGTCGTTTGGATTAATAGCAACAATTGGATATCCCTTAGGTCCAAATTCTGCTTGCAACTGAATTATGCGATCTTCATATGCCTTTGCATAAGGACAGTGATTACAAGTAAAAATGACTACATATCCATTGGCATTTTCAATACCGGAAAGAGAGTGCATATTTCCATCGGTACCTTTTAAGGAAAAATCGGTTGCTACATCTCCAACGTGATATCCACCAGCGTGTTGGTTGTGATTTGTAAATGCGGTTAACGCCAAAACAACACATGCAAACAATACTTTTTTCATAATTCTTTATTTCTAATTGCTTTTAATAAATCTGTTTTTAATCCTTCTGGAGTTTCGTAAGACTTTTCATAGAACCTCCGGTATTTTCCATGAACGAACAAGGTACCCGGAAGCGCTCCGGACCAGGAAGTATCGACCATATCGATCCAGCGATTGGCGTTACCATCTTTTAATACAGCGACCATCGCCTTTAGGCCTTTCCTTTTTACGAACGGAACAAGACCAGAATCGATTGTATTCGGAAAGTCGAGGCTTACCAAAATTACTTTCACCGCACTGTCTTTATACGCAGCATGAATTGATTCGAAATAGGGGAGTTCCTTTACACAAGGGCGACACCAGGTTGCCCAGAAATTAACCACGTATGTGGTATCTGGAGAGCCGTTGGTGTACACTTCCTGCAGCTCTTCAAACTTCTCGTAACGAACAACGTTTTGGCCCATTGAATTGGTTTTCAACAAGCCGAGAAATACCATAAAAGCCCAAGTTCGAACTAATCTCATTGCTCAAATATACCGGTCTACCATGGCATTAGTAGTGGTTACCGGACAAAACCGGACAAACCTTGAACTTTATGACAAATGAAACAGAATGGCTGATTGGTGACAGCGACGCTTACGCTTTGGGTTACTTGAGAAAAAAGTGGGTAATTATAACCAAAAAGACAATCAGGAGGAGGCATACCGTAATAACGATTATCTCGGGAACCAGTGATTGTCTCTCTTCTTTCATTTCTCCTTGTTGTACCAGCGTTGTAACATTTAGAGAATTGCAAAAGTGATGCTCAATTATTTTACTGCATCACCTCACCTTAGAACCGTTGTGTGAAAGGCAAAAATCGTCATGCCTAAGTTAATCCGTTAGAACCTTAAAGAACGTGAAAATCTAATTTTTGGAACTTTATTCCAGCCTGGAATGCGAAATAACCCTATGCAAGTCTCTTCAGTTGAGCAAAGAAATTGGACCTCCTCCGGGTGGACACCTGAAGTTTACCAAAGTCACCAAGGTCGACCTCACCTGTTTTCCAATTAAATTCTTCGACGTAATTCAGGTTAACAGTATGTTGATTGTGAATTCGGCAAAAATGCGACTCGGGTAACTCACTTTGTACTTTCTTTAATGTTTTAGAAATCATGGTCCGTTCATGATCGGCAAACCGAATATATGTATACCCGCCGTTGGAAGTGAGATAGACAACCTCGTCAATGTTCTTGATCAGCACCTTGGAACTGTCGTTAATTACAAGTTTACCACGCATTGACAATGGCTTATTCGTTTGTTTTATCTCTTCAAAACTTTTCTTTAAATCAAGAATTAGTTCATTGGTGTTCTGACTCGCTGACGCTCGTATTCGATCTAAGGCATCAACCAACTTGTCCGCATCAAGTGGCTTAAGTAAATAGTTAACTACATGGTACTCAAAGGCTTGTATTGCGTATTGATCATATGCGGTCACAAAAACCACTTGTAAACCATCCTTTTCATTGTGGTCCAGTTTGTCCAGGAGGTCGAAACCATCTTCGAGACCAAGGTGAATATCCAAGATTAAAACGTTCGGTTTTACTCTTCGTATTTCTTCTATTGCTGTTTCCGTGTCCGAAGCCGAAATCACCGTTTTGCAGTATGGTAATGGCTCTACCACATCCAAAACGTTTTGTATTGCAGCAGGTTCGTCATCAACAATTACGATGTTTAAATTTTCTGTCATACAAGGGGTTTTTAATGATATTAATAGGTTGCTACAGTACTTCTGAAAGATAAACAAAAAGATGCAAAAAAACCACTGTATCGCAGACCTTACGGATAATTAAAACATTGGTTGCATTTGACCGACAATACTTGTAAATTCATGCTTCTAAGAATGTTCAAATTGCGCATATCACGGTATCGGTTTTGTTGGTCACAAAAACTCAAAATCGTTCTGGTTCTGTTTACAATTGCCAATTCAAACTTGAGTTTCGCGAATGGTGATACACGTACAATCTATGATTCGATCATCGACAGCAACCCACTATTTGATTCTCAGAAGATTCAGAATTGGACGGGAATGAGGATAATGGAGGTTGAAGAACGGGACTCCATATTGCCTATTTTGATTCTGGAATTGGACAATGCGCGCTCAAAATCGTTAGACAATCTGGATTATTTGGGTTTCTGGAAATTGTCAAATAAAATCATCACCCTAAAGTCTGTTCTCGGCAGGTTTAACAGTATTCGGGCAGACCTTCACCTCATCGAGACAACGTGTCTTCCGCACCTATCCAAGGAAGATTCACTTCATTTCTACTTAAGAGTTTTGGATCTTGACCTCATGAGGAAACGCTTGTCGGAAAGTCGAAGGCTCATTTGCCTCAATCGGTTAAAAGTGATCGACGAAATGATAAGTCGCGACTCCAGCATTAACCAAAGCTATATGTTCGATGTGATTTACAATGCCAGTTTGTGTGACACCTCGGCTGCCAAAACCTACCTCCAAAAGTATAGCTATCGTTTCCATAGCCCCTATCTGCGTCTTTATTCTGAGTATTACGTAGAAATGGCTTTGAGTCGCCCATTATTAGCTGCTTCCAAACTTCGTACGCTACTGCAAAACCACACCAGTTCGGAAATGTGGCACCGATATGCCGTTGCTCTGCGCAATGCGTGTGTCTACCAAAAAGCAGACAGTATACTGGAAAACCTACACCACGATTCGAGTTCCCTTGTTTGGGTAATTGCTCGAGTAAACCTTTCTAAATCGTACTCGGGGCAAAGACGTTTTGATGAAGCACTTCAACTGCTTGGAAACATGCTACCCAAAGCACAGTTATTGAACAACCTTTACCTTGAGGAAGAAATTCTCGAAGAGATGCAAGCCATTGTAAAGAAGACCGCCTTTCCTCAAGACGTTGTATCCCGAATTCAAGGTCAATACATTCAGTTTCTCTTGCGACAACATCAACTTGACGAATCTGCGTTTTATGATTACGAGACGTTTGGTGAGAAACTCGATCAACTTCGAAGTCGGCAAGCTGACTTGACCAAGCGGCTCAACCGGTCGAGAATCAGAACTTTAATTATTATTGGCCTGGCAACTCTAGGTGCACTCTTCCTTTTTTTCACTATGCGGTTTCTTTCATTAAGAAGGCGACATGCCATCGAGCTTTCCGCATTTCAACATAGAATTCAGGGACTAAACAATGCAATGGACCAACATCTTGTGTTTAACATCCTGGGTGCATTGAAGCACTCCATCAATCACAAGTCCAAAGAAAAATCAACCGAGTTACTGCAAAATATTAGCAAGTTCATCCGACAATCTCTAACGCGCACTCAGTCTCCACTCGTACCTCTGGATTTAGAGTTAGCATATCTCGATCAATACATGAAACTGGAACAAGAACGTTTTGATAAGGACATTGATTATCACATCAACAACCAGTTAAACAAAGACTATTTCATTCCCCAAAACATTCTTCAACCTCTGATAGAAAATGCTGTGTTACATGGCATGGACACCGATACAAAAGAGCGATGGTTCAATTTGGAAATAAAACTAAATGAACAAGCGAATCGCCTGGAAGTACAAATCTCCAACCCATATGACCCTGTGGCCCATCAGGCACGTAAATCCTCTCTGAGAAAGAAGGTGTCGTTGGGTTTGCAAATAACCAGAAAGAGAATCAAATCATATTCATACTTGTTGAAAAGGACGATTGATCTTGTTATTGACTATCAACCTGATTCGAAAACCGTGGTAACCCGTCTTGAACTACCTGTGATACGAACGACAGATAAAGATAAGTTTGATATTCAATGGAACTTACAAATTGAGTCTCCCGCTTTACTCAAGAACTGACCAAAAGGCTTTCTATGTTAGCGTCGCAACTTTAGTCCCAATACAAATTTGACAAAGAAATAATTGTCGTTGTTTTCCGGGTTCCCTCTGCGCTTTCCTGCCCAATCTGTCCCCGTGGTATTTCGGTCGCTTAAGGCTACTGCGACTTCTCCCTTGCGTTCAAGAAGCTCACTCTTATCCTGATAAAAACCCTGACCAACGTCATCGATGTTATCGGTAAACGATTTCCTAAAGGAGGTTTCAACACCCCAATATAGATGATCGGAAACGAATCCAACCAGGTTAAAACCCATGGGTACTACAAGAACACTTCGTTTGTATGGTTTAAATTCGTTTGTGACGTCCTGCCCTTCCAGACAAAGTGGTTGTAGCTCGTACCGTTTGCCTTTGTATGCGGTCGTAGGGTTAAACCGTAAACCAGCAAGTCCCACAAATCCACGTAATAAAACTTGTCGTTCCAAACCGAGATTAGTGGTGTATTTCAACTCTTTAATGGTAAAACGGTTCGTAAAGCTCATTTCATAGATATTCGATTTAAAGTTTAAGTTTCGTATGTTTCGATCCTCGTTCTCGCTGAATTCATCTGAGCCGGACAATTGGCCAAACGTAAACTCGATTCCAAAACCATAGAAGGTATTGAGGTTGCGAACGTATTCCAAACTCAGGCAGCCTTTAATTGACTCGGCGTCTGTATCAATAAACGAATTCCTACCCTGACCAGAACCACCGCCAAGGTCTCCCAGAAAGACGCTTGCCCCTAACCCGAATTCAAGGAAACTTTGGTGTTTATATATTGGTCGAAATGGTTTGTAACCAACAGGCTTGCTATCGGCATATATATTCACTGAAAATAGAAGTATGGTGAGTGTAGCGACCGCCCATTTTACATTCATAATTGTTTATTCTCTGTGTTTACATCAAGACTTGACGCCAAAGAACCGGAGCGTGGTTCGCGGAACCAGCACCCCGGTCACTTTTACCGTAGCCTTAGACTTTAATTTCTTTGATCAATTTCTACAAGAAGACTTGAACGCTAACTGCTCTTCATTCGAGTTAGTGCAAGACCTCAAACCGTCTGGTAGTAATAATACCCTCGGAAGTAATTTTGGCGAAATAGACACCACTTATCAATTGGCTGACATCCAGTTCACATCGAATGGACTTGTCTGTTTCTTCTCTAAGCGTTTGCAATACATTTACAGGTTCCAGTTTACTTCCAGTACTGGTGTACAACTCAATTCGAACATCTGATTCGTCGACATCTTCGGAGTTAAGCAGTGTAATATTGAGGAGGTTGTTTGAAGGAACAGGGTAGAGAACGACATCCTGGCCCGTAAAGGCACTATGACGATCGCTCTTTTCGAGTGTAACTGTTCCAAACTTTTCAAATTGCCCATCCAGATCGTATTGAATCAATTTGTATCGCACGTGTTGTTGAATCCCTTTTTTGATATCTCGGTCAACGAACATGTAGTCAATGAGGTTTGAGCTGTTTCCGTACATGCTCTTTGTGTTCACCCTCCCTATAGGTTCATAATCCTCACCATCAATACTTCGTTCAATATCGAAGTGGCTACAGTTGGTTTCACTGGCGGTTGACCAAAAAACCAACCCATTATCTCCTTCCCAGGCGGCGTCAAACTCAACTAATCGAACCGGAAGTGCTTCAGTTCCAGTACCTGGTAGATCGTAACCCGTTGAACCTCCTGATCCTGCCACGCCGTCGGGGTCTATCGTTCCTGCGTGGTGTGCATCCGGCCCACCGGAAGGACCGGGCTCTCCCAGGCAATCATCAAGATTAACGATTGTCGTTCCATTCGAACCATCATGAAGTCTGATTTCTCCTCCCGATACGGCAGACGAAGCAGTTATAAAAAACAATGTATCCGTAGATCCGCTGGTGCAATTGTCGAGGTCAATCCCCGGTATTACGGGGAGCGTCCAGCTGGTTAGGTCATATTTAGGGGTTGAGTTTTGGGAACAAACGCCTGTAACTACTGAGTGGTTAAACGTTGTACCCTTTACCCAGGAACCTTGTCTGTTGGTATGAGATAAGGTTGTACCATCGGTATGTAAGACCACAATGTTACAATTACTCCAATGTACATCGGTGTAACCCGAGTTTGCCGGCAAATCGAGTAATACAGCATACTTGAGCGCAGCTACTTTTACCAGACGATACTGCATACCCGAGGGAGCCGTTTGGCCAGTTACCATGTGCGTTGTCAGCAATAGAAACGCAAAAATTCCAGTTGATTTAACATGTCTCACTGCTTGAGTAAATTTTGTCTTCATTCTTGATGTTTTTAAATAATTCTACTTAGGTAATCTCTCTCCAATGGAATAGGTACTTTGGTTAAAGACGTTGCTTGGATGGTTAATCACGTTATCTCGCATATACAGTGTATCCTGGCCGGATCCCGAAAACCTAACAGTTGCATCCATGTTGAGATCTTCTTGCTCGTAACTCGTAAACCCAAAGGTGTTTAGTTGGAACAGGTTGCCCGGATGGTTCAAAACCGTATCCCGAATTGCACCGATATCCTGATTTGTACCTGCAAGTTTTATTTCACCGTCTACAACTGTGTTCCCAACCCAAAGCGCAGAGACAGAATTTACCGTAGTAGTGGCATTTGAACCAAACAAGGTAGTGGTTGAAAAATCCAACGAAGCGCCCGAAGGCGTTAGTTTAACCGGACTACTCGCCATTACCCCCAAATGATTCCGGTGGCGAATAGCCACATAGACAGAATCAGATGGCAAACCACTGAAACAAACCGGGCTGGTGCCGTCAACATCCACCACATCGCCATCGCGTTGGAGCAAGGCAGATTGGGTGGCTTCAACAATCGTGTTATTGAACGTGTCTCGCAATTCGAGAAAGACCCAATCAACGATGGCATTATTTCCGGTACCGGATAAAACGGTTGATGTAGTTGTTTCCCCACCCCCATTGAGAACGTGCGAAAATCCGGATAGACCGGCATAAGGTTCTCCCGTTGGTATGATTGAGTTGCTTCTTAAGTCGTCTGTCATAACCGACGTGGCGGAGTTTACCAAAGCTCCCTGGAGTAACACCTTAGCCATCAAACAAACTGCTTCATTTATGGGCCCCGTTCGTTTTGTAAATGGTGAAAAGTCGTTGATTCCTGAACGCTTGGTAACTAACGCATTGCTAATTGCGCTTCCTGTGGTTATGTAACCATTACCCGACTCACCGCCATAACGCTTGGCCATGGTGAGCAAGTCCCACTTTAAGTCAGACACGGTGTCCGACCCATTGGTACCGCTGTTACCCACCGTACCCTCATAATGTGTTATAAAATGTGCCGTTCTGTATGCGGAAAACGTATCTCCTTCGTTGGTAGTGTTGTGTTGTAGTGAAAGTGTCACATCGCTCCCACCTGTGGTGGCTTCTTGAATCTCCCAGGTGGTACCAATGGTTGTATCGTTGAAATCGGCACCAGAAAACCCATCCAGGTAGGTGTTGGCAAAGGCCCGAACACTTATATCGTCAGACGTACCATCGTTTTGGATTCTTGCCGGCGTATAATTACCGGAGGATGCACCAACAGGGAAGTCCACCTCAGCCGTTGATGCGCTTAATTCTTCACGTTGAAAAAAGCCTCCGGTGGTAATAGTGGCTGAGGCAGTTGTAACAAAAAAACGAGTCTCGTCGTAACCCAAAAGTACTCCGGGATCGCCATCGCCCAGTGTTAAGTTATTAGTATCAAGTTCAATCCTCCCGTTTTGGAAGTCGAACGTGTCTTGTACCTTCAAATCTGTATTAGCCAGTCGTACGCCATTGCCATTGTTAATTACAAGGTTTGCGATCGTACTACCGGAGGATGATTGCCAGTGAAAACCTCCATTGACATACTGGATAGAGTTACCAGAATAGGGTGTTGGCCTCGGTTGTTGTAACACTACTTTTCCATTTCCGGAAACGGATGCTGTATTCGATTGAATTAAGCTATCTCCATAAATTAGAAGAACTGCTTTCGATTCCGAACTAACCTGCCCATGGTTCTGAAAGTTTCCCCAGACACTTACCGTGTCTTCCTGGAAAACATAGACCTGAGCACCATTAGCAACAAAGAAGGAAGTTTGGGCAGTGGCAAGGGCGCTGGAAAAGATAAACATTATTAGTATTTGCCAATTCAAGTGTAGTCGCATGAGCGCCCTAAAGCCAGCCCAAAACTTGTGTATTGATGTTCCGTTCGACAAAACGTGGGTATATGTTAAAATCATTATTGTGTTCGTTAAAAGCTCGTTAGGTTAATACTTACCCGGGTTAGAAGCGACGTCGCGAGACATCGCTTCTCGGGCTTGCATAAGTGAAATGAAAACCAACATTACATTTTCTGCACAAGGTTGATCTTATTCGATCGTAGAAGTAGTTGCATTTCTGCCAATTCACTTTTTATGGTGTGCAACTCCAAAGCGTTTAATTCTAGCTGGGTGTTTACTTCTTTTAAGGCTTTGTTTTCTGATTCGAGGTTCTCTACCTTCTGATTTAGTTCTTGAATAGCCCTGGTTAACACCGGTATCAGTTCGGTATACCGGACACTCATCATCTCTTCCTTATTCTCTGGCACATTTACTACCTCAGGTATTACTTCACGGACTTCCTGGGCTATAAAACCTAGGCTTTGTAATTCCCCACCTTTATACTTGTAAGTACTTGGTCTAAGATTCATAATGTGGCTCAGACCATACGAAATATCTTCTATATCTTGTTTTGCACGCCGATCTGAAATACTGGCCCAGGTACCTGCACCTGAAGACAAATACGCACCCGATGATCCACCGGAGTTCGTTTCGAACCGGTACCCTCCTGTAAATTTGGCAAAGAGTTGGTTGTTTGCCGTTGTGGTGGCATTGCTACCAATAGCCAGAGAGTTATTGTGGTCAACACGCGTTTGATACCCAAGGCCTACCGAATACGACCCTTCCACCCTGCTTTTGTACCCAAAAGCCATCGAATATATGGTTCCACTTGGCCCTCCTGGGAAGTCTCTTGCCGCTGCTTTTTCTCCAATTGCCACACAACTTGTATCTGCCACCGCGTAGTCCCCTATAGACAAGGCTTTTCCTCTTAGGGCATAGGCTTCAGTACCAATGGCTATTGCTGATTCACCATCTGCTGTTGCTGATCTTCCAATGGCCATAGCATTCTCCCCTCCTGTCCAGGAAGTGTTTCCGATTGCAATTGCGGACTCCCCCCTTGATTTACCACCAATAGCGATTTGGTGTTGGTCCTTTCCATAAACTCGCCCCCCACCCAAGGCAAGGGAGTAGTCACAGGGTGAGCTTATCAAACTAGATTGTCCAGCGCAAAACGAATGATCAGCAAAATTGAGACTCTGATAACCCAAGGCCACACTATAACGACCGGTGGCTTTGCTTTGATAGCCAATAGCAACAGAACCTTCACCATTTGCCGAATCGAGATAGCCTATGGCCGTTGAAAACTTGCCAGAAGCCACAGAGCTATCACCAAAGGCAAAAGAAGCATTGCTGGTAGCACGTGCTCTTCGCCCCATGGCAACTGAGTAATCACCAGATGCCTCACACGAATCTCCAACGGTAAAGGTATATCTTCCACCGGTGCTCCCGGTTCCTATATTTACACTTCCAAGGTGGTACATTGTATCGTCGACAGCCTTTGCCTTCTTGTTGTCTGAAACCCTATACCAAGGACTTGAAAAACTATCCAAACACTTCCAGGCAACACCGTCGAATGCTGCTATGCATGAATCCGTGGTATTATAAATTACATGGCCGGCTTTCCAACCTGTTTGCCCATCCCGCTGCGCGTTGGACAATCGAGGCAGCATGAGTGCTTTGTCTGACGACTCCATCTCAAGAAGAGATCGATCATCAATCGTTGAATGGTTGTTGCCCAGTTTTACCTGAGCGTATGACGACGACCCAAGAGTCATGAAAACAGCAATGATAAATGAGCCCAGGACCCATGAATGTTGAAAGCGTTGTTGTTGTGTTCTTTTCATAAATGCACTTCTAATAATTGTTCGCCTTACGAGTGACCAAAGGCTTGCGAATGTGCATCAAGAATTGTGTTCAAATCGAGCTACTGTATGATTCTTTGCAATTTCTGTCTTACGAATTGGAAAGAATGATGAGTCATTTTTTGTCACCGCTGAAAGACAGGCTGGTTCTCGAATACCATACTTTGTTAAAATTGGGAATATTGGTTCCAGTAACGGGAAATCCATCAGGCTGAAACCAGTTAATGAATTGGGTCAAAATGGTTATACCGCCCTGGTTAAAAGCCTGATTGGTTTCAGCTGTTTTGTAACACACCAGAACGCCTGCTTTCTAAGAGGAAGACAGACCTAGCATGCAAAGATTTGCTGTAACCTATTTTCTGAAAAAGGTATCAAATCGTCATTGGTATATTTTCTGGACACACGCTCGTCTTCTGTTTATTCGTTTTACCCTAGGGAATACAAGCATTTCTCATCTTTGTCTGTTACTCCATTGAGGTGAAAAAACTGGTCAAATACATACATAAATTGCTGTGGTGGTTACTTTACATAACCCCGGTGGCTTTATCTGCGTACTATTTTGGAGGTAAGTTACTCCGAAACCTGATCATAGACCAACTTAACGATCAGTTGAACGTTCATGCAAAAGTCTACTCCATTCACCTTGACGGACTTTCTACCTTTCCCCGAATAGGCATTCAACTTACCAATGTTCGTGTCAATGAATCAACAGCTCATTACGAAAAATACCTGCTTCAAGCGAGAAAACTAAAAGTGGTTGTTAATCCTTTCACCTTCGTAACGGGTAAAAACGAAATTGAACGGATTGAACTTGACCAGGGAGCCATCCGCTTATACACAGACCAACACGGCACAACCAATTTTGACATCTTTAAACCGCAAGAAGAGACTTCTGATGAAGCGCTAAACGTCGATCTAAAGAAGGTCATGCTTACCGACTTCCAGTGTGTTTATGTAAACAAGCGGGAAGACCAAAGTTTTAACTTCAAAACGGATGCGCTCGCTTTTTCGGGCAAGTTCGATGAAGAAAAGTTTGAACTTAGAACTAATGGAGATGCCTTATTCGACCATTTGATGTTAGGTGGCACAGACTATATTATGGGCAAATACACCCATTTTGATCTGGTACTTGACGTAAATCAAAAGATTGAATCTTATCACATTGCTAAAGGCTCGATTGGGCTTGACGATTTAAGCGTTGACGTGCAAGGCGATGTTCTGATGGCCGGAGACGAACCAAATCTTGATCTCAAACTCACGGGTACCAACATTGATGTCCAATCCATTTTATCGGTATTACCCAACGACATTCATTACGGTTTACGGGAACTCGAGAGCAAAGGAAACATAGAGATTGACGGCCGCGTAACCGGTAGCTTTACGGAATCATCGTGGCCCGAAATTGACATACACTATGCCTTTGACAATGCTTCGATTCGTTGGCCCGAAAAAGATCTAACCGTTGAAAAAATCAATCTCAAAGGAGGTATTTCTAACTTAAATAGCAAGTCGTCAACCCAGTTACGTATGAAGGTAGACGTTGAAGACATTCAGCTTCCTAAATCTTCGATAAAAGGCGACCTGCTGGTGAAAGACTTTAACAATGTTGAAGTGGCTTATGAACTCAAAGGTGTGCTCGACGCCACCGATATTGAAGGCCTGATCATTGAGAATGATGAAGAACACGTTTTTGGTCGACTTTTATTTAACCTCAAGGGCGAACTTGGCACAGACGATGCTGGTGACCTCGACTTTGCTCATTCGGTGGTAAACGGAGATCTTGAA
Source organism: Bacteroidia bacterium (assembly GCA_017640445.1). GTDB lineage: Bacteria > Bacteroidota > Bacteroidia > NS11-12g > UBA9320 > UBA987. Next base: position 92,907 of record JAEPQQ010000004.1, on the reverse strand, counting down.
TTGCGCGACCTCAACTACCTGGATGATGAGGACAAGTTTATTGAAAAGCTTACCGCTAAAACCCGGGTGAAGGGCAATGATCTAACCCGTGCTGAGGTGGCTGGCGTTTTATGGCAAAACCACTGCGACTTTAAGGGGGTATTTAAAAACTGGCAGGGATTTTTATTCAGCGATCAACGTTTGGGAATTGAGGGTGATATTAAGAGTAAGTTCATCAATCTGAACTTTGAAAGCGATACTACAGCCACTACCGACAATGAAACGCCAGAACCCATTAGTATTGACTTTGCCTTTGATGCTGACGTAAATCTTCAGGCAGATACGTTTACATGGTCGATGATATCAGCCAGCAAGTTAAGTGGTCATTTGACCTGGACCCGCGATCAGTTAATCTTTAAAAACCTTGCCTTTGATGCCTGGAGTGGCCACAATCAACTGGATGGGGAGTTTCTTCAAACAGCGGATGAGTTTATTCTTACCTCTACCTCGTACTCCGAAAATGTATCAATTGGGCGTTTGCTGGATGAGTTTGACAATTTCGGACAGACCGAATTCACTTCAGAAATTATGCAAGGCGATGTGACCACTACTGTTGACCTCACCGTGGTATTTGATCGGTATTTTGAAGTAAAAGAAGATCAGGTTCGTTGTTTGGCAGAAGTTGACATTACGGATGGGCGATTAAAAGATTATCAACCAATGGAGTCTCTGTCGTCGTTTGTTGAATTGGAGGATTTGCAGGATATACGGTTTGAGGCACTACACAACACCATTGAAATTGGCGAGCGCACCATCCAAATTCCAACCATGGAAATAAAAAACAATGCGCTCAACCTGGAGATTGGTGGAAGCCACAATTTCGATAATTACATGGACTACCATATGAAGATCCGGGTTTCGGAACTTCTGGCTAAAAACGCAGGCTGGATCAAGCGCAAGAAGGAACGGGAAATTGAAGACGATGGGCGTGGTAGTATAAGTGCGTACATTGTAATGCGCGGAACGCCCGACGATCTAAAGATACGCTACGACCGTAAAGCGGTAAAACAGGTAGTGAAACAAGAGGTTAAACGGGAGTTAAAAGACTTCTTCAAGGAAGTAAAAAAGGAGGTCCGGCGTAAAAAGTCACCTACCGAAGATCGCAAAAAGGTGGAATGGGATGAATAACGATCAGTACCCATACGTGAGCAACGTTGTCATGCCAAAACTCCATCCTCTTAAACCATTGTACTCAGGTCCGTTCTTTGCGTTTACCCGGTAGGCTGCATAGATGTGCCCTCTGCCAAACGGGGTAATCATACCAAGCTTTGCTTCGAGGTACGGTGTGGGTGGCAGGGTTGATGACGGTTTGTAGATTCCTATGTTGAAACCTGTACGAAGTAAGTCGACGGTTGCTGTACGCTGTATAATCCGGACACTCCCGGTTTGCTTCAACACATTGAGTCCGATCTGTTTCGATTTCGTTTGAGGTGTCCAGTGGTAGTCGAGGGTCAAAATGGTATTGGTTTTCGCCCAATACCCACCAAGGCCTCCTTTTACCGTTGTTGAACGACTCTGCTTGTTGTAATAGAGGCCAACATCGGCGAGAAGTGTGTTTCCCGATGCTGAACAGAGCATCAAGCAGCAAGGACGCCACCATTTGCTCCAGGGTGTTAACACCAGTGTGTCGCTCACATCCATGTTCCGGCCATCTTTTGCGAAAAAGTATGTTTCTTCTGCCACCCAGGGACAGGAGAGAATCGTTTTCTTCTGGGCAAATGTTTTGGTTGACTGGGCGCAGAAAAGGAGTAAAATCCAAAGTACTTGATTTTTCATGAGTGGTTTTTCTCCTATGACGAGGATCGAGGGTTTACGGTTGGTAATTTGCCTAAAAATAGAGTCCTTTGGTGTTGAATATGACCGACAACAATCAACCCAAAGGCTTTGCTAAAGCCAAAAAGCAGGCTGAAAGCCTTCTACAAAACGGTAAGAAGCTCAAAGATCTTTTAGACAAAGCCGTTGAGAAGTCGAAGGCTCAAATGAAAGCCTTAAGTGGTTTTTGGGAGGATTTGCAACGACTCATTCGCTTTATCAGGGCATACGCCACGGGCGACTATAAAGACGTAGCCGGCACAACCGTTCTCTATGCGGTAGCGGCCATACTCTATTTCGTAAATCCGTTCGACGTAATCCCTGATTTTATACTCAACCTTGGTTTTATTGACGACGCTACGGTTATTGGCTTTGTTCTCAAAAACATCAAAGACGAACTTGACAAATTCGTTGAGTGGGAAAAGTCCAGTTAACCTACTCATCTAGCCCAATGCATAAAAAAAGCCCAGGCTTACACCCGGGCTTCCATTTTTCGTTAACGACGATCTTATTTGGCCTCGGCATATCTTTTGGCCACAGCATCCCAATCAACCACATTCCAGAAAGCGGAAATGTAATCAGGACGACGGTTTTGGTAGTTTAAGTAGTATGCATGTTCCCATACATCAATACCCAAAATTGGAGTACCTTGACATCCGGCACCCATTATCGGATTATCTTGATTTGGTGTGCTGCAAACACAAAGTTTGCCTTCGCAAACGCACAACCAGGCCCATCCAGAACCAAATTGAGTAGCGGCTGCCTTGGCAAAAGCATCCTTAAATGCATCAAATCCACCTAAATCCGAGTCAATAGCGGCAGCTAGGTCTCCTGTAGGTGTTCCTCCACCGTTTGGCGACATAATGCTCCAAAACAAGGTGTGGTTGTAGTGTCCACCTCCGTTGTTTCGAACGGCTGCGTTATCACTGTGATTCTTTAGCAAGTCTTCCAGTGACTTACCTTCCATATCGGTTCCCTCTACGGCTGCATTAAGCTTGGCAACATAGCCTGCATGGTGCTTTCCGTGGTGAATTTCCATTGTACGTGTGTCAATGTTGGGTTCTAATGCGTCGGTCGCATAGTTTAGTGCTGGTAATTCAAATGCCATAATTTCTTGTTTTTTACGTTGGACAAAATTATTTAAAAGCTTCATTATTGATACTCAATCCAGGTTAAAATTGTTTTCTTTTGCCTATAAAACCTTTTGATATGGATATAAGCAACCTCATTAAGAACCGTCGTTCTACTTTTACCAGTCAGCTTACGGGAGAACGAATAGACGACGACGTTGTTTGGGGTCTTCTGGAGAACGCAAACTGGGCGCCAACACATTACCGAACCGAGCCCTGGAGGTTTAAAGTATACTCGGGAGGTGGTTTAAAACGTTTGTTATCAGCCCTTGCCTCACTTTACAAAGAAACGGCCGGAGAACAATTCAGTCAGGCCAAATTTGATAAATATTCCATTCGGCATGAGCAGGTTTCACACGCCATTGTGATCATCTTACACAAAAGTGGCAAGCCCAACTTGCCAGTAGTGGAAGAAGTGGCTTCCGTTGCAAGTGCTGTTCAGAACCTCTGGTTAAGTGTAACGGCAACGGAAGACTTAGGTGGATATTGGAGTTCGGGACCACTGGTTTACTTACCGGGTTTTGCGGATTTTCTTGAGCTTGAAGAGAACCAGGAATGCCTGGGCCTATATTATTTAGGGAAACGTAAGCCCGATGCCGTAGAGAGCAAAGCAGAACGAGGTTCGATCAAGGAAAAGGTAACCTGGATAACGGAATAACATGAGGGCAGTAGTTCAACGCGTAAAAGAAGCCTCCATCACGGTTAACGACGAGGTTGTTTCGGCTATTGATCAAGGTTTGTTGGTGTTGCTTGGTGTTGAAGAGGCCGATGGGCAACAGGACGCCGACTGGCTGGCTGGTAAGATTGCCCGGATGCGAATCTTTGACGACACCAATGGTGTGATGAATGAGTCGGTTAAGGATAAACAATTTGGCATACTGGTCGTTTCTCAATTTACGCTTCATGCTTCAACTAAAAAGGGGAACCGCCCTTCGTATATCAGGGCAGCACGACCCGAACAGGCAGAGCCCTTATATGAGTACTTCGCTACCGCTTTAAGGACTGCCTCCAACTGCGATACACAGCAAGGTGTGTTTGGTGCCAACATGCAAATTCGGTTCACGAACGATGGCCCCGTCACAATTCTTCTGGATTCTATCGATCCTGAATAATGAACGGTCGTGGTTTTTCGTTATAGCACGAGAACCAAAGTCGGCCGTAACGTTGTATTTTGCAACCTGATTTACTGACTCTTATAGATTTCATGACAACCCGAACCACGTTTAAAACCAAACTTAGCCTACTCATTATGGTATTGACCTGTTTGAGTTTAACAGGCCTTGCCCAAAACCAAAAGAAAAACTACCCTTCACTTCTCTGGGAGATCACCGGAAACGAAACGAGCAAACCCAGTTACCTATATGGTACCATGCACGTATCAAGCAAACTCGCTTTTCATCTGGGCGACAGCTTCTTTATGGCTTTGGAAAGCTGTGATTTCGTTGCATTGGAAAGCGATGCAACCACGTGGTTATCGGAGATGTTTGGGCAAGAATACATGGAAGAAACAGGTGGTTTGTATCGATCGGCGCAATACTACCGCGACTTCTACCGCGACGCATTTAAGTTCGAAGATATTGAGAAGCAGGTCTATAAGATAAGCCTGAACTTCAACAACCGTATTATGAACGGTATGTTGTATCGAAAATCAACATATGCCGCTGATTATGAGGAAGAGACTTACCTGGACATGTACATTCACCAGGCGGGAAAAAAGTTAAACAAACAAATACTCGGTTTGGAGGATTTTCTGGAGTCGCAGCGGTTAGTTCAAAAATCGGAAATACCTGACGGTGATGAAGACGACAGGCCTAAAAATCTGGATTACCGGAAAATTATCAACTCAGGAAAAAGCCCGCAGGAAATGCTGGAAGATGCCTACAGACGTGCCGACCTTGATATGGTTGACTCCCTTCAGCGTATTTCAAACCCAAGCAAAAACCATCAGCGATACATGTTGCACGAACGCAACCAAATTATGGCCGACCGTATGGACTCCATCATCCAGACCGGCAATTCCCTGTTTTCTGGTATTGGAGCTGCTCACCTCGCCGGTGAGAAAGGCGTTATTGAGATGATGCGTGACAAGGGTTACACCGTACGACCGGTTACGCGTAAGATCGGGGATTTGAGCAAGGCCTATCGCGATACTCTGGAGAAGACCTATGTGAAACAAAAATTAGAAACCTATACCACATCAGATGGATGGATTCAGGTTGACCTTCCTGGTAAGTTGTTCGAAATGCCCGCCAATCTGTATTACAAGATGTATTTCTATCCAGACATGTCGAACGGAACGAATTATTCGCTCATTCGTTTGCGCCATCATGCCGCAATGCGTAACCAAAGCCAGGACTATATTATCAAGCGGATCGACAGTCTGTTGTATGAAAACATACCAGGCAAGATTATAGAGCAAAAGGAGATTGTCCGAAACGGTTATCCAGGTTTTGACATTATCAACCGTACCAAAAAGAGCGACTACCAGCGCTACATCATCCTGTCTACCCCCATTGAACTTATTGTGTTTAAGGTTGGAGGTACGCTCGACTACGTAAAAGACAATAACTATCTCGAGGAAATCTTTGCCTCTTTTCAAGTAAAAGGAGAAACAAAGGGTTGGAAAAAACACACGTCGCCTTATGGATTTAGTATTGACCTGCCAGGTACACCCATTACCGACGAGAAAAACACGGGGATGAAACACCTGTTTGGCAATACCGTTGATATATCTGCCCTTGATGGAGATGACTTTTACTCGGTGAAACGGGCGTCTTACCACGACCATAGTTACATTGAAGAAGACAGCTTCGAGTTAGCGTATATATCCACCCAGTTTCAGGATGAACTAAAGCACAAGGAAATATCTCGTGCGTTTGTAAAATTCAAGGGGTTAACAGCGCTGAAAACCAGTTCGCGCGACTCTATGAAGTTTACGCACACTTTGTACATGATTGACGGGCCACGTTATTATCAGTTGTTGGCAAAAACGTCGGACAGTACCTGGCCAGATGCCTTCTTTAATTCCTTTGAAATTACCAAGGTAAAACCCATTCGCGAATACAGTATTGTTAAGGATACGTCGTTCTTCTATACCGTTAAAAGCACTACCAAGCGAGCGGGTTACAGCGCGTTTAACATCCGTGAGATTTCAGAACGGATCCGTAACAAAGACAAGGACCGTAACTACGATGGAAACTCCCAATACATCTATTATGGGGATATGATGAGCGACGATGAGGTATATCTGTTTTTCAATCAACTCTCGCGCTACTATTATAGTCCTAGTTACGATTCACTTTGGAACAGCGAACGCCATCACTACGAATGGAGGGGGCTTCACGTAGACAGTGAATCGTACAGTTCTGATTCGACGGTTTACGACCTGGTACTATCAGATACGAACAGTTTGCGATCGATTCATGTACGGTATAAAATCCACGGTGGTGTGCTGTACACCATGAAATACCTCACCGAAAAGGACAAAGAAAGCTCGTTTGGAAAAACGTTTTTTGAGACGTTTACTCCGCAAGCCGACACGGTGATTGGTCTGCCCTTTAACCAGAATAAGGGAGATTTATTCTTTTCCGACTTGCATGGCAATGACAGTTTGGCTAAGGACTATGCGCTCAAATCGGTACATGAACTAAGCTTCAATAAAAAGCATGTAAATCAGTTGATCCAAACCGTGGAGACGTTTAAACACAAGGAGTTTGGCATTAGCGAACGGGCTTATCTTATTAGCGAATTAGGCAGAATAAAACATCGCGACATCTTACCGTATTTGGAAGAGGTTTACAAACGAAGCATTGATACTGCTCAGATGCAAATGGCGGTATTGCAGGCCCTGGTAAATCAACAGAGTAAGCCTGCAACAAAAATGATTCGGGAAATGCTGGATTACGAAACACCATTGGTGAGCCAATCTGCTATTTCGGAACTAACCGAATCGATGTCCGACAGTTTGGAAATCTATAAAGATCTGTTTCCATTCCTTCTAAAGTTTACCCGTTACCCGGAATACAAAACCGGGGTTTATGTTCTTATGGCGGAAATGTTAGACAGCGGTGTTCTGAAACCCAAGCGATACAAGAGTTATCGAAAAGACCTCGTTCGTGAGGCAAAGGATGGACTCAAGCGAATCATGGCCGAATCGCACAAGGAAGAAGAAGGGTATGGATATTCGCGGTACTCGTATAGTGGTTATGGAAGCAGTCATTCACAGAGCCTTGAAGCCTACAATACCTTGCTAATACCGTTCCGCAAAAAGAACGATGTCCAGGACTATTTTCTGCGTACCAAACGTCTGAACTCGGATGCCGATTTACTGATGACCAGCCTACAGCTTCAAAAGGTTGGTATGCCGGTTGAAGACAGTATCTGGGCATATTTTGGAAATAAGGAAAAGTACCTGATACGGATGTACTCGTCGCTTAAGGAAATGAACCAGACCGACCTTATTCCTGACTCGTGCCTGGAGCAGGAAAACGTTGCCCGCTCTTTGTTGTATCGGTACACCACCTTAAAAGATGAAGACAGTGTTCAACTCATTAAACGAATTGATGCGGAAAACAAGGATGGCAAGGGTTATGTGTACATATTCAAAAAGAAGGACAAGTATGATGACACGGAGTGGAACTATGATTATGTCGGAATTCTCCCGCTGGATTCAACGGAAATACCGCAAAGTACCGATGTAAAGGATACGGGTAACGACTACCTCGATGAGGAGGAGCTCGATGAGGAAATGGAAGACATTGTTGAAGATATATTATATTCAGACCGCAATCGTGTAAAACGTAAAAATCGCAGAAACGATTACTACGGTTACTGATCTGAATATATGACGGAGCTTCATTACAATCTCACGGAAGATGATCTTCTGGTGCAGCGCCTTTACGTAGCCTCTAAATCTCCCAGGTTCAAAAAGGCGTTTCGCAAGGGAAGATATATGGCACCGTTGATTCACTTACTAATTGGTTGTTTCCTTTACTTTCATGACGACCGTCTTGCTGGCCTGATCTGGTTCTCTGGGGTTGGTCTGATCTGGTTCCTCATTTTCCCATGGTTCTACAAACGACGTTACGCCGCCCATTACAAGCTACACATTGCTACCCAACAAAGAAATATTCCCGACAAATGGACAACGATTACGTTTAAAGAGAGTCAGTTGGAGGTTATGGATCAAACCAGTGATCACCAGTTGGAGGTTACTTCGTTTGATGAGCTTGTTGAACTACCGGAGCACTATCTGCTTCTGCTTTCCACTCCTGGATCTATTATCGTTCCGAAAAGAGCACTTGACAACACGAGCGGCTTTTTGGACTATTTCAAAAAACACCATATTCCATTAAGAAATCATACCAGTTGGGCATGGTGATGTTTAGACCAGCTGGCGGGCAATAACATCGGTGCCTCCTGTGTGGGTATCCAACCATTTCTCGGCTAGCTGAGCTACGTGCAACAGGTCACGAGGTTCTCCAAGCATTCGTTCAGCAACCTGCATAAAGTCGTTCGAGTCAGACACCTTGATCAGAATGCCTTCTTCAATCAATAAGCTTACCTCGGGGAACTTACTGGTTTTAGGCCCTGTTATCACCGGAAGCCCGAAACTCACTGCTTCTAAAACGTTATGCAACCCTTTGTTGAATGCACCACCAATAAAGGCCAGGTCACCGTATCGATAAACAGACGATAACAGCCCAATGGTGTTAATGATTAATACATCGGAAGGAAGTGCCTCATCATACTCGGTATACCGTTGAACCCTGAACGATTTGAACTTGCTCTCTATCTCCTTTACATGATCCTCTCCTACATCATGAGGAGCGACTATAAGCTTTACCTTTTGATCGGTTGAGGCAAGGAAATCGGCTAGAATCGACTCTTCCTCAGGCCATGAACTTCCCGCTATGAGGGTTAGGTCATCGCCTTTAAAGCTTTCTACCTGAGGAATATTAATGGCTCTTGTCTTAATCTGGGCAACTCGGTCGTACCGCAAATCGTTGATCACCTCAACATTGGCAAAACCAAGTTCACTTAATCGATTGTACGACTCAGAGTTTTGCACAAAAATGGAGTCAAATTTTTGAAGCTTTTTTAAAAGTGACTTACCTGCCAAAGATGTTAGGAATTGCCTTTCCCGAATCAACGCGTTCACCAACAGAAGCTTTACATTTTGTTGTTGCAAGGCCCCAATCAGGTTGTGCCAGAGCTCGTATTTCACAAAGACAAATACGGATGGTTTTAAAAGCTCAACGAAGTTTTTTGCATTGCGGGCCGTATCAAATGGCAGGTAGAACTTACCTGATACGTGGCTCTCTACCTTAAGGTTTTCATAACCCGACGGGGAAAAGAAGCTTAAAACAACATCGTATTTCTCTTGAATATCGGCCCTTGAGATCAACGGCACAATCATTTCGTATTCACCCAGGGAGGCACAATGAAGGCATAATACAGGTTTGTTTGAAGTTCTGCTTTTCTGCCAGTTTTGAAGTTGTTGATCCCAGTCTTTTCGAACCTCAATGGCTCGTTTTAACTTACTATTGAAGAGTGCGAGAACGCGCAGGACCAATACCGATATGTTGGCAAATACATTATAAATGAGTGGCATCAATCAATAAAGAATTCCTCCTCATCAAGCTTTTTGGTATACACAGGCACCATAATACCAATTCGGAAGCCATTTAATAAGTCGGTTCGCTTTGCATCGTTGTAGGTTCGCGTGTCAAAATCGACGGTACGCAGGCTTTTTGTGAATGCCTGCTGAAAGCTGAAACCTACCTGAACGTTTACACGTTTCTTTGGGTCAAGGTGTTGGTAACCAATAAATTGATTAAAAGCCAGACCACCTGTTAGTCGGTCGTACCCTTTCTCATAATCGCCGGTAACCTGAGGCACTGAAAGCGTAGAAGCAAAGATGTCGATTCTATGAAGCATAAAACCCACTCCGGCCTCCACATATATACCTGAGTTTTTGTTGCGTTTCAACAGTGGAAACAATTTTCCACCATTGGCGGTTAAGGTATGGCCTCTTTGGTTCAGTCGGATAACCGAGAACAGTCCATCCTTGTCAATAATCTCACCACTTGGACCCAATATAGAGTCGAACATGTTCAGTTCCTTCACCTGGTTTCCAAACATCCATTGATACTGGGTTCCGAACGTCCAGCCAGACTCAAACTTATAACGGGCACCAATGCCGATTGCTGAGTTCCATCCAAAACGATCTTCCAAATCGCCTTTAGGTGTTTGAATGTTGTACTGAATATCAAACAAATAACCTTGCTTCTTAGCGAATACAGATTTTGTTTGTGCCTCAGCGCCAGGCGTAGTACCAAGCAAGCCAAAACATACGGCCAGCCACATCCCGAGTCTTCTTTTCATTCTCCTCATATATCCAAGCAAATAACGCAATTAAAGCCGATAAGGTAAAGTTTTGATTAAGTTTGCATCCAATATTTACGAAGCTATGTCCATTCAGATGGTTGACCTTCGTGGTCAGTATCTAAAAATTAAGGATAAAATCGATGAAGCCATTCAGCAAGTTCTGGATTCTTCTGCGTTTATCAATGGGCAAGTAGTTCGTGATTTTGGGGCAGATCTAGCCGAATATCTTAGCGTAAAACATGTGATACCCTGTGCCAATGGCACCGATGCTTTACAAGTAGCATTTATGGCGCTTGGGCTTGAACAAGGTGATGAGGTAATTGTACCGTGTTTTACCTATGTGGCTACGGCCGAAGCATTAGCACTTCTTGGGCTGAAGCCCGTATTGGTTGACGTTGATCCACAGACCTTTCTGATCGACCCGGCCGAAATTGAAAAGAACATAACATCCAAAACCCGGGCCATTGTACCGGTTCACCTTTTTGGCCAATGTGCGGACATGGACAGCATTATGTCCATAGCGGACAGATACCATTTATTTGTGGTGGAAGACGCCGCCCAGTCTATTGGTGCCGTTTATACACGAGCCAACGGAGATACCGCTTATGCCGGGTGCATTGGTGATATTGGAACCACTTCGTTCTTTCCGTCTAAAAACCTGGGATGTTACGGCGACGGTGGCGCTCTTTTCACCAACGACTCTTCCCTTGAGGAAAAGATACGGATGATCTGTAACCACGGACAAAAAAAGAAATATCACCACAGCCTTATTGGGGTGAACTCTCGGCTGGATACCATACAGGCTGCTGTTTTGCAAGTTAAGCTCAAGTATCTCGACCAATACAGTGCAGCCCGAAACAAGGTTGCCGACTTTTACGACAAAGCCTTTGCTGGTGATGGTCGATTTACCACACCCAAACGAATGGAAAAATCAACCCATGTCTTCCACCAGTACACGTTGATAATGAACGACATAAGTAGAGATTCTTTGCGTGCTCACCTGCTGGAAAACGGGATTCCTTCCATGGTATATTACCCATTGCCTTTAAATGAGCAGGAAGCGTACAAATCAGTTGGTAATTTCCCCGTAACTAAAGACCTTTGCAGCCGCGTTCTCTCATTGCCAATGAGCACTGAATTGACAGCGGAACAACTTGACTTGATAACAGAAACAGTTTTAAATTTTTCAGAATAATCTAAATGAAAATAGCAGTAGTAGGAACAGGATATGTTGGACTTGTGTCGGGAACCTGTTTTGCAGAAACCGGAAACCGCGTAACATGCGTAGACATCGATCAGAAAAAAGTAGATAGTCTTACAGCAGGAAAAATCACGATTTACGAACCTGGCCTCGAAAAGCTTTTTGAACGAAACCTGAAGGAAGGTCGTTTGCATTTCACAACAAGCCTTGAAGAAGCTATTGTGGATGCCCAGATTATTTTCCTGGCCCTGCCTACACCTCCGGGTGAAGATGGTTCGGCTGACCTGTCTTACGTACTTGGAGTTGCTGATCACCTTGGTAAAATCATGACCGAATACAAGGTAATTGTAGATAAGAGTACTGTACCGGTAGGAACCGCAGAAAAGGTTCAAAACGCCATTGCTGCTAATTACACTGGGGAGTTTGATGTGGTTTCAAACCCTGAATTCCTTCGTGAAGGTGTTGCAGTAGATGACTTTATGAAGCCTGATCGTGTTGTAGTAGGTTGTAGCTCAACCCGTGCTGAGGAAATTATGGGCGAACTATACGCACCATTTGTACGACAAGGCAACCCGGTTATCTTCATGGATGAGAAATCGGCTGAGCTAACCAAGTATGCGGCCAACTCCTTCCTTGCCACCAAGATTACATTTATGAATGAAATTGCTCGGGTATGTGAGCTGGTTGGTGCCGACGTTGATAAGGTTAGAAAGGGAATTGGAACGGATACCCGAATCGGTAACCGGTTTTTGTTTCCAGGAATTGGCTACGGTGGGTCGTGTTTCCCAAAAGACGTAAAGGCTTTGGTTCGAAGTTCTGCCGAAGTGGATTACGAATTCAAAATTCTGAATGCTGTAGAAGAGGTTAACGAAAGCCAGAAAACGTACCTTATCCCTAAAATCAAAGAACACTTTGGTGGTGATATTTCCGGTAAAAAACTAGCCTTATGGGGTCTGGCATTTAAGCCGAACACCGACGACATTAGAGAAGCACCTGCTTTGTACCTCATTGATGAACTTACTGCCGCCGGAGCAAGTGTTACTGCATTTGATCCTGAAGCGATGGGCAATGTTCAGGGCGTTGTTGGCGATAAGATAAACTATGCCGACAACATGTACGATGCCTTGCAAGATGCAGACGCGTTGGTTATTGCTACTGAATGGTCGGAATTCCGAAACCCGAACTTTGATCGCATTACGGACGGTCTTGGTCAAAAACTTATCTTCGACGGAAGAAACCTGTTTAGTCTTAAAAAGCTAAAAGACCTTGGCTATACGTATTATTCAATTGGACGGGAAACAATAAAATGAAAAAAGTACTCATAACTGGCGGAGCCGGCTTCCTGGGTTCGCATCTGTGCGATCGGTTTATTAAAGAGGGTTACCATGTAATTGCCATGGACAACCTCATTACCGGCGACCTCAAGAACATCGAACATCTTATGCCGCTCGAGCAGTTTGAGTTCTACCACCACGATGTTTCCAAGTTCATCCATATTCCCGGTGAGCTCGACTACATCTTGCACTTTGCTTCGCCCGCAAGTCCTATTGACTACCTAAAGATCCCAATCCCTACGCTTAAGGTTGGTTCTTTGGGAACGCACAATTGTCTGGGCTTAGCCCTTGCCAAGAATGCGCGTATGTTGATTGCTTCGACTTCAGAGGTTTATGGTGATCCATTGGTGCATCCACAAAATGAAGATTATTGGGGGAATGTGAATCCGGTTGGTCCTCGAGGTGTATACGATGAAGCTAAGCGCTTTCAGGAGGCCATGACCATGGCGTACCATACATTTCATGGCGTAGAAACACGTATTGTTCGTATTTTCAACACCTATGGACCTCGTATGAGACTGAACGACGGAAGGGCGCTTCCAGCCTTTATTGGTCAGGCGCTACGTGGAGAAGATATTACCGTTTTTGGAGATGGTAGTCAAACAAGAAGCTTCTGTTACGTTGATGATTTGGTAGAAGGAATATACCGACTTCTGTTAAGTGATTATGCTCAACCTGTAAACATTGGTAATCCGGACGAGATCAGCATCCTTGACTTTGCCAAGGAAATTATTACGTTAACCGGAACGGATCAAAAAATCGTTTTGAAAGACCTTCCGAAAGACGATCCTAAACAACGGAAACCGGATATCTCACGTGCCAAGGAAATTCTGGACTGGGAACCAAAAATCAGTCGTGAAGAAGGTTTAAAAGTGACCTACGAATACTTCAAGAACCTTCCAAAAGAGGATTTATACAAGTACGCTTACCCAAGAGAGTTTAAGCAGAATCAAGCTTAAGCCAACAGGTTTTGTAAGGCTTCTGAAAGTTCCGGGTATTGGAACTCAACTCCTGTTTCCCTGATTTTATCGGATGAAATTCGACTGCCGTTGAGAAAGATAGTCGCCATCTCTCCAAAAATCAATTTCAAAACAAAGGTGGGGACGTTGGGTGCCCAAAATGGCTTCTTTAATGCCTTGGCTAAAACACGGTTAAACTCATTGTTTGTGACGTGTTCAGGTGCCACACCGTTGTAAATGCCCTTTAACTGGTCATCTTCTATGGCTTTAAGAAAGATTTGACATAAGTCGTGAATGTGGATCCATGGTAAGTATTGTTTACCACTCCCAAGCCCTGAACCAAAGCCAAGTTTTGCTGGTAAAACCATCTTTGCCAATGGCCCGCCTTGTGGGGTTAAAACAACGCCTGTACGGATTTTAACTGTACGGATTCCATCGGTTTGAAATGCATCTGCAGCTGCTTCCCATTTCGAACAGATTTCCCCAAGAAAATCAGTTCCAGCCTTGTCGGTTTCCTTGAAAATGGTATCGGTGGTTATCGCACCGTAATATCCAATTGCCGAGGAAGTAATAAAAGCCTTTAGGTTGGGATTGTATTGTGCAACATATCGATGGAGCAGTCTCGCCGACTCTGTTCTGCTCTCTATGATTTGTTTCTTGCGTTCATGGGTCCACCGTTTCTCCCCAATGTTTTCGCCTGCAAGGTGAACGATGTAGTTGGCATTCTGTATTGCCTCAGGTTCTATAAAAGCATCTCCCAAATTCCACTGGTAAAACCTAAACTTACCGTGTTCCCGCTTGGTTCTGCTTAAAATGGAGACCGAATACCCTCTGTTCACCAATAGTTGACCAATTGATCGGCCTATCAATCCGCTTCCACCGGTGATTAGTACGTTTGCTGCTTCAGGTTTGTTCATGTATATGTCTTCTTATTATCTTGGGCTAAAGCCCTACTTTTGCGCCAACCGGAATGGCATACTAAGTTGTCATCTCATTAAACAATTTACATGTCATTTAGCTCACTAGGGCTCTCAGATTCTTTACTGAAAGCAATTCAACAACAAGGATACACCACTCCTTCGGCAATACAAGCAAAGGCCATTCCTGAAATTCTTAAGGGTAAAGATGTATTGGCTTCGGCGCAGACCGGAACAGGTAAAACAGCTGGTTTTACTCTGCCGATGCTTCAAATACTTTCTGAGCGCCACCTGCGAAAACGTCCCATTCGTGCATTAGTACTCACACCAACACGCGAATTAGCTGCACAAGTTCACGAAAACATTCTTCAATACGGGAAGTTTCTGGAACTGAGGTCCACTGTTATTTTCGGTGGGGTAAATGCAAACCCACAGATCAAAAAAATACAACGCGGCATTGATATATTGGTGGCAACTCCCGGGCGACTCCTCGATCTTGAAGGCCAAGGCGTGGTGCGGCTTAATCAAATTGAAATGCTGGTACTCGATGAAGCCGACCGCATGCTCGACATGGGTTTTCTGCGCGATATAAAACGTGTATTGGCTAAGCTACCCAACAATCGTCAAAACCTATTGTTCTCGGCTACTTTCTCAAAGGAAATAAAGAAACTGGCCACTTCGTTGCTCAACAATCCAGTTAGGGTTGAGGCTACACCAGAAAACACGACGGTAGACCGAATTAATCAACGTATCTACCACGTTGACAAAAAGAAAAAGCCGGGGTTGATTTTACATCTGATTAAAGAAGGCAACTGGCACCAGGTACTTGTTTTTACCCGTACCAAATATGGTGCTAACCGACTGGCAGAGAAGCTCACGAAAAATGGCATTTCCGCTATGCCTATACACGGTAATAAGAGCCAGAATGCCCGGACCAAGGCCTTAAGTGGTTTCAAGAAAGGTGATGTGCGCGTGCTTGTAGCAACCGATATTGCAGCCCGTGGTTTGGATATTCCATTGTTACCACACGTAGTTAATTTTGAAATTCCGAATGTTCCGGAAGACTATGTTCACCGAATTGGAAGGACGGGTAGAGCAGGTGCAAATGGCGAAGCTGTTTCTCTGGTGAGTGCCGAAGAAGCACACCTGGTTAAAGGTATCGAGAAGCTACTCGGACATAAACTGGAGTATGATACGGTTCAGGGGTTTGAGCCAAGCGAAGCACCCATAGATACTGCTGCTCAGCCTAAAAGTGAAGCAAATTTTAAGAAAAAGCCGGGTGGGAATAATCGGCGAAGACCTTATCGACATAATCGAAAGTCGCGTTCGCAGAAGACTAAAAAACCGAACCAGCGGTAGTTACTTATCGAGGCTTACCCGTACCGCGGTAGGTCCTTTCAACCCGGGTTCAATTTCAAACTTTACGCGGTTGTTTTCGTTCAGAACTCCACCTTCAACATTGTTGATGTGAACAAAGTAGCTCTCCCTTGAGTTTGCATCTTTGATAAAGCCATAGCCTTTATCGTGGTTAAAGAAGGTAACCGTGCCTGTACGGATTGGATCCTCTTCAACGTCTTCCTGGCGAGATACATCAATTTGGATGGATTCCAAATCAACTTCTTCACGTTCAGCTGGATCTGGAGGAGTAGAAGTAAAGTTGCCGTGTTCGTCGACGTACGCAATCATATCGTCAAGGGATTTTTTTCCTTGTTCACGCTTTGCCTGACGCTTTGCTTCCTTTTCGCGTTTCTTTTTAGCTTTCTTGTCTCTTACTTCTTTTTTTCCAAATGTTTCTTGCGATCTACCCATGGGCTTTTGTACTTGTTATATAATTCCTGCTGGTCGTTTACTTTCTCTATTTTACCGTTTGCAAACGATGTTTATCGACAAGAATCCTTACAAATGTAAGGCATACATGTTATAGAAAGGGTTACCTTGCATTAATAAAACCCTGATTTATGCAACATTTTGGACTTATTTGAAGTCTTTTGATAAACCTGAATTATGCAAATCAAGCGTCCATGTCCGGCAAATCTATCCAAAATGCAAGCCAGCGATGGTGGTTATTTCTGCTCGTCGTGCGAGCAAACTGTAGTCGATTTTCGGGATAAATCCATTGAAGAAATAAAAGATGTACTCCGAAATGGTGGTTGTGGCATTTTCCTGCCACAACAACTTCAGAAGCAGCAGAATTACCAGGGGTTCAACCGGTTTTTGTTTATTGGCTTGACCTTTGTTTCGCTTTTGGGGTTCTCAGTACGTCCGTTACAAGCTCAAACCAATCCAGACAAAAACACGAAGGAAGGCTGGACGGTCTACCCTCCCAAATCTTCCAGTGAGGTGTCGCGCTCGGATATGCGAAAAACCCGAAGAGAGAATAAAAAAACACAACGAACCAGCCGGAGAGCATATCGGAGATTATTCCGACGAGGCCCTTTTCGACGCCACGTAATGGGCTGCCCTGATTTCTAAACAAATAGTTCAGAAGCAATCTGGTCGGCAAATGCCTTACCTTCCCTGGTAAGCACAAGATGGCTATTTGTATTGCTCAACAAGCCTTGCTGAACAAAGCGATCGATATCGTATTCTTCTATTTCATGACCATGAAGACGCTGAAGTTTATTTAGGTCGACTCCCCACATGGTACGCAAACCCAACATTATAAATTCGTTTACCTGATCGCTCCAACTTAGTTTCTCTTCTTCCCAAAACACTTCATTTGCCAACACGCTTTTCATATATTTTGGGTTGTTGGCCAGGTTCCATCTTCTACTTTTTCCGTTGTACGAGTGCGCCGATGGCCCTACGCCTAAATACGGTTTTTGCTTCCAATAATTGGTGTTGTGTATTGCCATAGCCCCGGGCTTACAGTAGTTCGATATCTCGTAGTGCAACCAACCATTGCGGTCTATTTGTTGCTGAAAATACTCAAACTCCCGAACGGCTTTTTCATCGTTAATCGGTGAGTATTTATTCTGTCTGATGAACGAATGTAGAGCGGTTCCCTCCTCTACCGTTAGGCTGTAAGCGGAAATGTGATCAATTGGTAATTCCATGGCCTGAGAAACGTTGTTGTGCCAGATTTCTTCGGGCATTTCAGGAACACCATAAATTAAATCCATATTGATCCGGTCAAAGCCACATTCCGCTGCATTTCGTATCGACGTTTTTGCCTGGTTGCTTGTATGCGATCGATTCATCCATTCCAAATCGTGCTGATCGAACGATTGTACACCAATGCTCAAGCGGTTGATTCCCAACGATTTCCATGTTTTCAGATTGGCTATGTCGCAGTCATCCGGGTTGGCTTCAAACGTGATTTCCATGGAAGTCTGAACCTCAAAATGCGATTCTATTGTACCTAAAATCGACTCGATAGCATGAGGAGACAGTACACTGGGTGTACCTCCACCAAAATAGATAGTTTCAATGCTATTACCCTTAAGTTCGAACGCCCTGTCCTTTAGCTCCTTTATAATGGCATCAACCATAGGTTGGGCATTTGCCAGAGACGTTGAAAAGTGAAAATCACAGTAATGGCACGCCTTGCGACAAAAAGGAATGTGTATGTAAATACCAGCCAAGGGCGCAAAGGTAAGGTGTTAGCGAGCGGGTTTGTCTAGAATTTCTGAATCGATTTAGTTCGTTGACAAGATTAGTTTTTGTACCCACTTTGTATCGATGCTACGAACGGATATCGTGTAAACTCCGGGTGGAACACCGTTGGTTTCATTTAGCTGTACTTCTTGCGAAGACTTCATTACGGTATGCTGTAAAAACAATCTGCCCAAGGCGTCGTGTATTTCAACCCGGTCTCCAGAATTGAATGAGCCACTTATTCGAATTGAACCAATCGACTCAGCCGGATTTGGGTATACTCGATGGGCGTTATTGAAGCTTTCTTCGACCAGGCCCGAGTTTGTGCAAGGTTCGATTTCATCTGCGAAGAAATGGGCCATGTTGCGCGATCGCATCGCGTAATTATCAATTCGATGTCCTGCTTTTGAAGGGTCTGCCAGCTGAATTGCACAATTGGCCGTGTTTGAGGTTTTGTCAAACCTATAACGTGGTGCCACTCCACCTCCAACGGCAGCGGAATCGATAAATGCCTGAATTCCTTTTGAGCCCCAGATAACGGGCCTGTTTATGATTCCCGCACAAGAGAACGGGAAGCCTGTGGCACACGCATTATATCCAGCAAAGACCTTTGCCGAACTATACGGCACAATTAAGTCGTTTGGCTGGTGAAACATATACAAGGCCGGTGGATTGTTGGTAGTAGACTTGAATAAATTATTAAAGACGGCTCCATAAAAGTTTCCTACTCCTTGCAGGGTGTACGTCTTTCCAGACAAAGGATTAAGCGTTCCATTTAACGAACCCAGTTCGGGTCGCTTGTACTTCATAGATGCGATTGAGGTGTCCAGGTTGTATTTAACCACACACGGAGATTGATAGATGTTGTTTGGTGGTTTAACATCGTTCATTGAACCAATCAAGTTGCCGAGCACCTCAGATGTATCGTCCATGTAACCCACGCCCAGAGCAATGAAACCTCCTGCACTTTCACCCACGACAAACACGTTTTGCGGATCGATGTTATACTTCGCGGCGTTCTTTACTAAGTAACGGATTGCTCCTCTTACATCCTGAACTCCCCGATAATAGGCCCGATACCATTCACTGGAGTCGGTCATATTCAGGCAGTCCCATTCGATGCCGAAACTAGAAGCATTGCAATGCACGTTTCGGTTGGTTTGAAACAGACCCAACCGATAGGTAACCGAAGCTGTGGTGTAGCCCCGTTTAGCAAAGTCGGTTCTTAAGCTTCCCACACTTGCCGAGTTTTGGTTCCCGGCCATAAATGCTCCACCATGTACCATTACCATTAACGGCCTGCCGCACGTTGGAGCGGTATCGTTGGTTGGGTATGATATATCCATTACCAACGTTCGGACGTTACCGGCGAAGTCGGTTGCAGAACCATAGGTTAGGTTGCTTTCCGTTTTAATCTGATAAACCGGATCCGTAAAATTCTGGGCTGATGTGGTGATTGGTAGTAAAAGAAATAGTGCACCGAAGATGTAAAACTTCATAATACCTGCCAATATACCTAATCCGTTAGCGAAGACCAAAGGTATTTGCAGGCCAGTGTTCTGTATGGTTTCCACACCTCGGCTATTTCCTGCATGTCTTGTTTCAGTTCCTTTTTCTCAGTGGTAAGCCCGTACCAATGTTTCATTTTGGTTTGGATGCCCAGGTCGTCTACCGGAAAAACATCCGGTCGGTCCATTGGAAACATGAGCACCATTTGGACGGTCCATTTCCCGACTCCGGAGATGCTTGTTAACGAGTGAATTATTTCTTCGTCACTCATTGCATTCAGTATCTCGAATCGCATATCGTTCTCCAGCGCAAATTGGGCCACATTCTTTAAGTACTTTGATTTTTGCCTGGATAAACCAATGTTTCTAAGCGCATCGCCGCTTGTTTCCAGAACTGCCTTGGGGTCTGGGTATTCGTCTTTGAACAATTCGGTGAATCGTTTCCAAATGATATCGGCAACTTTGGTTGAGAGTTGTTGCGACACAATGGAACTCATTAGATAGTAACCAATATCTACGCTTGGGGTCGGCTCTGGTTCAACGCTTACCGACGACACAATACGCGACATGATTGGGTCGGACTCGATCAGGTATTGTCTTATTTCTTTGTAAGGGATTTCCATGGTAAGTTCTTCAGGTATTTATCACTGAACCGGCGACCAACTCCCAGGGATATGACGTAGGTTGGGTATCGAACGATACCTGTATTCCGTTTTACGTTCCGGTAGTTAGAAGCACTCCAACCCTGATTTAGCATGCTGGCCACATACCACTCTGAGGTAATCCAGTATTCTGCCTTCACTTCAACGCTTAAAATATGAATGCCCCGGTTGTAGGTATTGAATTCCTTGTTTCGGTCGTTGAGCCATTGGTAACTCATACCTCCGTAGTACTTCCAGTTAGGTGTTTGTGGATGTTGAAACGAATATGCGGCTCCGAACCCGAGACCATTTCGGCACTTACCTTTAGCAACCTTAGGTGCTGAGTAAAACCTGACATTGCCCGACCACCGGTCGAAATCGTGCCCAACATGAATGTATGACCCAAAACTAGTTAGAAAGCTATTGCCATTGGTTTTGGAGTTGAATATGGATGGAATTCCAAGTTCAGCCCGGAACTGACCATAGGTTAACGCGGCTGTAAACAACCAAATTAGTACAAGACTTCCCCATCGCTTCATTGATGGCAAAGTAAGGCTTATTTCTGTTTATCTAGAAATGTAAAACACAGGCCAACCTGACCGTAAAAAAGACATAAATCGGTTTGGGTAAGTGCTGAAGATATACTGTAACCCAGTTCAACCATTCCCTGAAATCGGGTGTAATATTTTTTAAGCAAATCAAACTTGATTCCGGAATGAACAATCCAAAGATGTGTGCTTAAGGAAGCATCTCGAATATGAACGGAACTGGAGTTACCATTTGACTTCAACACCTTGGTGGTCAACGATCTTCGTATGAGATACTGAAGATCGATTCCCAGGTATGGTGAATAATGGGTTTGTTCTTTGGAGAGCCCAACTCCCAATCCCCCCAGTCGATACCTAAATCGTTTTTGTTGTGCCACCTGCATCAATGGGTTACCAAAAGGGTCGGAAAATAAAACCGAATCCCGGTTGGTTCCGTAGCCCAACTCAAGTGCCTTAATGCGTGTGTACCAATGCAAGTTCTTCTGATTAAAACCACCGCTAACCGAAACACCGCCAACGTATCCCCATGTGGGCACATCGTGCTTTGTTGCGTATTCCAGAAAACCGGAATTTGCATGGTTTGATACGACACGATGAGCCAACGTGGTACCGGATTCGATGGAAATTACGATAGGTGTCTGGGCTATACTGGATTGGGTTAAAGTAAAAAAACCGAGAGCCAGAAGTATTCTTACATAACTGTCAATATCTCGTTTCATTTTGGGGTAGGTTTAGATAGATCACTTCTTATCCCTGTGAATGGGTCTCGCAATGACGATTGACATGGCCAGGTGTTGATGCGTGGTTCCGTTTCTCCTGTTATCGAGGTCAATAGTTGTAGGTGTAGCTTCCAGAAAACTCTGAATCCGTACGCCATAGTTAAGGTATTGGTTCGCCCTCATGAATTCAAAAACCAATGTCAAACCGGTAGAAAATGGTTGAAGCTCAAAAAACTGGCTGTGGTCGAGGCTCTGGTCGAAGTTGTGGCCCATGAACAAACCACCTCCCACCGAAACTGTGTTCTTTACGCCATAAGAATATAAGATGGTAACCGGAACAAACACGTTTCTGTATTCCGATGAACCCATGGTATGGAATGGCGAAGATCCGTTGTTGGAAAGTTTGACTCCTGTTTGGAACTTGATCGGTGCATGTTTGAGCTTATGGCTAATACCTAGTTCCAGGTGATACCCATCAAGGATGTATCCGCCCAATGGAGATCCCCCAGAATACACACTGGTTCTTCCAATACCTACAACACCAGAGGTAGAGGTTTGTGCTTGAAGTTTGCATATACCTCCCAGTAATAGAATAATGGATATGATATGCTTCTTCATCGGCTTCATTTGTTTACCCAGATTTTCTGTGCGGTAACGTGATGACTCCCTCTACTTGTAATGCGAATGGTGTACAATCCTGTTGTTGAAAAAATTTGGGAGCTGAGGTGTTTGGGCGTTGAGAGATACGCCTCCTCCTCATGTATCTTTTGACCCAGCATGTTGTGCACTTGTATCAGGTAACGTTTGTTTTGGTCTGTTCCCATCTCCAGAATGGAATACCCACCATCGCTGGATGATACCGGGTTGATGGCGACCTGACTTTGTGAATTGCCATGATCTTCTAGTACTTCTCCAATTTGACTACTAACACCTCCAAGATTGCGATTAAATCCAGAGCTGTGAACGTTGGGCATGGAAGTTCCGAGGCAAGGACTTCTGGGAAGTGACTGCATTTCAAAAAAACTTCCGTTCTCTGTGTGAAAGTCTGGACCGACGTCTATTTTACCTGGCGACACCAGTACCAAAGACTTCTTCGACTTAAGAATGGAATTGTCCAGAAATATATTCTCGCCATAGATAACGTTATAGAAGTTATTCTGCTCAGACAACAGTTCATCCAACTCTGCCTGGCTATTGATAAACACATCTCCGTTACAGGGTACATTCTGCCAGATTTTAACATAGTCGACTTCAAAGGTGTTGGGCAATTTAGTGTTCGCATCAGGGCGTCTTTTTATGGTGTTACCCTTGTGCCTAAACACTCCGTTTTCTATGGCAAGATCTATCTTGATGTTCATGGGCAGGTAAGGCATAGAGCGATTATGAACATAGGTGGTATTTGTGTTGGTATGGCCACAATCTACCCCTTGACCCAGAAGAGTGTAATAACGCCAGGTCTTTCGCCTTACGGTTCCGTCTACGTACCATTCGATGTAGTCCGGCTGATACACCACTTTATACGTGTGAAAGCCAGCCCCGAGGTCGGTGTCGTTCTGAAAATCGTTTGAACATCGATACAGTTTTTTCCCATCGGTCTCTTCGATCTCACGGAACGAGGTGAACGTTACTTCCTTTAGGGCATATCCATGTTCAATGTTGTGGCTGCTCCATGCTTCAAAAATGTCTATTTCGTGCCAGATATTTGAGGCATCAGAAAATCCCCAAAAGGCTGGAAAAAAACCCTTGGTAGCGCCTTGAGGCAATTTGCATCGTATCTCGTAAACACCGTAGCCAAATTCAAATAGAGTATTGACTTCTCCAGAAGTGAAATCAAAATTACTTTTAAACTCTGCATTATCGCCAAAAGTCATTCCCGACAGATGTTCGCGTTTCGCCACTAGCTTCATTTTACCATCTTCCACTACAACGTTTTCTTTTTTGTAGAACTGCTTGGAGTGAACAAAATCATAGTCGCGTACAACGCGAGTGCGCTCGTACCATCGGGTATGGTCCAATTCTTTACCATCAAAATGATCTTCAAAAACCAGCATCAAGCTGCCTTCAGCACAAGGTAAAGGTTTTGATATCCGAACCAGTGTTCCCACGCTATTATCACCATATCTGCCACAGTCGTTTTGACCATATAAGTTGAATGCCAAAATGACTAGTATTATCGTCCCCGGGTTTCTGTTTACAAATCGGTTCATTCCTGTGGTTCATTGAGTTTGGTGGTTAGCACGTTGATCTTCTTATCATGTTCGATAACATAGAGGGTCAATTCTTCTATTTTTCGTAAAATGAGTTCTTGGGTGCGCGCAATATCAATACCCTGCTCTTTCACCTCGATTTCGGATGGTACATCAGGCAAGTGTTTGTTTTTTGTAATGAATTTTTCCAAATGTTCAAGCGACATAAGAGAATAGGTAGAATCGAAGACATAATCGGGCCAGGAAAAAGACCGGACCGTTAGCTTATGCGATTTGATGTCTCCGTATACGTCAAGATGCCCAAACACACCAAGGTTTCCGTTGCTATCTATTTTCATCCCGCCTGTAGTTGGGTTTTTTATCTGATCGGTCCAGGGTGCAATGACCAGTGACCCATTGCGGTTGGCCCCATCCGCGCCCTTACCGTCTGAAAAGAACACCCCTTGATCGCCTGATTTGGATATGGCATTATATCCCTTGTCGCCCAGTACGGGTATTATCTGAATTTGTTGCGTTTGATATTGGAACAACCCCATTGGATTTGTGCTACCTGTTCCAATTGCTCTGGAACCAAAAATAGCTGCCGGATGGTTTGTTGATTGGCTACCGCGCACATCGAGAGCGGCTCGTGGGTGTGCAACATTAATTCCCGTGCTTCCGTCGGGCATGACAATAAACTTTGTGTCAAACTCCGTCACACCAGTGGGGTTTGATGGAACTCCTGCCGGACTCTCCGACCTTACCCAAAACACAGGTTCTGAATTACTGTTCGCCCCCATGCCGGCCTGCGTTATGTGATTTGTTAAAAAGCTAAATGGCAAACTGAAATGGCCCTCTCCATTGTTGGTGCCATCTGGTAATCCGAGGCCACCAATAAAATCGGGTAATGTTGCATCAAACACCGATGCGTTGGACCCTGGGCATTGTTCATAGGTCACTATAAGTCCGATGTCGTGTTTACTGGTAACTGGGCAATAAAGTACCTCCATTCTGGCTCTTGGGTTGACCAAACCAATACCTACATCCCCGTCTTTGGTAATAGTTGTTCGGATCGCATCATTGGTATACAGGTTTAAGTTGTTATAACTGGTAAATCCGAGCTTCTTACCACTTCCTGTATTTCCGTTCCAACTCCATGATTGCGCCATGGAAACAGCGCAACTTTGAGTTAGTAGTAATACCGTGAGGCCTAAAGGGAAAATAAATCGCACTATTCGTGTATGACTTGAGCACATAAAAACGAAAAATTGTTTGTTGTCCCAAATGTCGAACAAATGTAGGTGTTATTTGATACTGCACGCTCCCGTTTAGTTTCTGACAAAAAAAGAGGAGCATTCGAATGAATACTCCTCATAACCGCAATAAACAAATGGTCTACTTGCCCTCAATTTGAAACGATATTTCGTCTACTTGAACCGATTTTAGATCACATTACAAGTTCGAGTCCACCTGTTCAGCTACCTCAACCCATCCTCCGGGTTCGGTTGCCGTAACGGTATTATCATACATATTTTCGGCCTTGATGGTTGGTTGGAAGAACCTTCCGGCATAGGATGCGGTTAATCGAAGTTCGAAGCTTCGGGTTGCTCCACTGCCAATGTTGAAATAGGTATACACCCGATCATCGCGAAAATCCTGGTGGTCGTATCCGGAACTACCGCCGGTGAGTCGTGTGTTTTCAATCTCCCATCCAACCGGAACCATAAACGATAGTGCCATGTCGTATTGTGCACCCTTGATCGTCCCGTTTTTAACTTTAACGATTGCCTTAAACTCCTGGCCCTGAACCAATTTTGACGGATTAAGCACCTTGCCATCGTAATCGACGTATTGAACTTCCATGGCAAGATTGCTCGACATTTTAACGGTGTCGCTCTGAAGCGGTACCGATGATTTGATCACCCGAACAAACAAAAGGTTCGATCCTGTATTAGCCAGGTTGATCTTTTTTGTTTGTCGTTTACTCTTCGAAACCATGGATCGCTGGAAAATGGGTTTTGCCGTATGAATGTTCTCACGACCGTAACCATAGTTTACATTGAACTTCATCTCGTTTCCACTTTCGTTCTTCTTGTAAAAGCCGCTAATACTAATGAGGCTATAAGCTGTTTCCTGAGTGCTCAACCAAGAGGTAGAAGACAGTTTCTTTGCCACTTCTTTAACCAGGAAACCAGCTTTACTATCGTCTCCAATAAGACTAAGCGTTTCAAGGATCATGGCTTGATCTCTTAAGTGAGAGCCAAAGGTAGAACCATGTCCCTTGTACGTTGGCGTTTTCATATCCAACTCCTTAATGAGCGCATTTGCAACTTCGGGCATACCGGCCATAGCGTATGCGGCAGCCAGCCTCCATTTTGCAATTCCTTCCAGTTTCACATTCTCACGCATTCGATTCATAGACGCCAGATCTTGTTCTCCGGCCAGCACCAATGTATACAGGCGGTAGGCCTGGGTAAGGTCGTTTTGCCATTCGTTGGTTTCGTGCTGTTTCGCCTTCTCTTTTTGATAGTTGAGCCATTGGGCCATAAAGTCTTTGTCTACCGGATAGCCCTGTTGCTGAGCCAACAACAGGAAATGCCCTGCATAGTTGGTTCCCCATTCGTTCGCGTTTCCAGAGCCTGGCCAGTATCCGAGTCCACCAGAAGCGGTTTGGAATCGGCGTAACCGACGAATAGCTGCCTGAATATTCTCTCCTACTCTAAATTGCTGATCCTCGGTAAGCGTTAGTAAGTCGGTTACGAACAACTGCGCAAATACAGAGCTCGTTGTTTGTTCCACACAACCATGCGGATATTGAAGAAGTTCGTCCAGTCTGCTGTGCAGGTTTAACGGGGGCAAAGCCGATACTTCCAGCGCCGCTGAATTGGTTCCATCTAAGCCCTTTAGCACTGCGTTTATGTTCAGTGTTTTTCCTTTTTCCAATACGTACTCCTGTACATCGGTTACCGATGGATTCGGTGTTCTAACAGCAATTTCAATCTCCTTTCTTGCTACTTCGTTACCAAAACGCGCGGTCACCACCATCTTAGCCAGTCCTACTTCTTCTGCCACCGTTGCTTTGAAAAAAACGGTTTCGTCGCCTTGCTTTGCAAACTCCACCTGTTTTGACATGTCGCCGGAAGCCTTAAGATGTCCGGACAACTCAACCTTCACATCTACCTTTTTCTTACCCTCTGTTATCGAGAATACGGTAACCGGAATCTGGATCGATTCACCGGGGCTCAAAACACGAGGAAGCGTTGGTAGTACCATGATTGGCTTCTTTACCTTAACCGACTTCTCGGCCTCTCCATAGGCGTCATGGTGCCGCGCAACAACCATCATTCGCACGGCGCCAATGTATTCGCCCATTTTAATTCGGTGTTTGGCCGTTTGCCCAGCCTTCAATGTAAAAGGACCTAAAAATTTCACGGCAGGTTTGAAACGATTTGCCTTGTGCACCGATTCATCAACAGCACCCTCTTCGTCGCCCCCAACACTTAACACGTTGCCATATTTTCCGGCATAACCTCCCATCACTTCATCGTAGAGGTCCCAGGTGCGTACACCAAGTCCTTGTTTTTGATAAAAGTGATTCCAAAGTTTCGGCGTCTTAAAATGTGTAAGATCAAGTAAGCCTTCATCCACCACTGCCAGCGTGTACGTCATTGGCCGTCCCGATTTCTCTTTAACCATGACCAGTTCATTTCGATCGGGTCGGATTTCGTCATTCACCACAAGCTGTGGGTGGAGGTGGCTTAACTTATTCTCAACCTTTATTGGTAAGATACCGTAGAGTCGAGCGGGTAAATCGTTGTCTTTATTCTTATAGGTTTGCAGGTAGCTTACGTGTACGTAAACGTTCGGTGTCATTCCCTTGGTTGTTTTGAAGGTAAACTGGGTCTCTCCCTTTTTACCATTCACCCAAAACTTCTTTATTACAGAGGACCCGTTTTCTACACACACCAGGGCTTTACCAAGGTCGGATGACGGGATGGTAACCTTAACGGTTTCTCCAACACCATACACTTTTTTGTTGCTTGACAACATGATGGTTTTCGCCTGCTCAGTCTGATTTCGGTTACCCCTCTTCCAATACGGCCAGTCTACGTAGAACATCTTGGTTGCCGTGTGTTTGGATTCCAGGTCCTTGGCAATCATCACAAAGCGTCCCCAGTTTGGATAAGGTAGAAGGAAGTCGGTAGAACCCATGCCCGCCGACGAGGTGTTAAGTATGGTATCAACCACCGGGAACATGCTGTTTGACTGCATATAAGTAGCAATATCCCGATGATTGTCCCACCACCAGTTCCAATCGACCCGGTAAATCTTAACCGAAACCCGTTTGTTCTTTCTTGGTTTACCCAGGGCACTTACGTTCACAATACGGAACTTGTGCTTTTTATCGGTAACAAGGCTGTTGTCGTCTTCCTCGGTTTTTGGAGTCTCAATACCCACATAGCTGTTAAAGGCCTTAACCGGGTAGGTACTATTGTCTTGACTAAAATTACCGCCTTTCTCGAACAATTTGGTTAAGAAATCTACATGCAGGCTGCCCGGAACTCGTTTGTTTAGGTGCAGGTTGGGCGTAAATGAAACTTTGCCATGGGCATCCAGCTTACCCTCTGAAAGTATAATTTCCCGGTTAACCGACCTCTTTGAATGATCTTCAAAGTGGAACGTTTCGAAGCCCTTAAACCGGGTACTCGCTCTTCGTATACGGGCCTTAATGTTATAGGCCAAACCCGGTGATGGCGCTCCATGAAGCCACTTTCCAACTAACGTTACCTGTGTTTGTTTACCAATTTGTATAACACTGTCGGGCACTTCCACTTTGATTTTCAGCCGATTGGGTTTTACGGTTTCAATGGCCAGTGTTTTATAGTACATGGACCCTCCAACGCTCACTCTGGCGGTGTAGTTTCCGGTAATGGAACCGGATGAGGTTGCGGTTCGGAAATCATAAACGTCGCCCACGGATGTAGTACGAACAATGGATCGGATTACCTGACCTCTGGGATTGAGAAGTTCGAACTTAACCGGAACATTGGCTGGTAAGTTATTCTGCTTATCCTGAAGAGTGAAGCAGGTGTAAATGCTGTCGCCCGGTCTCCAAACACCGCGTTCGGTGTATAGTTTGCCATCAACTTTTGAAAATCCGTTTACGCCGTCAACGTCGAACTTTGATGTAGAGTTATTTCGACCACTTCCCAGTTTCAGGTATCCTTTATGTCGGCCGGATGTGGCCACAACCATATATGCTTCTTCCGGTAATGTAAAGTCGGCCATGCCTAATTGATCGGCGTAACCCGAAGCAATTCGGATGTTTTGGTAGGTATAGAATTCGAGCTTTGTGTTGGCAAGCGGTTGTGCCGTTACCAGACTGCTGACAAACACGTGTGTCTTTTCATCAGCGCCCTTTTTTACGATAAGACCAATGTCTGAAGCCAGGATGTTTTTACCAATGGAGCCACTGTAATAAAACCGACTGTCGCATGGAGTATACCGCTCAAGGTACTCGTTTTCCCTGTTGTAGTAGTCGTAATACATGCCGTCGTCGGCTATGGAATAATCGCTGTTTCCTTCCGGGCACTCGAAGAAAGTATACGAGCTTCGGTAGCCCACCTGAATGCGATAAATGGCTCCTGGTTCCTTCTTGATGTAATCTCGAATGTTAAGTGTGTATCGCGTCCATTGGTTTTCTTTTACCGGCTTGTTCTCGGCAAGATCTACCTTACCAGAGTAAATCAATTTACCTACCCGCGATAACTGACTGTTTCCATCCAATTCATTCACCTGCAGAAACTGAGGGATGTTCTTTTCAAAGATTTGGTAGATCCATACATCAACCGCCTTAAGTGCCATAGCTTCAAAAGGGAACACAACGCCCTTGGCATCGGGAACGATGGTGCCTTTTCCAACCATACGCAATTTAGGCTTGGTTCGTTCGAAGTAAATGTTACGCTCATCGTCTTTTTTGAGGCGATAACCTGCGTAGTTTTTGATATCGGCGGAGCAAAACAACTTGTGTTCTCCTACCAGACGTTCTTTGGGGTAGAGGGTAACGGTATTACCTTTCAACTCGTAGCTCTCCACCACGGTACTGTCTAACTGAATAAGTCCGATCAGGCTTTGAATACTGTTCAGGCTCTCAGAAAAATACAACTCAACCTTTTGGTCGGGCTCATTGGTAATCTCAACGTTTTCAAGACTAAACACACCCATACCCGGCACATTTACAACACGCGTGTCTTTACTGGCTGACTCCACTTTCTTTCCATTGAGTTCTAATACTATCTGCTTTTTAAACTCACTCCGTTTAATGCTGTCGATACGGAAACTGAACAGATTGTCTCCGCTCTTGTGCCATTTGATCTTGAGGGGTTCACCAGCCATATTAGCCTTTAAACACTGCTTTATCAGGTCCAGTTCGTCCTTGTCGTTTGTCGATACGGAGCCCATGAGTTTTCTGTACCATGGATCGTTGTCGCCATACACAGTAAGGCCGGTCAGATTGAGGTTCAGAAATTGTTTTCGCGTTTGAAATTGAAATGGGAACTTGCGTAGTTCTCGCTTGAGTGATTTTATTTTACCCAGGTAGAAAACACCCTGAAAGATGGTTCCACGTGGTAGTTGTTCATCAGGCGTAAATTCAAGAATGCGATCGCTTACCCACTTGGCTTCTCCCGAAATTTTTGGACTAAAAGCCACTAAATCGTTCGCGTCTAGTTTTTCACGTTTTGATGTTTTAATTGGCTCGGCAAGAACAATACGGATTACCGGGTTGCGGTCGATTACACCAGACGTGTATGCCGAAATGTGTTCAACAAACTCAGGGCTGTATGCTGGCAACTGAGAAGATTTATTACACGATGCCAGAACGATTAAACCAAGAACAATAAACTTTAGTGATAAACGCATAATTGAAACTCTTTTGATGATTCAATTTTAGACCAGAGTACAGGTCTGATATGCGCGCTTTAATTAAAAGGCCGTATCGGTTTATTTTTCGCTGAAGATTTTAGATTTTCCGCAATCGGTGGTTTTATCGCCCATGGAAACGGGTCAACTTACGGCTTTTCAGTGAGGTTGAATAACCCAGCTTAAAGACAACAAAACTGTCTTTGTTATACGGGTTTCCGCGTGTACGCCCTTGGGGATATATTTCTGAATCTCCCCGATAGCTCATATCTGCTGAAACCTCACCTCTTCGAAAAAGAAGTTCGTTGTACGAGTAGTAACTTCCGCTCACATCGTCGATGTAGTCGGTAGTGGTAATGTGATAACTCACTTCCACAAAGAAGGAACTGTTAAACCCGGTTCCGAGTCGCAGCCCCCCTCCAACGGGAAAGCTCCCGGCCACTACGCTGTATTTTTTTGTTCCAGGTTTTAACCCCTGCCCCTCTGTGGTCAATGGCCTAAGTGCCACCAATTTATCTCCGTAATGCGCCTTTGGATTGTAATAAAACGCCCCAACACCTCCAAACACATAGTACTCCCAAAAGCTCTTACGTTTCTTTGTTTTGATACCGAAGTTAGCCACTCGAAACTCAGCCATAGCGGAAGCCTCGAACACATCGGTTTGGAAGCTCAGGTTTCTCAATTGTTGCGAACGTCTGAAAGCACCTGCATCCGATTGACTGAATCGGCTATACCCCAAACCTGTCCGTACGGCAAACCAACGTTTAGCATTGAATCGAATACCTGTACCCGCCGCCAGGCCAAGGTTCGTTAAGTCGAAACCCTCGTTTCCGGCAATGGTAATTCCATTGGTTTGTTTTCCGCCAATATCACCAAAGAAATGACCACCACCGGCATATATCCATTTCTCAAAACGTGGTTTGTTATAAAACGAATACTGTGCGTATGACGAAAAACTTCCGGTTACCAGAAGTACTCCAACAATTACTATGGTTCGCAATGGGCCCATCTACTTATAGGGGAAGTTTTCGGGTGAATATATTTCCGTCTTTATCTATAGCGGTAATCACATACATGCCCCCCACCAAGTTGGTAATATCTATGGAGATTGTCTGCTCCGAGGTAGTGATGTATTCGTCTTTTACACGCTGCCCGTTCACATTTAGAATTTCAACCTTTTCGATGGATTGAGCATCCTGAAAAAACACATCTACGTGTCCTTTACCATAGTTCACCACCAATTTTATTGATTCGGGTATGTTTTGTATTCCTACTGAACGATCGTTTATGTCCACATCCATTAAGACGGGCAAGTGATCCGACATTTCGTACAAGGCATTTTGCACATTGGCCGGGATGATGTTGCTGCTTGGGTTCTTGATGTTGCCGTTAAAACGTCGGCTATCTTGTCCAAGTGCTTTATATGTCCCGGGTATGTAATGTACGTCGTAGGTGTTATCCAATACTTCCTTACCACAAAGAATAAAGTCGAAACGGTCGTCCATTCCTCCTGTACTGAAACAACCTCCACGGCTGTCTCCATCATGCGTACTTTGGGTATGTAGGTTTGAAAACGTGCTGTTGTTGTTCCACGAACCTGCAGCTCCCATCGGATCGTAGAACCGAATGGTGGCGGTGCTGTTTTTGGTTAGGGTTTGGTAACAGGCTTCACTGTGCGTTTGAATGTTAAAGTCGCCTGCAAAAAAGTAGCTATGTTCCTGGTGGTTGTTTTTGAGATAGTCCATGGCAGCGGCCGTCATATCAGCGCGCTCTTGCTTATCGTCAGAACCAGAGCCCGCCTTTAAATGAGCCAGAAAAAAGGTTAGGAATACGGTGTCTCCCTGTGCAAGGCCTCCAGGGTAATTCATGTACAAGGTATACACGTCAATAACGCGGACAAGATCCGCACCGTTCAAGTCTTTCTTAATTGCATCCTGCTTGTGTAACGTCAGCTTGTTTTTGTTGAAGAACAACATGTTAACGAGGTTACTAAAGCCGTTGTTAGACGACTGCGCCTGTTCGTAATGACTTACACCATTTTTGTTTAAGGCATTGGTTAACATTTTGTTGGGGTTAAGCCAGTGGCTACCCATTTCGTTAACCAGAATAACATCGGGTTTTACATACTCCACAATGGTTTGCATATACCCGTCTTTGTCGTCTGGGTTGTTTGTTGAATTCGTACACTGGCCTGTTGTATTCCTGTAATTCAACAAATTATACTGCATCAGGCGTAATGTATCCAGTTGAACTGTTTGTGCAAAAACCTGCCCAAAAGTCATTAGCGACACCAATAGAAGTAGGCTTCTTATCATAGTGCAAAGGTACAACGATCACCAATCAACATTAAGGGAATGTCATTATTTGACATTTCGGTAATAAAATAGCCACTTTGGGAACCTTTTTTTACCAGGTCGTTCTAATTTCGGTGCATTGGAAGGCTCGCATCGAAGCCATCAGGAACAACCTTAAACCCAAATGAAATGAAACCCAGGTTCAACACCCTCGACCACGAAGTAGTGCACTACAGCCCTACGGAGATTGACTCCCTAATCGAACGGTTTGAACAGCAACAACTTCCAAGGGTTGAATGGACGCATGAGGCGCATTTGGTTGTAGCCATCTGGTATTGTTATCATCACCCTGATGCCAAGGCTTTGGACTTAGTGCGTGGTTTTATCACCAATCACAACACTTCGGTTGGAACTCCCAATACCGACACCGAGGGGTATCACGAGACCATAACCTGGTTCTGGCTTCAAATAGCTCGCAAGTTCATTGACAAACACGACGACTTTTCGATTTACGAATTGTGCAATGCCTTTATCGACTCTAAATATGCCTCGAGCAAGTACCCATTGGAGTATTACACAGAAGGTGTTTTATTTTCTGTGAAGGCTCGCCATGAAGCACTTATGCCTGACCAAAAGCCTCTTTCAAAAGGCATTCTTATTCGACCCATCGAACCGGGCGATACCGGTGCTATCACTGTTTTGTCGAAGGAGTTGGGCTACGAACTACAAATTGGGAAGGTAGCCTCTCATATTGAAGCAATTCTGGCGAGCGACCACCACTATGCATTTGTTGCCACCCGCAACAGCCGGGTTGTTGGTTTTATCCACGCCTTTGAGACGCTTCGTTTAATCAGTTCTCCCTTTGTCGAAATCGGAAGCATCGTTATCCGCGAAAGCGAACGAGGTTTGGGTTTGGGTAGGCTGCTCGTGCACTATGTAGAAGAAACAGTAGCCAAAGGCAACCATGTTCGGGTTCGGTGTAATACAAAACGAGAAAGAGCCCATGGTTTTTACCGGTCTCTTGGTTATACCGAAAATAAAGTTCAAACGGTTTTTGACAAAACCCCTCAATCACCTCCTTCATGAATGCACAAGCCTTATACAACTTGAAATTCCCTATCGGAGAATTTGAAAAGCCCAACGTACTTGATGTTGAACAACTCAATGCATGGTTGCAGGTAATCAAAACATTTCCGGGTCAGTTAGCTGAAACCGTGAACGACCTGACGAATAGTCAAAAAGGCTGGCGATATCGACCGGATGGTTGGAACATAAAACAAGTGGTTCACCATTGTGCTGACAGTCATGCCAATGGATACATCCGATTTCGGTTGGCATTAACCGAAGAACGGCCCACTATTAGACCTTATATTGAAAGTAGATGGGCCGAGTTGTACGACGCCAATGAAGATGACCTTTCGGACTCTCTTTTAATTCTTACTTCGATACACAACCGTTGGCATAGGCTTATGAATACCTTTACGCAAACGCAGTGGGAAAGGGTCTTGATTCACCCGGAACACAAAGCACCTCTTGTTTTGTCTGAATACCTGGGCAATTACGCCTGGCACTGCGAACACCACCTGGCACATGTTAAACAAGCTCTTAAAGCAGAGGGCACATACAATTGATATGAACACTATGGATTCAAAAAAAGAACTTGTCCTGAAATATGAAAACCAGTTATTCGACGCCATGTTGAACGCTGACGTTGAGATGCTGGAGCAACTATTGCATGAAGACCTTCTCTTTAACATCCCTGGTGGCCAAACCATCACGAGGGCAATGGACCTGGACGCCTACATGAATCAGGTAATGACATGGTCTTCTATTTATGCTGAGGAACAAACAGTAAACATAATAGACGATAACGCTGTGGTTGTGAGTACTGTAAAAATGAAAGGCAAATATTACGACCATGAATTTGATCAGCGCTATCGCTTTTTGCGTGTTTGGAAGCTCGTTGGACAAGATTGGCAGGTA
The DNA here is from genome assembly GCA_017640445.1 of Bacteroidia bacterium. Lineage (GTDB taxonomy): Bacteria > Bacteroidota > Bacteroidia > NS11-12g > UBA9320 > UBA987. The sequence continues at coordinate 57,729 of JAEPQQ010000004.1, read as the reverse complement.
ATTGCAGGCAGCAGTTGTGAACTGCTTGAACCACCTGAATAAAGGATGCAGCTTTTAAGTTAGGCTGCGTCTCTTTACTCCGTCTTTATTATCTTTACAAAGTGAAGCGATTTGTTCTGTTTACGGTTTTCTTCGCACTGACCCTAACGATTCAGGCGAGACCCCGGATTATCTATTTTCAAACAGAGCTAACCAATGCCACCTATATTCGTTTTGTAACCGTTCTCGATTACACCGATACAACCATGAGTGCTATACAGGTTTCCACCGGTGATACACTTGAGTTTCGTTGCTCCGGTAAACGGACGGCAGACAACATGCGAAACATCATCAAACCTGAATCTTCTATAATGGAAGGTCGCTGGCCAGCCATTGGAGATCGTGTTTTGATTTTGGCAGACAGCTCTATGGAGGTGAGGCTTTTGGCCGTCAAAAAAGAAAAAGACTATCAGTTCTGGAACCCGAATATGGACCTGCTTGGTTCGTGGTTTAGCTTTCAAAAACCTGCCCGTCCAACGCAATACTGTCTCGAAAAGTCGCCCTACCCCGAATATCAGGATAAGGATTGTTTTGATGGATGTTTGTATTCGGCTGAATTGATCACGGAGCGGTAAACCATCGTAAAAATTCATTTCTTTGCGCCATGGCAAAAACGACCAACCTTGACTATACCGCGTTAAACCAGAATACCTGGAACCTTAAACTGGATTCCCACTTAGCATCTGAGTTTTACGACCTCGATGGGTTTTTGCAAGGAAATACATCGCTTAATTCGATTGAACTCGACCTGCTTGGAGACATACAAGGTAAACGCATACTCCACCTCCAGTGTCACTTTGGACAAGACTCCATGTCGATGGCACGCATGGGTGCTCATGTAACCGGTGTTGACCTATCCAATCGGTCGGTAGCAAAGGCGCAGGAATTAGCTGACCAACTAGAGCTTGATTGTCGGTTTATCTGTTGCAATGTTTATGATTTACCGAAGCATTTGGATGAAGAGTTCGATATCGTATTTACGAGTTATGGAACCATTGTTTGGCTTCCGGATTTAGACAAATGGGCCTCCATTGTTTCTCGGTTTTTAAAACCTGGAGGAAGCTTCTTCTACGTAGATTTTCACCCATTGGTTTATACGATGGACGACGACATGAAGGGCATTCATTACCCGTATTTTAACGAAGGTCCGATTGTAGAAGAAGAACAGGGAACCTATGCGGATGAAAGCGCACCCATTACCTCTACTTCTGTTACATGGAATCATCCGTTAAGCGACATTGTAACCAACTTAATGCGTCACGATCTTTCGATTCAGTCACTTCAAGAGTTTGACTATTCACCGTATAACTGTTTTCGCAATTTGAAAGAAGAAGAACCTGGTAAGTATCGCATGGTTCATCATGGAAAGAAGCTGCCGATGGTACTTGCTCTTGGCACCCAAAAGTCATAAAAAAGGCCCGGGAATCACTCCCCGGACCGGTTGGTTTGCTTGGTTCATTCGTCTTTCAACTCTGACCAAGGGTTGAGTAAATCACTCAAACCGTGGTTGGTTTGGTGTATCAGTCTACAAATAATCGGGTTACCTGCGCAGTGTTTACCGCCCATTGCATATCGTAAACCTCATCGGCTTCACTCTTGTCTTCAACAAATTCAAGACCCTGGGCTTCCGCCTTTATATCGAGTAGAGCTCCGATGTTCATTTTGCTTTCAAGCTTTGCCATCAGGGCTTCAACGCCTTTTGCGTTCAGTCGTTGAGTCACCTGGCCGCTAAAGCTCATTTCGAGCCAGATCAGTTCTCGTTTCTGTACATCCAGCACTCCAAAAAGCAGTCCTTTGCTGATGGTTTTACCAATGCGCACCTGGTGTTGAACACACGACGGATCGTAGGCCACTCCAGTCTTCCGTGAGATCTTCATTGAATACTTACTATCCATCCAACCCACAACCAGATTAGGCGACAAGCTTCCGTTGGTGTAAGCGTTACAGGTAAACGAAACGTATCGGGCGCCAACTCGTTGCAGGTAGTCCACATCAACGTCAATGTATTCGGCAGTACCAACCTGGTTGGGTATGCTCTGAATGTCTCCGCTGTGCTGACATCCCGGAATGGTTAGGTTCATGTACGAACAGTACTCCTCACGAGATTCATACACCACATTACAGCTCAGGTCCATGTCAAGGTGTTGGGCCTTGAGACCAACACCCCATTGCAGAAACAGCCGCACTACTGAACCTTGAACCGGGAACCGGCATCCCATACTGGCAGAAGCTTGATCCTGAATGGTTTCGGCTCTGTCGCCAATGGAAAGTGGCATTTTGTACAGGGTTTCTTCCACATAAAGGGTTTTGCCCTCTGCTTTGGTGTTTGCAAATCGCTTTTGGATTACCTCAATACACAGGTCTTCCACCTTTTCCTTAATGGCCTCCAGATCTTTATCGCTGTAAAGCTTCAGATACTGGTTTACCGGAATCAACTTGTTCACGCCGCCCAATGGCTTTACCGATCGTTGACCTTTTTTGTCGAAATAGATATCGGCATATGCATTAAGGCTTAGGATCAACCTCGCTGGTACCTCGTCTATTACCTCTCTAAAGTGAGAGAGGGTTATGTCCGGCCCGAACCAAAGCATGTTGGAGAACAGCGACCGGGCAAATAACCCAGGACGTGCCTTTAACAATGCAAAGGTGTTTTCAGCGTCGCTCTTCAATCTGAATGAGTTGATTCTACCTTGAACCACATCGTAATTCTGATTGTAAAACGCATCTAGTAACTCGGCAAGTTTCTCGTAACCTTTACGCTTGCTGAACTCAGCTAATCGAAGTGCACGTATGAAACGAACCCACATGTTTCGCTTTGGGTGCATTACTTCGCAGCTGGTTTTTACGTTCATTTCCAGGTTATTCAACCACTTCGCCACTTGTTTTCCCTGCGTTCGGCTGTACTTTAGCTTCAAACCGGTTTTAGCCTTGATAAGAGCTGCTGCACTGTTATCACGAGAAACAACATGGTTTCGGTGATTGGAAGCCATTCGTCGCACCAGGGTTTTGGGCTCAACGATTTGTAGTAAATCGGTGTGTTTGAACCACAGGTACCGAAGAATATCGTTGGGCGATCGAAACAGGCGCTGAATCTCCGCATCTCTTCCCTGCTCAACAAGGTGATCGATTACCAACATGGTGGTCTCCTTCATTTCGATGCGCACTTCCGGAAGTGGAAAGTGTTGCAACAGTATTTTCAAGCTATCTACCTGAGTTGCATCCAACGCGGATTTCGAAGTAAGCAAATCACTTAGAGCTGATTGCATATCGGTTTCGTCAAACACCTCCAGGATGGTAAGTTTACTACCTTGTCCAAGGTGCTCTATCGCACCAAATTCGAAGGGGGTACCACAAAACGGGCAGCCGTTGTATCGTTCCAACGGGAAAGTGTTATCGGGAATGAAATGACCACAAACCAATTCGGTTCCCTTTTGTTTCACTCCAAGCAAATTGGCCAGAGAGGTAACAAAGTGGTCCCAACGGCTTTCGCCTGTAGGCACATCCCATGCTTTGATCAATGGTGTCCAATTTTTACCCATACCGGTTACGTCTTTCAATGTCTCCAGAATGGAAAGCTTAACGTCCGGACCGGTTCCATTGACAGCGTGTAACGCCGATTCGCTAAATCCGTACCCAAGGCGTGCTGCATTGGCAACAAGACCCAGTGTTGGTTCGGTTAATTTTTGAGCTTCTACAACGCGTGCGTTCGACGGAATGTAGAGGGCATTTTGTCGGAGACTAACCCGAAGTAACTTGTTGTTCATTTTAGTTTATTTAGTTGTTAACAAAAGAGGTAATCTTGCTTCTTAAACTGGTTAAAAGTTGGGTTGTAGTAAGAAACAATTGACCTCAAATTGTGCGGTAATCTAAAGGCTACATACCATGAAATGTAGGAATCGAACCTAGGAGTAAGCCTTTATTGACCGCGTTGTATCTCCTGCCAGACTCGAACTGGCACTCTCGCTTAGGCGAGCAGATTGGCTCTAAATGCGCTTCCCTACTTTGAAATTCGTTTCGGTGCTTCTGCAAACTCTATTCATTAACAAGCGTGTCGTTAACAACATCATCCAATCACTCCGTGGTCTCGTAATCTTTTACCACAGCACTTCCGTTTATGCTAAGGAGATAAGTGAGGCAGGTGGGACTCGAACCCACGACCGGCTGGTTAACACAGATGGAGTAAATTCATTTTGACCAAGCCGGTAATGACTACACTTTAAGTTTTCAGCTTATCTGAGATTGCGAAGTAAGTGCGGTTTGACCGGTAGTTCGAGTGGTAATTAATAAACTATCTTCAACTGCTCTACCCTCTGAGCTACTGCCTCATAATGGTTGATTATCAACTCCATACATCTTAATGAGATGGCAAGAGTCGTTAAACAACCAAGTTTTCAAAGAACTTCTTTCATGGTTTGATGATTCAAAATAGAAACCCAACTGCGCAATCATCTTGCGTAGTGAAATTTTCATTCATCACCTTGCGGAATGGATAGGAATCGAACCTATATCTTCGGTGCTTCAAACCGCCGCATTGACCGCCTTTGCTACCATTCCAAGTGTTGTCACTACTTCGTTTTGCAATGACCATGTACAGAAGGAGAGATTCGAACTCTCAAAAGCCTGGGTCTAAACCAGGAGCGTCTGCCTATTCCGCCACTTCTGCATAAACCGGATCGTACGCCTACCGGAGTTTCTTCCATATGTTTTGTAGCCCTGACAGGATTCGAACCCGCTTCACAAGAGTAGAAATCCCGTATGTTTCCGGTTACACCACAGGGCAGTGTTCGACACGAACCATAAACCATTCGCATCAATAGCAGCCCTGACAGGATTCGAACCTATATCACGAAAGACCGTCGAGGCCCTCCTTGTGTTTGCCATTACACCACAGGGTTGGCTGCGCTGAGGTACCGGGATTCGAACCCAGAACTTACGTGTTAGGAACACGTTACTCTGCCATTGAGTTACACCTCATTTTTGTTGCCCCGAAAGGATTCGAACCTATAGCACGAAACACCTTAGAAAGTGCACCTTGTGTTTACCAATTACACCACGGGGGATGGTTGAGGCACTGGGATTCGAACCCAGAACTCCCATGTTAAAAGCATGGTACTCTACCGTTGAGTTATACCTCATATTGCAGTTCGGGCAGGACTCGAACCCGCACCTTGAGGGTTGGAGCCTCCGATGCTTCCATTACACCACCGAACTATGCTGAGGTATTGGGATTCGAACCCAAGACTTTCCGGTTAACAGCCGGATACTCTACCGCTGAGTTATACCTCAATGTGTTGCCCTGACAGGAGTCGAACCCGTGTCACGAGAGTCGAAATCTCACATGTTTCCAGTTACACCACAGGGCACTGTCTGGGAAGCAGGATTCGAACCTGCGACCTCCCGCGTCCAAGGCGGGTAAACAACCACCGTTATCTTCCCAGCTGCAACACTGTTCTCCCTGAGAAAACTCCAAGAGACAGTTGGAGTTCGGCCATGCCACAGTGCTGTTGTGGAAGCAGTAGGACTCGAACCTACATGCTCAAACGAGACCAGATTTACAGTCTGGCGAGCCAACCAATTGCTCAATGCTTCCAATTGAGACAAGGATGAGAACTGAACTCACAAAAGCGGATCTGCCAGTCAGCCACCTTGTCTATCTTTCATGATTATCTGCGGAAGGAGTGGGAGTTGAACCCACACGAGTCGTTAACTCCGAACGGTTTTCAAGACCGTGGCCACCGCCAATTGGCTTGCCCTTCCTTTTTTGCGCATAAAAAAAGCATCTCGGTGAGGAGATGCTTCTACTATATTCTACGTGTTTTTAATTCACTTAAGTACGCATTAATCTCCTCCACCTTGGTTTTCCAAAGAGCACATAATTCGGTTGGCTCGATACGGGGTTACCCTGCGAGCGTTTCCAAATCCTATACATTAATTTTATCATTCTCATGACTTTCGTCTTTTTTAAATTTCTCTGCGGCAAAGATGAAACACCTTTTTTAATTATGCAAGAAATTTTTTATTTAATTTATTGATTATCAGTCAGTTGTGTCAAATTTTGGACACTATTCAGCCACCCCACTTTTGGTAGGTCTTTTGCGTAATCTGCAACTGTCTGTCTCCCAATTGAATTCCGATTTCAACTATCTCCTATATGTTCTTGTTCGTTTTCATTTTTTAGTTTCCTGGTTGTTTATAGCATAAAAAAAGCGCCCAACTGTGGTTGGGCGCTTTCATTTCGGTTGTTCAAATTCGTTATTCGTCCATTACCTTATGGCACCCAGTATTCCCAATACAGTTTAACAGCGAGGCTCTAAACTGATGTTTGGGTTCCTGACTTTCTATATTTATTCGAAGGTTTCTCATTCGTTGTTTTACAAAAGTGGTGATTTTCTTGCGAACACCCTTATTTCCATAAGCCAGGGTCACGGGTTTTCCTGTTTTTTGACATCCAGCTTAAAGACCTCGACCCTTAGCTGGTTACTTATTCAAGTACGGAATCGTACAACAGCTCCTTCTTTTCAGAAAGTGTTTTATTCCGAAAACCATTTACAACTTCTCGCGCCTCTTTATGGATTTCATCTACGTATTCTTCTTCCAAGCAGTCTCCCGACCTCACGAAGTAATAATAATCTTCAAGATACCGGAACTTATTGAATAGCGAATACGCTGGATACGAGTCAACACCCGCCAGTATACGGTTACACACGGCGTTTATTTGATCGCACGACTGGGTTTTCAGCAACTCATAACAAAGTTTCTCCAGTTTAAAAACCAGGTATTCTTCGTACTCGTATTCCTCAAAAGCGAGTGCACGAAGTTGTTCAAACACCCATTTGTCTCCATAATTCAGGCACACTACGTCCAGGATAAAACCTGGCTCTTCTAGCTTGTCTATCACCACCGGGTTTGTGTAGAGTCGGGTTTCAAACTCGTCCAACTCTATCATCCCGCACAACACCAGAAAGATGTCTTCTTTTAGCTTTTTCATATTCATTTTGATTTACGTTTTCTCCAAGGCTCCTTACCGCGCCAGTCGCCTGCCATAATGGAGCCATACGGCATTACCTCATCTACGGTTTCGCCCAAACCAAACTCGTTCATCTGGTTTCGTACCGAATCGGCATTTTTGTATGCACTCGGCAATTCCGAAATGTCAATTTGGTCAAAGTAAAACCGCACATCAAGGCCTTGCGTCTCCTGGGCAAATACCGCTTCCCGGGTCATTCCTTCCTTGCTACGCTTGTGTTGCGTTCGGCTGTAGTTACGCCCGGCGCCGTGCGGGGCAAAGCCCAAATTCGTATCGGTGGTTTCGCCCTTAACAATTAAAACGGGCTCCGCCATATTCAGTGGTACCAATCGGGTAGACCGCGATTCTGGCATGAACTTCCCATCCAGGGGCGTTGCACCCTTTGCATGGTAAAACAAGTCGTTTTCGCGAAACACGAAATTGTGCTCGTTCCAAAACCGGTCCTGTACGTCGTACGACAGACCGTGTAAGATGGCATCGTGAATGGAAGCGTGGTTGGCTTTTGTCCATTTACGTACAATTTGCAAGGCCTCCCAGTATTGTTGACCTTCTTCCGTATCAAACGGAATCCAGGCATTCTGCTTTAGCGTGTCTTCCGATAACTCGCGTCGGAAGCGCTCTGCCATGTGCATTCCTCTTTTATACAATTGAGCACCAAAACCTCGCGACCCATGGTGCGTAACCAACATGGTATTGCCGGTTTCTCTCGATTGCCCAACGAACAAAAAGTGATTTCCATCGCCTTGAGTTCCCATGTGTTGTCTGGCGGCTTTTAAACTACGCTCGGTGTTCAGTAAAGGATTCGATCTGATTTCATCGAGTAAATCCCGATCAATGTTCATTTCATTGTGTCTCTGTCTGCCACCGGGTCCGAAGTGTGTCTTCGCCTGTGCCATATCCAATACGGTTTTGGGATCAACTTTGCCAAAATCGGTCAACATCAACGAGCAACAGATATCTGCACTGTGCATTCCAGGGTGTATGGCATTTCGGGCCACTACCACTCCTCCAACCGGTATTGTTCCTACCGGACCGGTTGGGCACGCATCCGGCATTACGGCACCACTCACTACTGTTGGTGTCTTCATTACAGCTTCCATGGTTGCATTCACGGCGGCAACATTAGCTACCTCGTGCTCGCTTTCGGCTTTAATATTTGAAGCGAAAGCAATTGGCTCCCGATGCAAATCGAGCATTGGTGGTGTGCGGAACTGCTCCACGTAAGAAGCAAGCGCATCACCGTCCAATTGATGTGCATTGATGTGTTCCAGCGCTTCTCCAAACCACTTAGCGGGTTTGAAGCCTAAATCGATTAAGGTTTTGCCTGTTGCTTTCATTGTTCTCTTTTAATTTCAATTCAAAGGTGAAACCGTTCTACGCAATCATTT
>JAEPQQ010000004.1:14213-49265 GCA_017640445.1 Bacteroidia bacterium | reverse complement strand
AGTAAAACAAACGCCCTATTTTTGACCATGGCACTGAATAAAAATGCGCTGATACGGTATAAAACCATTGACAAGTGTTTACAGAATGTATATCGTCAATGGACATTGGAAGACTTGATAGAGGCATGCTCCGAAGCACTTTACGAGTATGAAGGGCGGGCCATCAATGTGAGTAAACGCACCGTTCAGCTCGATATTCAAATGATGCGCAGCGACAAGCTTGGTTACAACGCACCCATCGTGGTTTATGACAAGAAGTATTACAAATACGACGAGGATGACTATTCCATCACCGACATACCGATTACGGATTCGGATATGAAGGTATTATCGGAAACCGTTGAAATGTTAAAGCAGTTTAAGGATTTTTCACTGTTTTCGGAGCTCGGTGGTATTATTCAGCGACTGGAAGACAAGGTATACACCGAGAAAACACACCAGGCATCGATCATTCACCTTGATAAAAATGAAAGCCTGAAAGGTCTACAGTTTCTGGATCCGCTCTACCAGGCCATTCTCAAAAAAATTGTGCTTAAGGTCACGTATCAGTCGTTCACAGCGAGGCAAGCCTCCGTCATGACGTTTCATGCCTACATATTAAAAGAGTTTAACAACCGGTGGTTTGTGGTTGGGCGCTCTCACAAAAAGCACCAAATCCTTACCCTGGCGCTTGATCGTATTGTGGCGTTGAATTACGACTTCGCCACGGACCACGAAATCCATGATTTTGATGGAGACACGTTTTACGACAATACCATAGGCGTTACGGTACTTAACGATGCTCAACTACAAGAAGTACACGTTCGCCTTGATCATAAAAATGCTCCATATGTTATGACCAAACCGTTTCACCATTCTCAACAATTGGTAGAACAACATGAAGACAGGAGTATGACCTTCCGTTTAAGGGTTCATCTCAACTTTGAGTTGGAACGTATGATTCTGGGTTTTGGTGACGCCATTGAGGTATTAAAACCCCGGCACTTGCGAAAACGTATTATGGAGAAACACCGCAGGGCGTTGGAGAGGTACGAACTTTCTATCTAAAACACACCGTTTGCATTGCTGATCTTACCGCCAACCAGCCAAACGAAGAACCGCATAAAGCCATTAAGCGGTTGAATAGCATCCCAATGCTCCAAAATCTTTCCATCCTTGATTCTCCATGAATCCATGATGTTAAATCCCCTTTTGTCGTTACCACGGTCTTTCTTTTTGAGTGTTACATGGGAGTGAAAAACCACTACGTCACCGTCAACCAAAATGCGTTTGACGTCATAACCATACTCGGGATACCGTTTTGTAAACTGTTTTACGTACTCAACAAGACCAGCTATACCATCCGGAATATTGCGGGGTTATGCTGTTTATACACTTCGTTACTATAATTCGCCTGAACGTAACTGAAATCGTGATCGTTCATTGTACGTTGCATAAAATCGACGGCAAGTCTGGCATTCTCTAACTCGGTTTCAGACCAATTACTTCTTTTTAGCGCATCGAGATTAATTTTCTGAGCTTCCATTTTTCTTCTTTTAAAGGTTCTTGTGGCGCTGAGTCAGCAGGTTTTATTAGAGTTAGAGTGTGTGGCGCTCACATAACAACGGGGTGACAGCCGCATCAATACAACATACTCATACCGAACCACTTTGAACCAAATTTGTTAACTTGCAAAATAAAAGTGAGGCAAATATACACGCTCACTTGCAAAAAGCAAGTAATATGAAAGCGATTTCCCAACGATCCGACTGTCCTATTAGTTACGCATTGGACTTTTTTGGAGATAAATGGACGTTTTTAATCATTCGCGACATGGTGTTTGACAAGAAGCGTTTCTATAAGGACTTTCTCAACTCCAAAGAAGGCATTGCCACTAATATTCTGTCCGACCGGCTAAAACGACTGGAATCTATAGGCATTGTGGAGTCGCGGGTTTTTGAACAGCTTAAGACGAAAAAGGAATATACGTTGACGCAAAAGGGTAAAGACCTGATCCCGGTTCTCGTGGAGATCATCTTGTGGTCAGCCAAGTATGATGAGCAACTGGCGGTTAAACGCGAGTTTGTGAACCAGGCCGAATCCAATCGCGACCAGGTGCTATCGGTTATTCGAACGAGCCTTAACTAGGTAACGTACCTATTTCTTCGTTTTCGCCAGAAAAGAGCCCAAACCTGTAAGTCGGTTTTTCCAGAACTCCTCCAACTGTTTCATATAGGCTTCCACTTCTTGTAAAGCCTCGAGTTGGGCGTAGCAGTTTCGTTGCCGCGTGTCTTCGCTATCTGGCTTTATGTCCACCAGGTTGGCCTGTTCAAGAATCTTAACATGTTTTGCAATCGCCGGTCTGCTCATATCGAACTGGGTGGCAATCTCTCCAATGTTGCTCTTTTTCTGAGCCAACATAATTAGAATTTCTCTGCGGGTGGGGTCGGCAATTGCCTTAAATACATCAGCCATTTTTCTTCAAAAATTTTAGTAACAGTTTAGGTAGTATCTTGGTCTTCCAACCATTAGACAAAATCCGTCGCACCAACAACTGGTTCATAAAGCCATTGAAGCCGCTATGCTCGAAATGCAGGACTGTTTTACCACCCTTTGGCTGAAGTTGAAATCGAACGCGCGTATCTTCCAGCGATCCTCCGGTCCAACTATAACTCAATAACTTATTTTCAACCAACTCAAGCACAACACAGTGTATGTTGCCATCAAAGCCTGGATACGGCTTACTCTTAAATTGAAACGAACGCCCAACAATGGGCTCAAAATCACAAGGCATTAACCACTCACTCATGGCTTCTTTTGTTGCTATTGCCTGCCAAACCTCCTCTACCGGGAAGTTGTATTCTACCGTAAATTTTATTGTGTCTTTCATGTAGATATAAAACCAAATGGTTTCGCAAATAAATAAAACCTTTTGGTTTCACAAAATAAACATCTCAAATTTTTGCGTTTGTGCTGTGCTTATTACGGTGTAGATGGGTTCACCTTCCAGAGCGACCCGTTCTTGGTTGACGTCTTTTCCAGATGTTGGTCGTCTATGAGCTGGTCCAGTTGAGCTTCACTTTCTGACCGCGAGGTACCCGATAACTCCGAAAACTCTCTGGCCGTCATGCTTCCAAACAGCTTAAACAGGCTTTCACCATCGGTGGGGTACGATGCTTTAACGGCATTGTTGTAAAGTGCTTCTACGGCCGCTTCAAAATGCACGTAGGGCCTAGCCCCGTAAATCACGCGGGTGTTGCCAATACTATCACGAAACAACAAGGTTGGGAAGCCTCGCACTCCTGCCTGACGACTGTTTTGCAAATCGGCTTCAAACAACTGCTTCGCTTCACCGTTGTAATCGCTTTTTAGTTGGATGGTATCAAGGCCCACTACTTCAGCAGCTTCTTTGAGGTGCTCCCACTTCGCTATGTTCACTTTCTTGAGAAACACCATTTCCCTTAGTTCACGTAGAAACAGGTGTGCCTTTTCCTCATTTTGCATCTGGGCAGCCTTGAATGCAATAGACGGAGGGTATGAAGAGGGTAAAGGGTCTTCGAGCCACACATCACCATCAATAGGCATATCATAATATCCGCTTACCTCATCCCAGTGGTGAGCCACATCTGAGGGCTTACTGATGCCTCCGCTGTTGTAACTCCAGTCGGGTAACAAACCACCCATTCTATATTCCACCTCTACTACGTCGCCGTACTCTAATTTGAGCTTTCGCAACTGCGGTTCGATGGCCCAACAGGCCGAACAAATAGGATCGGTATAATAGGTAACCCGGATGGGTTTTGTAATAGTATCCTGCTCGATGGTTCCAACCTGACCTTCTTCGCCTGGAACTTCACACAGTCCGGTAACCGGATCACAGTTCAATGCATTTTTGTTTTCCATGGTATCTTTTTTTTGAGCCTGGCAGCCAATTGCCCCTGCCAAAGCGAATAAGAAAATGATGCGTTTCATACAATGCTACTTCTGTAAACCTATGTCGACCTTGTTTTGTTCTATTTGGTGCAGTTCAATATAAATAAAAACCCCCTGGTGGTTACCAAGGGGTTTTTACTATGTTGGTTGTTGTTTACCAAATCTTAATCTGAGTAGAATCGGGCTTTACCATGGCCTTACCCGCACAGCCAAAGGCTTCTTCAAACTGAGGCAAATTGGCCAATGGGCCTAAAACACGCTGCTCTGCAGGAGAATGCGGATCAGTCAAAATGCGGTTTCGCAAGGTTTCATCGGTGATGTTACCTTTCCAAACGTTGGCCCATCCAAGGAAAAAGCGTTGCTGCCACGTGAATCCATCTACCATAGGATCTTCCTTGCCTTCCATCACTTTTTCAAGCGCGGCATACGACAAGGTAGTACCTCCTAAGTCAGCAATGTTTTCACCCAAAGTAAGTTCTCCGTTTACAAATTCACCAGGCAGTACCTCATATTTAGAATATTGTTCGGCCAGTGCTTGTGTTAACGCCTTAAATCGTGCCCGATCTTCATCCGTCCACCAGTTTACTTTGTTACCGTTCCAATCGTACTTGGCTCCCTGATCATCAAAACCATGGGTAAACTCATGTCCAATCACGCCGCCAATACCACCATAGTTGATGGCATCGTCAAAGCTTGGATGAAAGAAAGGCGGTTGAAGGATTCCTGCCGGAAAAACAATCTCATTACCACTAGGGCTGTAGTAGGCATTTACCATCTGAGGTGACATGTGCCACTCGTCTTTGTCAACCGGTTTACCCAGTTTGTCTACCATCATCTCAAATCCATGTTTGGAAATGTTCACGATGTTTTGAAGGTAGTTGTCTGCAGAAATATCCAATCCGGAGTAATCTTTCCACTTATCGGGATATCCGATCTTGTAGGTAAAGGCTTCCAGTTTCTTGAGTGCTTTATCCTTGGTGGAATCCCCCATCCAGGTGAGGTTTAGAATACTTTGCTTGTAAGCACCTCGCAGGTTTTCGATCAACTCACTCATGTATTGTTTAGATTCTTCTGGGAAGTACTTCTCTACAAAGAGCTTTCCTAGTGGCTCACCAAGGCTTCCATCTACCACTCTTAAAATACGTTCTTTACGCGGTCGCATTTCTTTCACTCCACGCATGGTAGTGCTGAAGAAATCGAAGGTTTTTTGCTCAAACTCGTCGTTGATGTGCGATCCATAGCCTGAGAATACATGCCAGGTGAGGTAGGTTCTCCACTCTTCCAGACTAATCTCATTCATCAGACTATCCAAATCGGTGTAGAAACTAACGGTTCTCACTACCATTTCGTCAGCAGCACCCAAGCCCAGGAGTTTAAGCATATTAGCAACCTGAAGATTGTTTAACATTGAGTCAAAACTGGCTACGGTCATTTTGTTATAGGTACGATCCGCATCTCGAAGGTCTTTTCGATCCCAGCTAATCTGAGCCAATTTAGTTTCCACTTCCAACACGGTTTTACCGGCAAGTGCCTCGCCTCGTCCGGCAAGTGCAAAAATGCCGTCAACGTGTTCTACGTACTTTGCCCGAATCTCCTGGAATTTTTCTTCCTCATTCAGGTAGTAAGATTTATCGCCAAGGGTTAAACCTGCCTGGCTTGCGTATACAATATATTCCTCACTGTTCTCTGCATCGCGGCCCACATAAAACGAAACCGGGGTGCCCACTCTTGTCTTTCGTAACGTTGCGAAGGCATCATTTAGGCCCTCCCGACTTTCGATAGCCGCCACTTTGTCGAGAAAAGGAGTTAGTGCCGTAAAACCTTGTTCGTTTCGACCGTTGGTGTCCAACGCTGATTTATAAAAGTCCTGAATAAGCTGAAGATTACTTCCCTTAGCCGGGTTTTCTGCTTTCAGCGACTCGTCAAGAATACCCTGGATTTTCTCACGGTTGTTCTCTGCCAGAATGTTAAAACTCATCCACCTTCCTTCGGTTGCAGGTACTGGATTGTCTTTTTGCCAGCTTCCAATAGCGTATTTGTAAAAATTGTCGCATGGAGATACCGTGGAGTCGATGTTGCTTAGCTCAAATGCTACCGGGTTTTCAGTCATTTCTTCGTTCTTATCTTCTTTAGGTGAATTGCATTGCACGAGTAACATTAGTGCAGCGCCAGATAGGACAAGCTGTTTCATATTCAATTCTTTTAAGGGGAAGCTCTACTTCCTTTACTTATAGGGTGTGCAAAATAAGTACTTTAATTGAGCCACTTCCATAGATTAATCGGTCAATATCAGGGGACTGTCGAAAACCAGGGTGTTTCGAAACCATTTATCGATATTTTACGTTGCCTTGTACGTATATATGCACGAGGCATTTTTGTTTAGCACAAATTTTGTTGCTTTGCTTAAGCACTCAGTTCGATAAAGAAATTCATATGAAGCGATTTTTGAAAGTTTTAATGTTGGTGGTTCCGGTTTCCCTTATTAGTCTTGGGTTTTACCTCAAGAACAACGATGCGGGAGAAGAGATTTTGTTAAAAGTGATTGTAGAGAATCTGCAACATATGCATTACGACCCGCTCAAGGTGAACAACGAACTATCTGAGCAAGCGTTCGACAACTACCTCGAATACATCGATGGCAACAAACGGTTTCTGTTAGCTTCCGATGTAGAAGAACTTACAAAAGATCGATCAAATCTCGACGATCAGACACTGGCTGGCAGTTACGAATTCTTCGACAAAAGTGTTAACATGCTGAATGAGCGAATCGCTTTGTGCAAAACCTACTATACCGAAATCCTTGCTCAACCAATGGATTTTACCGTGAAAGAAACGGTGACCTTCGACGATGAATTACCATATGCCGGAGATGAGGAAGCTCTGCGAGAAAGATGGCGCAAGTATTTGAAATATAACGTTATGACTCGTTTGGCAACGGCTATTCAGATTGAAAAAGACAAGCTGAACGATGATACAAATACGGAAAAAATTAAGTCGTACGACGAACTGGAGAAAGACGCTCGAAACGGCGTTCTTAAAACCCACAACGACTGGTTTGATCGAATGTCTAAACTCAACCGAAAAGACCGATTAGCGACATATGTAAATGCAATAACCACGTTGTACGACCCCCATACATCGTACTTTCCTCCTGCCGACAAAGCAAACTTCGACATACGGATGAGTGGTCAACTGGAGGGGATTGGTGCTCAACTTCAGGAAAAGGACGGTTACATAAAAGTCAATTCAATTGTACCCGGATCGCCATCTGCGATGCAAGGTGAACTTCAGGCCAATGATCTTATTCTTAAAGTAGGACAGGGCAAGGAAGAACCCGTTGACATCGTGAATGCCCGTATCGACGACGCCGTCAAGCTAATTCGTGGAAAGAAAGGAACTGAAGTGCGGTTAACCGTTAAAAAGCCTGATGGAACAATTAAAATTATTCCAATTGTTCGAGACGTTGTTCAGCTTGAAGAAACGTACGCCAAGTCGGTTATCCTTAATGATGAAAGCAATACGCGAGTAGGGTATCTGAACCTGCCTAGTTTCTATGCCGACTTCAATGGAAAAGGTGGTCCAACCAGCTGGAAGGACGTTCGTACTGAATTGAAAAAACTCAACAAAGAAGGTGCAGAGGCTTTGATCTTTGACCTGCGAAATAATGGAGGCGGATCTCTTCCGGATGTTGTGGAGATAGCCGGTTTATTTATAGACAAAGGCCCTATTGTTCAGGTAAAAGCGCGAAACTTTCAAACGCGTATTCTCGAAGATAAGAGCAGCGGTGTTGTTTGGGACAAACCTGTCATCTTTATGGTAAACGAATTCAGTGCATCGGCGAGTGAAATTCTTGCTGCTGCCATGCAAGATTATGGCCGGGGGCTTATTGTTGGCTCGCATACCACGCACGGTAAGGGAACTGTTCAGCAATTCATTGGATTAAATCAAACACTCCGCGGTACCAACTATCCTGACTTAGGCGCTCTTAAGATCACTACTCAGAAATTCTACCGGGTAGATGGTGGTGCCACCCAGCTAAAAGGGGTTACACCTGACATCATCTGGCCCGATAACTATACCTACATCAAAACCGGTGAAAAAGAACAGGAAAACAGCATGAGCTGGGATAAGATCGACGCGGTACAATACGCTCAGGTAGATGGCTACATGAACGACTTCAACAAGATTCGAAAAGCCAGTGAAAAGCGAATTAACGGAAACCAGGTATTCACAGAAATAGATAAAAATGCGAAGCGTTGGAAACAACAACGTGAAACAAAAGTGTTTACGCTTAACCTGGATGAATACCAAAAGGAAACCGAAGAGCGTAAGCTTGTTTCGGAAGCCTATACCGAATTGTTCAAACCATTTGAAGACCTGGACATTTCAACACTGAAGGTGGATCAGGAAGCAATTGGCAGTGATACCGTTAAGCAAAAAAGAGCGGACGACTGGCACAAGCGCCTGAAGAAAGACGTTTATTTGTATGAGTCTTTGCAAATTGCAGAAGACTTAACGAAGGCGGATGGCTACACCAACAGGTAAACTATTTCTCATACCAACTTTTCTGGGGAACGCAAACAATGAACTGCTTTCTCCTTACAACCTGTCTGTGATTCACAGATTGGATGAATTCATCGTAGAAAACGAGAAGCCAGCGCGTGCTTTTCTCAAAGCAACGAAAACACCGATTCACCAAAACGACTTTGTGTTTCACTTAATGGGAAAACACGCTGATCGTGCTGACTTCCCATCCTACCTGCGTGCCTGCAAGACTGGAAAAGACATAGGCCTTCTATCTGATGCCGGCCTGCCCTGCGTAGCCGACCCGGGTTATGAACTGGTACGATTGGCTCAGGATCAAAACATCGAGGTAGTACCTTTGGTAGGCTTGTCTTCCATAATGATGGCACTAATGGCTTCCGGTTTTAACGGCCAAAGTTTCCGGTTTCATGGCTACCTCCCGCACGACCAGCAACGCAAACGCAAAAAGCTCAAACAGGCCCTTTCCGATGTTTCGCGAAACGAAACACAAATTTTTATTGAAACGCCCTATCGGAATGCCGCCTTTATTTCGGAACTAAAGCAAAGCTTTCCGGCTTCCACCCGGCTGTGTGTAGCGGTTGACATAAGTCTCGAAACAGAGGAAATCAGAACTAAACCCTTAAAAAACTGGTCGGCAAACGAAACAGATTTGCACAAACGTCCTGCTGTTTTTCTCGTGGGTTTATGATCTTGATTGCTTTACCTTTGACAAAAATTTGCAGCCTTGAACACAACAGAGCTTATCCAACAAATTCGTGCCAAAAAAAGCTACCTATGCGTGGGTCTTGACACCGATATTGATCGACTTCCGAAACACCTTGGCAATGATGTTTCTGCTATTGTTGAATTCAATAAGGCGATCGTAGAAGCGACAAGTCAATATGCCGTTTGTTACAAGATTAATACGGCCTTCTACGAGCAATATGGCGCTAAAGGTTGGGAAATTATGGAGGAAACTCTCCAGCTTATACCCAATAGCTGTTTTACCATTGCGGATGCCAAGCGGGGCGATATTGGCAATACTGGTAAAATGTATGCCAAGGCCTTTTTGAAAAATATGTCGTTCGACAGTATTACGGTAAGTCCGTATATGGGCCGCGATTCGGTTGAACCCTTTTTGGAATACGATAAAGTAGCCATTGTTCTTGGCTTGACCTCGAACAAGGGAAGCGTTGATTTTCAACACCTTACAACACCAAATGGTGCGCTCTACGAACAGGTTATCGAAAAAGTGGCGTCATGGGGTAACCCCAACAATATGATGTTTGTGGTAGGGGCAACGCAAGCCGAAAAACTAAAGGAAATTCGCTCTATTGTGCCCGAGCATTTTCTGCTCATTCCCGGAGTTGGTAGCCAGGGAGGAAGTCTGAAAGATGTTTCGGAAAACGGACTAAATTCAAACTGTGGTCTGTTGGTTAACTCCTCAAGAGGCATTATCTATGCTTCGTCAGGCGAGGACTTTGCTCAACGAGCAGGTGAAGAAGCACGTAAACTACAAATGGAAATGAGCACGTATCTTTGATGGCCTAACCAACCATCAAAACCATGAACGAATCTTTTCTCCATTACATATGGAGTTCTTCTCAATTCTCAAAAAATGATCTCAAAACTTCCGATGGAAGTGATTTAACTATTTTGAGACCCGGCTATTCCCATCACGATGGAGGCCCTGACTTTGAAAATGCTCATATCCGTATCGGGGAAACCTTGTGGGTGGGCAATGTTGAAATTCACGTTAGCAGCAAAGAATGGTATAATCACAAACACCACCTCGACTCTACATACGACAGTACTATTCTCCATGTGGTTTTTCGTCACGACGTAGACGTGTATCGCTCCAATGGAGGATTAATACCAACGCTTGAGTTGAAAAATCGTATATCGGATAAACTCATTCGGCGGTATTCGATGCTAACCCAAAACTCGGATCCCATCCCTTGTCACAAACTGGTTAACACCATACCCCCTGAGATTAAGCAATTTTGTTTGGAATCAATGGCTGTTGAGCGTTTGCGGTATAAAACCCAACCAATACAGAACCAACTAAACCTGCTTCACAACAACTGGAACGAAGCTTTGCATCGTGAAGTATTTGCTGCGATGGGGTCGCGGGTAAATACGCTACCTTTCCGAAACCTGGCCAAAGAACTTCCTTTTACCCTGCTGGCCAAGTACAAAAACAATCTGCATCAAATCGAGTCCTTATTATTTGGCACCGCAGGCTTTTTAAGGCATTCGGCTCGAGACGAATACGAACGTAGCCTTGTTCATGAATATCGCTTTCTAAAAACCAAACACAACCTCAACACCATTGACCTTCATTTATGGAAGTTTATGCGTATGCGACCTGCTAACTTTCCAACAATACGTTTGGCCCAGTTAGCCATGCTGATACACAAAGGGAACCTCTTTTTCGGCAAAATGAAGAATAATCTGCGGGTAAACGACTTTTATGCGCTGTTCCAGAGTGGTACTTCGGCATACTGGTCGAAACATTACCGTTTTGGTGAAACCACTGAAAAAAGGCGCAAAACCATTGGAAACACTACCATTGACCTCATTCTTATCAATGCCGTGGTTCCGGTTCTGTTTTGTTACGCACAGCATACCTCCGACCTGAGTCTTCAGGACAAACTACTCTCCCTTCTTGAAGAAGTCAAGGCGGAAAACAACAAGACTACAAGATACTTTAGAAGCCTGGATTTTTCCATCTCAAACGCAATTCACAGTCAGGGGGCGTTGCACCTAAAGAATAAGTTTTGTACCTTTAAAAACTGTTTGCAGTGTCAAATTGGACACCACATTTTAAAAAGCAACTGAATACAGTGAAACAGCGATTTATCAACACTTGGAAGTTTATCATTGAGCAACGGTTCTTTGGTGTTTGTTCATATCTGGGAGAAAAACTGGGTCTGAAAGATTCAAGAATTCGTTTGTATTTCATCTACATGTCGTTTTTAACCTTTGGTTCTCCGGTCATCTTATACCTATTTGTAGCATTTTGGTTGGAAATACGAAACCAACTGGGTAGGTCGCGGCCCTCGGTTTGGGATCTATAAGAAAACCTAAAATTTCCTTAACGTACAACTACCGCCAGGCTCGCCTCCTCTTGAGGATATGAGAAATATGTTAATTTACGCTTCAGCTGTACTCCTCATGGTACCACTGTTTAGCTCGTGTTCAGATGAACCTGTTGCCACACCAATAGTTGATCAAACCGACAACAACGACAGCTCGGATCAAACGGCTTCGAACCATGATCTGATTATGAGACACTGGGTTGTTGAGGAGGCCTATGTAAATGGGTCTACGCCCGATGTAAGCTCAAAAGGACTCGAAATTGAATTCAAGTCGAATAAGGCATATACCTTGTTTATGAAAGACGGCTCAACGTTTGATGGAACCTGGGAGTTTATTGATAATGAAACCAAGGTAGACATCGATAAAAACGGTCAGTTCCACCAAACATGGACAATTCAAGAGCTTAGTAAGACAAAATTGGACGTCAAATTTGTGAGTCCGTTTACCCACCAAAATGCCCAGTGGATCATGAAGTAACCCACTTATACACAGCATTTAACCACAGCCAAGACCTCGGGTTTTGGCTATTTTTGTTTTGAATGGGGTGTAACAGAGTAAAAATCTTCCCATTTACATGCAACCTATTGCGTATTGGGTAGACTAATGGGTAAAGAAAAACACTTGGTAGGCGAGCAGGACATTATAAAGGCCTGTATTGACAATGACCCACGTGCCCAAAAAATACTGTTTGAAAACTATGCTCCAAAGATGTTAGGGGTGTGTGCTCGATATTGCTCAACCATGGAAGACGCAAAGGATGCGCTTCATGAGGGTTTCATAAAAGTTTTTAAGCGAATTGAAAACTTTAAGGGGAATAGTTCGCTCGAAACCTGGATGACCCGACTGATGATCAATACGTCGATCGACCACTTCAAGAAAAGCATCAAATACGTGCATTATGACAACCAGGAGAAGGTTTTGGAACACAGTGATGACGACAATTCGTACACATTGGTTGTTGATGATCAGGAAGATGTGAAGATGGAAGACCTATACCGAGTTATTAACCAACTACCAGACGGATACCGGGTGGTGTTTAACCTCTACGCCATTGAAGGATTTACCCATAAAGAAATTGCAGAACAGCTGAAAATCAGTGCTGGCACGTCCAAGTCACAACTGGCACGTGCACGTGTTATGTTAAAAAAACTGGTGAAGGAACAATTGAACATTGGCTAAGAAGAAACGACATATCGACGATTTGTTTAAAGGCAAGCTGCAACAAGCAGACCTGCCTTTGGATGGTTCGGAGTGGGACAAACTCTTTAGCGAATTACATCCTGAGAAAAAGAGACGTTTTGCCTGGTGGTGGTTCGTACTTCCTGCATTGCTGATATCGGGAGGCATAGCATTATACCTTGGGCTCAAAGATTCAACGTCTGTTCCGGTCTCAAACCCAATAACCCACGTTGAAGAGACTTCAACCGGCACGCAAGATCAGCAAAAAGACAAGTCGGTTACGCCTCTGGAAGACACCCTGGATGAATCCGGAGAATCTCAAAGCACGGAAGACGATAACGTCGACCCAGCTTCAACCAACGAAACCGACATCAGAAAAACATCTGAGCCAATAGCTGGCATTACAACTCCGAATCCTACTACCGGGAACACAACTTCTTCGGCAACACATGGTGGAGATGACGCTTCGACAACCGAAAGACATCGCAAGGCTTTCGAGTTGGTAACTATGGTTCCAAAACGAAAGGTGAATGTTTCAATCCCCTGGCCAATTGTCCAACTACTAGAGCGAAAACTAAGTCTACTCTCTTTGATCGAACCTAAAGACTCAACGGCCAGGACCAACAAGATGATTGATCCCTACATTGGTCTAACCACCGGTCTAACTCAGTTTAATCAGCGAATCTCAGGCAGTGACCCACGTTATGCTTCTTACCGTTCGGATAATGAAAACCCGGCGACATTGCCTAACTTTGGAATCACTGTGGGTGCTGAAATTAAGAAAATACAGGTTTCTACCGGGTTGTCGTATTTAGTCAAAGGCCAACAAGCCAGTCCGGTTTTCCGATATGTAATTTACGATTCACTACCTCATAAAGACGTTAATGGCGACACGATCGGCTGGGCACCCTGGAACCATCGGGATACAACCATACAAGGCCTGTCACAACCTAAGTACCGTTACCTTAGCCTACCGGTTCGAATTGGAAAAGCATTCGCCCTTGGTAACAAGTTTGAGGTTCAAATAGGCATAAATACCAGCTTCCAATACCTGGTAGGAGGTGATGGTTATATACTAAATTCAGAATTTAAACCGAGTAATGTGCAGCGTTTGTCAGATTTCAACCGTCTTAACCTCGCTTACAGAGGTTACCTTGGATTTGGATACAACGTTAGCGACCGATTAAAATTACAGCTGCTTACCCATTATGAGACTGATGGGCGTACGATGATAAGAAGTAACGACGTCTCCCAAAAGATGTCAGGTTTAGGTGGGAATGTTTCCCTTCAATTTAAGCTTAAAAAATAATGAAGAGACTCAGCACTTTCTGTATTTCATTGCTTTGCTTCACACTGGCAGCTCAGGCCCAGATATGGGAACCAATGGGCAGTGGTTTGACTAAGGTACCTGTTGCCCTTACAACCATTAATTCAAAGATTCTTGTAGCCGCGTACAAGATTGAAAGCCCTACAAAAAAAGAGACACACTTTGGTATTGCCTACTGGAACGGAACCATTTGGCAACACCTACCAAAAATTGTGTGTGATTCCGGGTCACATATCTACGCACTTAAGTTTTTCAAAAACAATCTATATATAGCGGGCAAGTTCAGTCGTTTTGCAGGTCTTTCCAATCCTAGAAATATTGTTCGATGGAACACCCTGGCACGTAAGTATGAAACGGTTCCTGCTCCTTCTACAAGTATAAAAACCACAGATGCGGTTCTGCACCTGGGTCTATACAAAGACCTCTTAGTTGTTGGTGGTAGTTTTACCAACACCGAGGTAGCTGGCGGGCACAACCTGGGCTTTTACACAGGTGAAAAATGGGCGTCTTCCGGAATAAAAGAACTCGAAAACATCAATGGCCCTGTTCGTACTACCGTTGTTCGTGGTGATGATTTTTACATCGGTGGATCTTTCTCAAAGGTCTCGAATCAAAAGACCAAATACATGGTGCGATTTCGCAATGGTGAGTTGTATCCTTTTGATAAAAATACCACGGGCCCGTTCTTTGATTTAATCAATACGCCATCCCGGTTAATTGCCCCAGGTTCAAGTGTTGCGGGTCAATACCCTAATCGCTTCTATAAGATATTTGGTGATTCGGCCTATAACATGTCGCCGGAGAATGTCAAAATCACCGAAATCACCGACATGGTTCCTATTGGAAATACGGTGTTTGCTTCCGGGCGCTTCAACATCGACAACAAGGATATTTATTTGATCAAATGGGAAAACGAAAAATGGTCGGCTTTTGAAGGTGGATCACCCGCAAACCTGCGCCATATGGTGGGTTATAAAGACAGCCTGGTGGTAGCGGGAATTTTCGAATCATACCGCGACATTAAGTTGAATCGCGTCGCTCAGGTTCGACCCAACACACCCATGGCAGTTATACAAGGACAGGTTTTCTTTGACAAAAACGGAAACGACATAAAAGACAACCGAGATGAACCATTGAACGACCGACTCATTACCATTGAGCCAGGCAACATAGTAATTCGTCCACGTGACAACGGAAGGTTTACGGCCTTTGTTAAACCAGGCACCTACGAAATTCAGGTAGCTGATAGGCGCTATTGGAACCACTTCCCTGAGGTAAAAATAGAACTTGCCGCAGGGGAAATTAAGCGCGATGTAAACTTCCCTCTTACCCAAAAAAGTGGGGTAAAAGACCTTTCGGTAAAACTCATTGGCGGGGCAGGTGCCATTGTCAATGTCAATAACCGACAGCAATATTTTATCCAATATGAAAACCTGGGTTCTTCAGAAGTTGAAAAAGGTACAGTCAGTCTGAAATTTGACTCTAAACTGAGTTCGTTAACAGCCGACCCTATGCCCAGACGCATTATTGGAGACTCCGCAGTTTGGGATATCAGTGCACTATGGCCGGGTGAACAGGGCGTTATTCGGTGTGTTTTCGATGTAACCGGTGATGCGCAGGAAGACCTGAACCTCACGGCCTCTATTTCCCAGCCGAAATCAGAAGATGAAGACGATAACA
Source organism: Bacteroidia bacterium (assembly GCA_017640445.1). GTDB lineage: Bacteria > Bacteroidota > Bacteroidia > NS11-12g > UBA9320 > UBA987. Next base: position 33,541 of record JAEPQQ010000004.1, on the reverse strand, counting down.
ACACCAGTTCGCTGACCCAACAACTGGTTGACCAGGACATTGACATCCATAAATTCGTGAACCCGGGATTGGCCACCAGCGACACGGCCTACCTGCTTCCCGACTCGGACAATGTGCTGTATCAGATTTCCTTTGCCAACTATACCCCAGATACCGTTCATACCATATATGTGGTTGACACCATTCCACTGAACGCTTCGATTAAGTCAATCGATGACGTGTCGTTTAGCCACCCAATGGTAGATGCTTCATACCCTGGACCTCCATTCTCCAACTACTACGTGTTGGTATACAAGTTTGAAGATATTGACCTTCCTCCAAACCCGACACGAAATGGAGAAATTGTTACGGACGAGGGGCACGCTAGTTTCCAGCTAACGCTAAAAAACAACCTGGTGGATGGTCAGCAGTTCCTAAACACGGCTACTGTTGTTTTTGATCATGTTTTTGAGAAACAAACCAATACCGTTACCGCCATTGTCGATGAAGATTTAGTATCTGCTCCAAGCTTTGAAGTGAGCAATACTGCAACGCTTTATCCCAACCCAACCGAGGGTCTGGTTTACCTCGATCAGGCAACGGAAGAGTTCACCTCATATAAAGTGTTTACCTTCAATGGCCAACTGGCTCAGGAAGGAGAGCTGTCTCTAGGTGGTGAAATAGATTTGCGGCAGTGTGAATCAGGTATATACATTCTGCAACTCGATGGTGGGAGCACCGCCTACAGAACAAAACTGATCAAACTCTAGAGCGTTGTATGGTGCAAACAAACAATGGTTTGCAACTCTCATAACACCTTTTCCATTCTATAGTTAATCAACACCTCTTTGTTTCGTTGATTGTGATTGGTTCGAACCACTTTAAACCCCTGCCGTTCAAAGAAAGGGCGAGCCGTTATGCTTACATCTGATTGCAATTTGGACGCATTGGTTTCTTCCGCCTGTTGTTCGAGATGGTCGTACAACGTCTGGGCCACACCTTTGCGTTGATGATCCTTGTGAACGTACATAAAATCGAGGTATGCATCTGGTGTCAAAGAGGCAAACCCCACCAGGTCATCCCCGTGTTGGGCCACCACAACGTATTGTTCAGAAATCAAAGCTTGCCAACGTTCAGTATTACTTGAAGATCGAAGCCATTCTTTCAATTGTTCAGGTGTATAGTCCCGCGCATTTACATTACTTACTACATCCGAAAACAGTTGAATCATTTCGTCCAGATCAGAAGCAGTTGCTTGTCGTAAAACCCACTGTTTTTTCATTTTCAAAAGCTCTGCAACAAAATTGCACATGCCGAAACTGTTCTCCAAATCCCTTTTATCTTTGCCGCAAAACAGCAGGTATGTCTTTTACACCCCATTTTGATTTAATCGAAGAGCTGAAATGGCGCGGTTTACATCATCAACATATTCCCGGAATTGAGGAAGCCCTGAGCACCGAACAGATAACGGGTTATGTTGGGTTCGATCCTACTGCCGACTCTCTTCACATTGGAAACCTGGTACCCATTATCCTGTTGGTGCACCTCCAAAGAGCCGGGCACAAGCCCATTGCTTTGGTTGGTGGTGCTACTGGAATGGTTGGGGATCCATCTGGTAAAAAAGCCGAGAGAAGCCTGCTGGATATCGACACCCTCAACCACAATCTAAACTGTCAGAAAAAACAGCTTGAAAAATTCCTGCGTTTTGAAGGAGATAATGCCGCTGAGATGGCGAACAATTACGATTGGTTCAAAGACTTTAACTTTCTCGAGTTCATTCGAGACATTGGCAAGCACATTACCGTAAACTATATGCTTGCAAAAGACTCAGTGAAGAATCGGATTGACGATGGCATCTCGTTTACCGAGTTCAGCTACCAATTGGTTCAAGGCTACGATTTCTACCACTTGTACCACAACAACAACTGCAAGCTTCAAATGGGAGGTAGTGATCAGTGGGGAAACATTGTCACCGGAACTGAACTAATCCGCCGAAAAGGAGGAAACTCTGCCTACGCCATTACAGCCCCGCTTCTAACCAAGCCAGACGGAAGCAAGTTTGGAAAGTCGGAAGGTGGAAACGTGTGGTTGGACAAGGAAAAGACAAGCCCGTTTATCTTCTACCAGTTTTGGAAGAATCAGAGTGATGCGGAAGCAGAACGACTTATAAAGATCTTTACCCTGCTCGATAAAGAAACCATCGACGGTCTTATTGCTGACCATAAGGGCAATGAACACCTGAGAGGTCTTCAAACACGCCTGGCTCAGGAAGCCACTCGATGGGTTCATGGAGAGGAAGAGCTTCAAAAAGCAGAATACCTTTCTGGAATTCTCTATTCGGATGACGTTATGGGGAATCTTCGTAATCTCGATGAATCTGATTTTCTGGATGTTTTCTCAGGAGCCGACCAGGGCAGTGTAACCGAGGTTACCGGGAAAAACATTGTAGACGTTATGGCCGAAAGTGGTTTAACAAAATCAAAAGGTGAGGCCAAAAGAGCTGTACAGGCAAACTCGGTTGCGGTAAACCGTGAAAAAGTAACGGAAGACTACACCTTTAGTGAAGCCGACCTTATCCAGCATAAATTTATTTTGCTTCAAAAAAGCAAGAAGAAGTATTTCCTACTAACGGTTAATTAAATGAGTATGCGCAGCATTCTTCCTGGTGATATTCCGGTACCACAATTACACCAATACTTACTGGGAAGCGTTAGCCCCAGGCCGATTTGTTTTGCGAGCACAGTAGACAAAGAAGGTAACCGAAACCTGGCTCCATTTAGTTTTTTTAATGTGTTCAGTGCCAACCCACCCGTTGCCGTTTTTTCTCCGGCAAGAAGTGGGCGAACCGGTGAAACAAAAAACACATACGACAACTGTAAGGAAGTTGCAGAAGTAGTTATCAACCTGGTTTCATATAACATGGTTGAACAGATGAGTTTGGCAAGTTCTCCTTACGCCAAAGGTGTAGATGAATTTGTTAAAGCGGGCCTTACGCCTGTTGATTCTGACCTGGTAAAACCTGCACGGGTTAAAGAATCTCCCGTTCAGCTTGAGTGCAAGGTGCTCGAAATCAAAGAACTTGGTCAAAACGGTGGTGCAGGCAACCTAATCATTTGTGAAGTAGTTAAACTTCACATCGACGAAGAGGTAATCACCGAGAATAATCGAATTGACCCGTTCAAAATAGATCTTGTTGCCCGAATGGGTGGCAACTACTATTGCCGCGCCAATGGTGATGCAATATTTGAAATTCCCAAACCGATAACTGCAATTGGTGTTGGCATAGATTCATTGCCTGAGGCCATACGAACATCGGACCGACTCACAGGAAACGACTTAGGTAAGCTGGGCCAATTGGAACGACTTCCGGAGGCTTCTGAACTCGAAAAAACCCCAACCATGTCGTTTGACATGGCCATTGATACAGCCAAAACACTGCTGGCTGACAACCAAACCCAAGAAGCTCTCAATTTGCTTGTTAAAAATGCTTAAATGAACGCACGATCCTTCTTCAAACTGTTTATCTATTTGGTTAATTGGATCAAGGTTTCGCTGATCGCATTTCCGTTTAGCCTTGCTCTTATTTCCCTCAAAAAACCAAATACGGCTACTATTGTCGACGAGAATGGTAACATTATTCAACAGGGAGGCCAGCTCGTACTGAAATACGGTTATGATTTCTTTGTTATTGATTATAACTGGGCCATCATGATTGCCCTTGGCATTGGCCTGGCATTAAATACCTGGCATGCCCTTTCGTTCGAAGAACTGGGCAACTTCGACTTAAAACAATACCTTAAAGTACGGCAACGATACCGCATCACGCATTCAGAGATGCTGTCGAGCGAGCAAGTAGAAAAGAAGCTACGGAATCTGGAAACAGAAAATCCTTTCTGGAAGCTTTCAAGCCTAAAAAATGGTTTTACCCTGTATGTAAAGAACAAATTTGGCTTCCGGGATGTTGTTCAACTCCAACCGGGTGATGGTGGTTATATCGTACAAAGCAAACCACGATTTTGGCTTGACTTCATTGATATGGGCCGTAACCTGAAAAACGTACAATTCATAAGCAAGTATTTAAAAGTGGAGACTCCTAAATGAAAATTGCAGTTCTATCTGGCACCTCTCGAGCAGGAAATAATACACTTCGGTTGGCAAAAGCCATTGCCCGACTGCATCGAAATAAAAACCACGAGGTTGAGGTTGTAGACTTCCAGCATTATGATATTCCGTTCTTTAACGGACCTCCTTTAGACGAAAACAATCCCACCTCATTTCAGAAAAACCTGTTGACTTCCTGGGCCGATGCTGATCTCGTGTACATACTGAGCCCGGAATATAATTGGTTGATCACTCCCGAACTATCGAACATGTGCAACCATTATAGCGGTGCAAATCATGCACACCTATACGACAATAAGGTGTTTGCCTTTGGTGGTGTATCGAGCGGAATTGGCGGACGACTACCAACTATGCAGCTTTCTTCCGTATTCGAAAAGCTCATTTTCTACCTGAACAAACAGTCGGTTTGTTCTCCAAATAAGTTTGAATCGCATTACACCCCTCAGGAACTCGATGAAGACGGGAACTTCATTCAAGAATCGGGCTTTGACCAACGACTGCAAAACTTTGTAGACTACAGTACACAGCTATGCATAAGATTTAAGCAATAAAATCCCTATTCTAGGGGGTTTTTATTCGAAATGTAGTCCAGATTATTTAGATTGCGGATTGCTTTGATATTGACTGTTTTAAACGGTTAATTTATCTGAATATACGATCGAAAAAATGAGAAAAACACTTACTACGCTATTGGCTTTATTCGTAGCAACCTTAACCGGACTTGCCCAACAAACTTTGTTTCAACGTAACCTCGGAGGTTCAGGTACCGAGAATAGTTACGGCATCGAACAAACCTTCGACGGAGGTTTTATTTCTGTTGGATATACAACCAGTTTTGGTAAAGGGAAAAAAGACGTTTACCTGGTTAAAACAGATGGACTTGGAGGTATTGAATGGGCAAAAGCCTATGGTGGAAGCGGCGACGACGTAGGGTGGAATGTAAGTGTGACCAACGATTCGGGTTATGTTGTTGTTGGAACAACCAACTCGTACAACAAGTCAAACGACGATGCTCTCATATTCAAAACAGACAAAAACGGAAAAATTGAATGGACGCAAACCATTGCTTCCGATAGCATTGAAGATGGTTACAATGTAATTCGCTCGTTCTTCGGCTCGGGCTTCTACATAGCAGGATATGTAAAAAATGACACCACCGGCGACGATGGCTTTCTTGCCAAACTTTCCGGATCAGGAAAAGTTCGTTGGTACAAGAAGTTTGGTAGCGATGGAAACGACGAGGCTTACGGCCTGGCTGAGGACTCAAAGGGTAATGTGGTATTGTGTGGTATGACTACGTACGACAGCATTACGCAAGGTGGGTTAACCGGACACTCGGGTAACTCCGATGCGTTTGTTGCTAAATTCGACTCAACCGGTAACTTCAAATGGATGAAGACAGTTGGTTCCGTTGCGGATGACGTTGCATGGGACATTAAAACAGACAAGAATGCATATGTAATGGCCGGTTGGACCAAAGCAATTAGTGCAGGAGACAACGACATGATGTTTGTGGTAACCGATACAAATGGTACCATCCAATCATCAGCTGTTTCAGGTTCGCAAGGTAACGACCGGGCCTTTGACGTTATTGTAAAACCAGGAAACAACAGCGAATATGCCGTTGTTGGTTATACCGACCCGATGAACGGCAATCAGGAAGTGGTTTATGCAGAGTACAACTCATCTGCACAACTATCAGGATTTAGCATCATTGGTGGAAGTAACACCGACGGGCACTGGCCGACAGATATCACCAATACACGAGACGGCGGGTTTGCTATTCTGAGCACGTCTAACTCGTTCGGAAACAGTAGTGGTGATGATTGGTACCTCATTAAAACAAACTCGCGAGGTGGTGTAAATTGTAATGAGGTAAGCGATGTATTGCAGTCTTCTACCATCAATTTTGCCAGTAAGTCGTTTGGAAGTGTTACAACTGGTTTAACAACCTCTATACCAACACTTTCTACTACCGACGTGACCACCACGAAGGATAGTACACTTTGTTGCAAGCTTTCTGCCCAGGTTCCCAAGGCCGAAATTGAGATTTGTGAAGGAGCCACGGTAAAAATTGGTGTGGTAGAAACCCCTGGCATGCTTTACACCTGGACAGACGGTTCAGGATCTTCTGTGAGCAAAGAAGCAAACCCTTCAGTAAAACCTTCTGAAACCACTACGTACAAGTTGGTTGTTTCTTCTAAAGACGGTAAGTGTGTAAAAGACTCTTCAACGGTTAAGGTTACCGTAAATACCTTGTTGAAAGAAGACTTCGTGCGTGACTCCAGCATGTGTGATGGTGATTCAATTATCTTAATTGGTTCTTCTAACCTGGTAAACTATGGCTGGGAAGGCAATCACATTAGCGCGACTGGAAAGTCGATTAAGATAAAGCTACACGATACGATTTACTTCACGGGTAGTGATATCAACAGCTGTACCTATCGCGACACATCCATTATTACGGTTTACAACCTTCCAAGCTTCAGTCTTGGAAACGACACAACCATTTGTGAAGTTGATGGAATAACGCTTACGGGACCAGCAAATATGAAGAGCTACGACTGGAACAATGGAGAATCAAGCCAACAAAGCGTTACTACTTCTACATCAAAAACATTTGTTCTGGAAGTGGTTGATACGAACGGTTGTATGTTCACCGACGATATCCGGGTGTTAACCAACCCCTCTTCTCCGTTTAGCCTTGGTGCAGACGACACCTTCTGTGAAGGTGGCACATACACCATTCTTGGACCAGGAGCACTAAGCAACTATGTTTGGAACGATACGGCTTCAAGCCTGCAGAATATTACGGTTTCGCAAGCGGGAACGTATCACTTGAGAGCAAGCAATAGTTTTAATTGCCCATCGTACGATACCATTAAACTCTTCCAACGCAAACAACCTGTATTTGACCTTGGGCCTGATGTTGGGCTTTGTTTAGGAGGTTCACGTTGGTTGGTTGGACCAAAAGACATGGCCTCTTACCGTTGGAACACCAGCTCTTCTAATGACTCTCTACGCGTGGTAAGCAGTGGTAAATACTGGCTGCGCGTTACCGATAAATACGCTTGTAGATGGACAGACACCATCAATGTAACTGATGTAGCAAACCCTACGATCAGCCTGCGCAACGATACAACCATTTGTATTGGTGATTCTCTCCTCCTTACCCCTGGAGCGGGATTTGCTGAATACGACTGGAACACGGGTTCTACCGATGCAAGCATTTATGCCAAAGAAGCACGAGAATACTCTGTAACCGTTACTGACGGAAACGGATGTAAAGGATCAGCGTCGATGACACTGGATACCATGACGTGCAACGATGCGATTGAAAACCTTAAGCTAGCGGAACTGAAATACTATCCGGTTCCTGCTTCTGAACGTGTTTTCATCAGTTTTGAAGCCTTTAACCCAGACCAAATGGTTATACGCATAGTTGACATAGCTGGCAAGACGATGACTCAAACATCTCACGACACCTATGTGGGTAAAAATGAGATTGAGTTGGACGTTGAAGGCTTAGCAACAGGCAGCTATTTTGTTTGGTTGAACAATTCAAATGGATCTGCGGCGTTAAAGATTCTAGTCGAATAAAGAACGAATGTCTATAGAGGTTAGCAGGATTTCGAAACAATATGGGAGTCAATGGGCCGTAAACGACCTCTCTTTTGAAATTCCAAGCGGTCAGGTGGTTGGTTTTCTTGGACCCAATGGGGCGGGCAAAAGCACCACCATGAAAATGCTAACCTGCTACATTACACCTACATCGGGCACGGCTCGTGTAGGTGGGTTGAGTATCGAAACCGACTCGTTGAAGATACGCCAGCAAATTGGCTATCTACCGGAACACAACCCGCTCTATTACGACATGTACGTGAAGGAATACCTTCGCTTTATTGCCGACCTCTGTGGTATCAGAAAAGGTACTGGGAAACGCGTAGACCACATGGTAGAACTCACGGGACTAACCCGTGAGGCCAGTAAGAAGATTGGCAGCCTCTCAAAGGGCTATAAACAACGTGTTGGTATGGCGCAAGCTCTCATGAGCGACCCTAAGGTGCTCATACTGGATGAACCCACTTCCGGTTTGGACCCAAACCAGATAACGGAAATACGCAAACTCATCAAAGAAATAGGTCAGGAAAGAACCGTTCTGCTCTCTACTCATATTATGCAAGAAGTAGAAGCCATGTGCAACCGGGTTATTATCATTAACAAAGGAGAACTCGCGGCTGACGACAGCATTGGAAACCTTCAGACAAAACACAATTCACAACGCGTTTTTGTAGTGAAGTTCAAGAATCCTGTGAACGTTATTGATCTAAAAAAAGTAGAAGGAATTGAGGCGCTTGAAGACTTGAACGACAACACCTTTCGCCTTGTGAGCGACAAGGCTGTTGACGCCCAGGAAAAACTGTTCAACTTTGCTGTAAACTCGGGTAATATTATTCTGGAACAAAAAGAAGAAGCACAAAACCTGGAACACATTTTCCGGTCCATTACAAACTGATATGTTGAGTATACTGCAAAAGGAAATCAGGAGTTTTTTGAGCTCGCTCATCGCATACATTGTGGTGGCTGCTTTTCTTCTGGCCATTGGCCTCTTTATGTGGATATATAAAGACACCAATGCCTTAGACTATGGTGCTGCAAGTCTCGATACTTTGTTTATGATGGCGCCCTGGGTGTTTATTTTCCTGATCTCGGCCATAACGATGCGATCGTTTGCCGAAGAAAAAAAGGGCGGTACAATTGAACTGCTAACCACCCACCCCATCACCGATTGGCAAATAATACTGGGCAAGTTCTTCGCAGGGCTAACCTTGGTGGTTTTTGCGCTGTTGCCAACCTTACTCTATTACTACACCATTTATCAATTAGGGAGCCCAAAGGGAAACATTGATACAGGTGCTATGTGGGGGTCGTACATTGGTTTGTTGTTTCTGGGTGGCTGTTATGTGAGTGTTGGGTTGTTTGCTTCATCACTCACCGATAATCAAATTGTAGCCTTTATACTATCGGCTGTATTGTGCTTTATTACCTTTTCGGTAATGGGTCAGTTAACCGGTTCATTTGGTACGGGCAAACTCAACTATTATGTGGAATGGTTGGGAATAGACTATCACTACCAATCCATTAGTCGAGGTGTGGTAGACACCCGCGATCTGGTATATTTTGTCAGTTTCATCGCTGTTTTTCTTGGTCTAACAAAACTTTCATTCGGGAAACGGAAATGGTAGAGGAAAACAAAAAGTTGGCTAAGAAGTCGTCCGAAAAAGGCAAGAGTCTTTGGCAATTCGTAATCCTTGTTGCGGTTATTGTATTGCTTAACATCGGAGCAGATATCGTATACAAACGCTTTGACCTTACGCGTGAAAAGCGATACACCCTTTCGCAAGCCACAAAAGAACTGGTGGGCAAACTGGACGAAACGGTATACGTACAGGTATTTCTGGATGGCGAGTTTCCCCAAGAGTACCGCCGTTTGAAAAACGCTACCCGTGATATGTTGAACGAGTTTCAGCACATATCAAAAGGAAAAATAGAATACCGGTTCGACGATTTGTTAACCGATAAACCGCTTAAGGAGAAGAAAGACATCCTTACGCAGCTTACAGGCAAGGGCCTACAGGTTACGCAACCAGAAATAGGGCAGGACGAAGCCACCTCCGAACGTTACATCATCCCCGCAGCTCTGGTTTCTTACAAAGGCAAGGAATACCCGTTAAACCTCCTAAAACGAGAGTTGGGGCAATCGTTAGACAACGATATCAATGGTAGCATCGAACTACTCGAATATGAAATTGGTAACGTCATTCGAAAATGTGTTGTTGAGAAAGAAATCAAAATAGCCTTTACTCAGGGACACCAGGAGCTAGAACCTATAGACGTAGCCGATATTACACAGGCACTACAAGACTTCTACACCGTTGACCAAATCAATATAAATCTAACCGACACGGCGTGTACCAAGCAATTCCTTGCGGAAATGCAACGAAACCCCGAGGAAAGCGGGAAGATATTGTTGAATGGAGTAATGAGTAAAATGAAGCGGTACGATGCTCTCATTATCGCCAAACCCCGAATTAACTTCCTGGATGAGGAACTGTTCTTGATTGATCAATACGTTATGAATGGAGGCAAGGTCATTTGGTTGGCCGAACCGCTTATTGCAGAAATGGACAGCGTTGCAAAGTATGGTTCCATTATGACCGCCAATTACAACCTCAACGTAAATGATTTATTGTTTCGATACGGTATTCGCATAAACCCGAACTTGATTCAGGATATGAACTGTAACATAATTCCGGTTCTGGCACAGGGTGGCAGCGGACAACCCGGTTACATGCCCTGGCTGTTCTATCCACTTTTTACAACCAACAACGATCATCCAATAGGCCGTAATGTACCCGAAGTATGGGGCAGATATTCAGCGTCTATTGACACCCTGCCCAATAAAAAACTCAAAAAGACCAACCTTCTAAACTCGTCTCAGATTAGCCGGGTAGCGAACAATCCGGTTAACATCTCGTTTGACCTACTCCGCCTAAAACCTACTGCTGAAATGTTCCGAAAACCGTACAATATGGCTGCGGTATTGGTTGAGGGTGAATTTCAATCCCTGTTTGCACACAGACGAGCAATGAAGTCGAAAAGCCCGATAGAGTTTAAGGAGAAAGTGGAAAACAACGCGATGATCATGATTGCTGACGGTGACCTTATCCGTAACGAAACCAATAAGGAACGAACGCAAATCTATCCGCTTGGTTACGACAAATATGCCACCCGAGCTGCAGGAAAACCCATTGAGTTTGCCAATCGAAAGTTCTTTCTGAATTGCGTAGATTACCTCTGCGACGAGTCTAACCTAATTGAGGTCCGTTCCAAGAAGATCACGCTTCGTCTGCTTGATAAGGCCAGGGTGAAGTCGGAAAAGACCAAATGGCAAATGATCAATATGGTGGTACCTATTGTCCTCCTCATACTATTCGGACTTGTTAATGCGTTTATCCGAAAGAAACGGTACACCTAATTTCTATAAATGTCATCTCATCACTTGAGGCGGGCACTTGGAGGAGCGACCATGGTGCACTACCTTTGAATTATGGAACTTCCACGAGTATCATACGGACGAAGAGGTAATAAACGGTTTGACTACAAACCGAGGTATTACGATGCCGACAAGGAAGACCTTGAAAACCGAATAGAACAAGCCAAGGCTGAAATGTCGGGTGATTACAGTGCCGCCGGCTCCAGGAGAAGACTGCAGGCCGCCTTTAAACATCGTAAGACATCACCTGTCGATCCGAATGTTCAACGAATGAAAATCGTATCTCGCGTTCGCGTTCTTTTGATCGCCACCGTATTAGGATCCATCGCATATCTTGCGTTTTACACCGATACGATTTCGATTATCTACGAGGCGTTTAATCATGGCTGATTTTATACGCTTACTTCCTGAGTCTATAGCCAACCAAATAGCCGCCGGAGAAGTCGTTCAACGACCATCATCTGTGGTAAAAGAGTTGTTGGAAAACAGTCTCGATGCTGGCGCTACTTCTATTAAGCTTGTTTTTCGCGATGGCGGACAAACCTTGCTTCAGGTTATTGATAATGGAAAGGGAATGACTGAAACCGACGCACGCATGTGTTGGGAACGTCATGCCACGTCCAAGATTAAAAAAGCAGACGACCTGTTTGATCTTACCACATTTGGTTTCCGGGGTGAAGCCATGGCGAGTATTGCCGCTGTGGCGCAGGTGGAAATGAAAACCAAACCTGCCGGTGAAGCCCTGGGTACGCATATCGTGATTGAAGCGTCGGAAGTAAAAAAACAAGAAGTGGTTTCGATGAACGACGGTACGAACATTACCGTCAAAAACCTATTCTATAACATTCCGGTGCGCCGAAACTTTTTGAAGTCGGTTTCCGTAGAAACCAAATACATCATTGAAGAATTTCAACGGGTGGCGATTAGCAGACCTGACGTGGAAATGTCGTTGTTCAATGGTAAAAACGAGGTGTATAAACTCCGAACCAGCGGTTTACAACAGCGAATTGAAGATATCTTACTCAAATCAAAAAAGGGAAAGCTCTTAGACGTTGAGGAAAAAACGGAAATTGTTCGCATTTCAGGCTTTGTTGGAAGCCCGGAACTGGCACGTAAAACCAGAGGTAATCAATTCATGTATGTGAATGGCCGATTTATTAAGGAACCTTATTTTCACCATGCCATCAACAATGCTTATGAAGACCTTATAGAATCCGACCATCATCCTTTTTACGTTCTTTTTCTTGAAATCGACCCATCGAAGATTGATGTAAACGTACACCCAACCAAAACCGAGGTCAAATTTGAAGAAGGCCGGCCTATTTACCAGATTATCCTTTCTGTTCTTAAAAAAGCACTGGCCCAATACAACGTTACCCCAGAGATTGAATCCACCGCATTCATTCCTGGTTTTGATAAAGTCTCATCCCCTTTTACCGATCGGCCAGTTAAACAGCCTTCGGTAAAAACCGATTCACGATACAACCCGTTTATTGGAGACTCGGTTAAAAAGAAGAGTGAGACGCACTGGGAAAAACTGTTTGAACCCTTTCGAGATGAACCAGACAGAACTGCAATCCCTGAACCTCAGACCGAAATAACAGAACTTACGTCGAAATCGGAAAGCGTAGAAGTCGGTTATGTGTTTCAAGTACATACCAGGTATTTGGTGTGTATGGTAAATCGTGAGTTATACATTGTTGACCAAAAAAGGGCCCATGAAAGGGTGCTATACGAGAAGTATACCAGCCAGTTGAATACTGCCAAGGTTAGCTGTCAGCAACTCCTGTTTCCCCGAACCCTGGAGCTTCAGCCTGCAGACTTTGAGCTGGTATCCAACCTCATGGATGAAATCAACCAATTGGGTTTCGACATCAGTCCGTTTGGTAAGAATACACTGATTATAAACGGAACTCCTGCTGATGTTCCAAAAGGAGAAGAACAAGAGATGCTGGAAGGTATCCTGGAAAATTACAAGCTCAATCAGCAAGAACCAAACCTTGGAAAGCGTGAAAATTTGGCACGTTCTCTGGCCAGAAACGCCGGAATCAAGAGCGGCACGGTTTTGGCGCAAGAGCAATCGGAACAGTTGGTGAACGATCTTTTTCTATGCTCACAACCGAATTACACACCTTCGGGCAAACCAACGTTCGTAAAACTTGACCCAGGCAAGCTGGCTGGGTTTTTTGAATAAGAAAAACTTGTATGGATCACTATAGAGCAAGTAATCACAACGCACTGACTCCGATGGTCAAGAACCTGATCATCATCAATGCACTCATGTTTTTGGCCAAATTGGTCTTTGGGGAACAGGGGTTGGATTTGGATGAAAGCCTCGCTTTGTTCAATCCGGCTTCCGCCATGTTTAGGCCGTGGCAAATTTTGAGTCACTTCTTTATGCATGCCAATACACTGCACCTGTTCATGAACATGTTTGGCTTGTTTATGTTTGGGCGTATGCTTGAAATACGTTGGGGTGCCAAGCGATTCCTCTTCTTTTACATGGCCACCGCTTTCTTTGCGGCTCTGTTACATTTTCTGGTTGTTCAGTATCAGATATCAACCCTGGTTAATCAAATTCCACAAGGCATCTACGATGCGATTAAAGCAAATGACATTGCCCGAATTCAGCAGCTTGCAGTAGCTAGCGATGGAGAAGTTATAGCCAAGTTATACGGCCTCGTTAATGGCCCGGTTCTAGGTGCTTCTGGTGCCATCTTTGGTATTTTGGGTGCTTGTTATGTTCTTTTCCCCAACACCATTTTATACCTCATCTTCCCACCTATTCCAATTCGTTTGAAAGTTGCTGTAACATTATACGGCCTTTATGAGTTATATAGAGGGCTGGAGAACTCTCCAACTGACAATGTGGCCCACTTTGCCCACTTAGGTGGCCTGGTGGCAGGTATAATTATTGTCAAATACTGGAACAAGACGCGGAGAGACAGCTTTTTTTAAATAAATTAGTACGTAATGACGCTTTGGGAACGCATACAATATGAGTTCAACAAGAACTCGTCGCCAATAAGGAAGCTTATTCTGGTGAATGTTGCGATATTTCTTCTGGCCTCGTTGGTGTTTGGTGTAGCGCAGCTATACGGCTCGAAAGAGCAAGCCAAACAACTGTTGTCTATTCTCTCTATCCCAAGCGACTTCCCTTCGTTCATCAAAAAGCCATGGACGCTGGTAACCTACATGTTCATGCACTCTGGCATACGTCATATTGCCGGTAATATGCTGATGCTTTACTTTCTGGGGCGGATTTTACTCGACTTTCAATCGAACCGTAACTTCTACCAAATTTACTTTGGTGGAGGACTGGTAGGTGCTGGTCTTTACCTGTTGGTTTTTAACCTCTTCCCATCCATTGTAGGTGGTGCAGGACTCTCCGAAATGGTAGGAGCCTCTGGTGCGGTGTTATCCGTAGTGGTAGCTACAGCTGTTTTGGTACCCAACTATGAAATCTTTCTGTTCGGAGCATTCCGATTAAAAGTGAAGTGGATAGCCGTGTACCTTGTACTTGCTGACATTCTCTTTTTCGGGAACGGGAATCAAGGCGGTCACCTGGCCCATATTGGCGGTGCTCTTTTTGGTGGGTTGTACATCCTCTATATTCAGGGTAGAATTGGCCTTAACCTATTTAGACGAATCAGCAATCCGTTCAAGGCCAAGTACACCATCGTTGATGAACGGGATATCCTGCGACAACGAACGGTCAAAACTGAAAAAAAATCAAGCAACTCTACCACCGGGCGTGTAAATTCGCCACACAAACCCCGGCAAGAAGAAGTAGACGCCATCCTCGATAAAATTGGGCAAAGTGGTTACGACAGCCTAAGTAAAGAGGAAAAAGATCTTCTCTTCCGAGCAAGCGAATAGAGAATTGAAAGCCTTATTCAGACCCGTTGTTCGATTTACCAACTGGTTGGTTATCGTAGCTTTACTTGCAAGCTATCTCTCCCCCTTTGTATCACCTAAGGTTTTTTGGCCCATTTCATTTTTTGGGTTAACCCACGTTGTATGGTTTGCTGCTGGTTTGTTCTTCACTCTATTGTCGCTCTTTAACTGGAACAAAATGCTCCGGTATAATGCCCTTGTTCTTCTGCTGGGTCTACCGTTTCTCACACGTTTGGTAGCCTTTCAATCCGAGGGAAACGAGCCGGGTAATTTTCGTGTAGCAAGCTTTAATACCTACGCACTGGGAGCCATTGCCGACCTCAATACAAACGACGAAATTGACCAGTACCTCGACACGGCCGATGTGTCCTGTGCAGCACTGATTGAATGGCGGTTCTACAAAGGCAAAATCGATCGAAAGAAATTTCCCTTCCAGGTGAAATTGCAGCACAAGCAAAACTTTGGAAACGGTATCTTGATGGTTTCACGGTACCCCATATTGCACTCCGGCCTAGTTGAATTCCGCTCTAAATCCTACAATATGGCAGGTTTTATCGATGTTGAAACCGACAACGGCATTGTTCGTTTATATGGCCTGCATCTGGAAACTACCCAACTCAAACCTAGGCATTACCATGGGTTAAAGAATCTGGAATTTGACTCAACCTATGCCGAAAATGCCAAGAACATTGTACAGCGGCTAAAGACTTCCATGCAAAAGCGCGCCGACCAGGTGGAAGATATAAAAGAGCACATGGCCCAATGCCCATATCCGGTAATTGTAATGGGCGATTTTAACGACGGTAGTCAAAGTTATACCTACCAACAGTTAAAAAGTGGAAAGCAAGATGCATTTGTTGAATCTGGTACTGGCTATGAATCCACTTTTCTTCGTCCATTTCCACTGCTTCGGATCGACTTTATATTGGTTGATGAGGCGTTCACGTGCAGAAGGTACCAATCTACTGACGCGATATTCTCAGATCATAAACTCATATTCGCAGATATAACGATAAACAACTCAAATAACGATTAATGGATTTCCTTGACCCCAACTTATCAGCATATGCTGAACGACATACAACGGAAGAGCCCGACCTGCTCCAAAAACTGAACCGCGACACCTATGCCAATGTGTTGATTCCCCGAATGTTATCAGGCCATATGCAAGGTCGTATCCTTAGCATGTTCAGTCATATGATTCAACCGAAAACCATCCTTGAGATTGGCACCTATACCGGCTATTCAGCGCTGTGTATGGCAGAAGGCATGCAGGCAGACGGAACACTGATAACCCTCGACATAAATGAAGAGCTTGAAGACCGTGTTCGTAAGTACTTCGTTGAATCCGGTTTCAATAACAACATCGATTTCCGCATTGGAAACGCCATGGATATTATTCCTACAATTGATGGCCCTTTTGACCTTGTTTTTATTGATGCAGACAAGGACAACTACGCCAACTACTTTGACCTGGTAATTGATAAAATGCCTTCTGGCGGCATATTAATTGCCGACAATGTGTTGTGGAGTGGTAAGGTGATTGACCCCGTCCAATTGGAAAAAGATGAAGAGACTAAAGCTCTTGATCAGTTCAACAAAAAAGTGATGAGCGACGAACGGGTGGAAAATGTTTTATTCCCCGTGCGGGATGGTTTAATGGTGATTCGAAAAAAGTAGTTGTTTCCCTACTTTTGCACCTCAAAATTTCACACAATGAAAAAGCTATTGATCGTATTGTTAGCAGGCTCGCTTGGTTTTATATCGTGCAAGGAGCCTTCTAAATCATCTTCCGACTCAACAAAAACAGAAGTAGAGAAGAAAATAATTCCTTCATCCGAGATTCAAACCAAATACGGTGAGGGCCTATACGCACAGATGAGTATTACCGAGGGTGATGTGCTGATTCGCCTTGAGATGGAGAAAGCTCCACTTACGGTTGCCAACTTCGTTGCCCTTGCAGAAGGTAGCATGCCTAATAATGCAAAGAAACCAGGCGAGCCCTTTTTTGATGGACTTACGTTTCACCGGGTCATAAGCATTGCCAATGGAGATGGCAACGATTTTATGATTCAGGGTGGTGACCCAGATGGCTCGGGCATGGGAGGACCAGGATATAACTTCAGAGATGAGTTCCACCCAAGTCTTCAACATAACCAGCCTGGTAAGTTATCAATGGCAAACAGTGGTCCGGCCACTAACGGAAGCCAATTTTTTATCACACTTTCACCACAGCCACACCTTGACAATGTCCACTCAATCTACGGGCAGGTTGTTCAGGGCCTGGATAAGGTTCAACGCACACTTCAAGGTGATAAGATCAAGTACGTTAAGATTATTCGAATTGGCGAAGACGCTAAAAACTTTGATGCCATGTCAACCTTTAACCGATTGAAAGAGATCAATGCAGACAGTTAAGGATATAAACTTTGAGGGTAAAAAAGCCCTGGTACGGGTTGATTTTAACGTGCCGCTCAACGATCGTTTTGAGATTACTGACGATGCGAGAATGGCTGCTGCCGTTCCTACTATTGAAAAAATACTGAAGGATGGCGGAGCCGTTATCCTGATGTCGCATCTCGGACGACCTAAAAACGGTCCCGAGCATGCGTTCTCACTTCAACATTTGGTTAACCATCTTGGCAACATTACATCGGCCAACAAGGTGTTGTTTGCCAACGACTGTGTTGGTCAGCAAGCCGAAGAACTTGCTTCTAACCTGCAAACAGGGGAAATCCTGTTGTTGGAAAACCTACGGTTCCACCCGGAAGAAAAGAAAGGCGATGATGCATTTGCTCAGAAGTTAGCCAACCTTGCCGACATCTACGTAAACGATGCTTTCGGAACGGCTCACAGAGCACATGCTTCTACTTCCGTGATTGCCAAGTATTTTGGTGAAAACAAGTGTTTTGGTTTTATCATGGCCAATGAGGTTGCCAATGCCGAAAAGATAATGGCTCAACCGGAGAAGCCTTTTGTAGCCATTGTTGGTGGTGCCAAGGTATCAGATAAGTTACTGATTCTGGAAAACCTTATGAACGTGGCTGACACCATCCTGATTGGAGGTGGTATGGCCTATACATTTGTTGCTGCCCAAGGCGGTAAGATTGGAAACTCACTGTTCGAAGAAGATCGCGTTGAATTAACGCGTGAATTACTGGCCAAGGCTCAGGAAAAAGGCGTTAAGCTAATGCTGCCTGAGGATTCGGTATGTGCTGACGGCTTTACCAATGATGGAGGTGTTGAAACATGGAACAGCGATGCGATTCAAGACGGTTGGATGGGACTGGATATTGGGCCCAAGGCAGTGGAATCGTACCGAAATGAATTGATCAACGCCAGAACCATTCTTTGGAACGGCCCAATGGGTGTTTTTGAGTTTAGCAATTTCCAAAACGGAACTAAGTCGGTAGCCGATGCGGTAACGGAGGCGACTTCAAAAGGCGCGTTCTCCCTGATCGGTGGTGGTGATAGTGCTGCTGCAATAAAAACCTTCGATAAGGTAGATGAAGTAAGCTATGTTTCCACAGGTGGTGGTGCTCTTCTTGAATACTTTGAAGGAAAAGAACTTCCTGGCATTGCTGCCATCAAAAACTCGACGGAAAACGCTTAACTAAAGGCCCAGAACCTTTACTTCCACCCTTCTGTTTTGTGCCTGCCCCTCAGGGGTGTTGTTGGTTGCAATGGGTTGGTCAGGTCCATGACCTTTGATGTGAAGTCGTTGCTTTTCGATACCGTTTAACACCAAAAACTTCCGTACCGATTTGGCGCGATTACGAGAGAGCAAGAGGTTGTGTTCATAACCACCTACGTTACTTGTGTGACCACTTATTTCTATTTCCATAGCGGGAAACCGATTCAGGAGCTGAAGTAGACGTGCCAGGCTTCCGCGCGACTCAGGAAGCAGGTCGAATTTGTCGTTGTTGAAGTATACATTGTCCAAAACGAAGGTATAACCTTCGTGGGGCTTTTGTATCCACCCGGTATCGTTTACCAGTGTATCGTAAAACGTTAACACAGGTGAAGCCGGCACCACATCAAGGTTGCAGTTGCACAGCGTAGAATCCTGCACTGGAACTAAACTAACATCATCAATGATGTAATACGCTTCTGTGGCATACCCATTCACCGGGGTCAGGGCTATTTCGTTTAACTTCTTAAAACTCCCAATGGTTGCATATTTTTCCCCTCCCCTGGCTTTGTACGTGCATTTTAGCAACATCCATCGGGTTTTGTACGGCAGGTAGTTTTCGTTGAGCAGCAGATTGGGTTT
>JAEPQQ010000004.1:8265-14203 GCA_017640445.1 Bacteroidia bacterium | reverse complement strand
TATCACCTCGCTAAGGTCCTTGATTGGCTTCTTACTGAAGTGGATACCAAGTCCGTTGCTGGTATAACCGCACTGATTAGCAAGTTTAACATAGAGCGAGAAGCAGTAAAAACTGTCTTTCTTTAAAGGTTTCACAAGCCGGTTTTGCAAATACTCGATGTCTTTTACCAGGCTGTATACACGGAAACCTAAACATCCAGTGCCCGATTTACAGTCTTCCGAGTAATAAAAATCCGGAGTAGGAGAAGCGGGCTCCCAGCCCGTCACTTCATCACGAATTGAGGCAGTGGACCGTTGCAACCTGGGGTGATGTTCGAACATTGGATTGGATATGTGGTTTCTGGGATGGTTGGGCCAGAAAGCAGCCGTATCCAGCAAATGCTCACTCTTCAGACGTTCTTCCGTAGGTAGATAGTACGCTAACTCATTGGAGGCTCTTAGGTTACTGTATTCGCTTTGAATACGGGAAGACTTATGTCGGTCGAGGTGCTCAAACAATACGAACTCACCATATTCTTTCTGAACATCGAGTAGTACGGACCCTTCTATGATCACCACTTCGCGTTTGGCCACATCGCGTACCGGCGTGTTGTTGTGGTATTCCCGGATTAATACGGTATCTCCTTCTTCATCAAAATAATAGGTGGTTCCCTCCAAAACTGATGTTTGCTGTTTGGCCAGTGCTTTGTAGGTGGCGCGTTTGTATAGTTCTCCCCCAGCCCCATAAAAATCCCACACACCTCTTTTCAGGCACAGTTTTTCTTCTATTCCGGTAATCTCTGATGTGTAACGTATGTTTAGAAACTCACCGGCCTCATTGCGAATCAACGTATCATAAAACAGCGTATCCTGAGCCGATACCAGCACGTTGCACAGTAAAAGAAAGGAAACCAGAATAACTCGCATAAACCGATGTACACCCATTAATACCATTGTTGCTTAAAAGGTAACCTCTTCTTCGTATTCAAGTGGTTCATACATTACCCGCCCGAAGTTCTTTGCAATACACTCTTGGTCCAATAACTCTCCGCCCCGAAACTTAGCGATCTTTTTCCGCCAGATCTCATTGCTTCGATAAAACGTACTTCCTCGCTTTAAAAACCTGTGATCACGTTCAAACACATGATAGGCAAAATCCAGTTCTTCACTTACGCGAATCTCCCCTTCCAATAAGGTATTGGTTAACCACAAGTTAAGCTGAAACGTCCACTGGGTATTATTGGTTAACTGAAAATCGAGGTAATTGTAAAAAACGGCTGCACCACTCGCCCATGGCAATACTCGTCCATCGTCGGGAAAGGGATCAATGCTGTGATGATGGCGCTCTGAAATGGTTAGTGGCGAATGCAGCGCTAACCAGTGTAGCAAATTGGTACTTTGGCAAATTCCTCCTCCAATGCCAGGTCGTGGCACTCCATTGGAGAGTTCCATGCCCATCTTAAACCCTCGCTTTGCGGTTGGTTTCCCTACCAGTTTATAAAAGCTGAATGTTTCGCCGGGCCTTAGCAGTGCTCCATTCAAGCAGCCTACCACAATACTTAGGTTGTCCACTTTGTTGTGTTGAAGTTGAACATCGGAATCTCCTAACTTCTTGATCAGTTTCGACTGATGTTTTTTCACTCTGAACGGTAGTTTGTCAGAGCTTCGTTGGGTGGTATACCGTTTGTTGTCTAACAACCATGCAAGCTTCCTTCTAAATCGCTTTTCGCTCACCGAAAGGTGGTAGAACAACGGGTGTCGTTGTGAGAGTAGGCGTTTTTGTTTCAAGTGGTTTTAGTTCTTACTTGAGTAACGCATTTGAAGCAAACATGTTGCCGTTACAGACTCAAAATATTGGCCAGTAGCCGATAGGCTCCGGGCACACCAGCCGGCACTTCCCGAAAAAAGGACAAGCCTGTATAAACAATGTACCCATCTCCGTGTTTGCCCACCAAAAGGCTTCCGAGCTTAGCTTCTTCACCGGTATCGTGCATGGATAATATGGCTTCCATCTCTTTATCCCACTCGGAGGGAAAGTACAACCCGCGCTCCTGAACCCAACCGTCAAAATCTGCGGTAGTAATCTTATTTGGTGTGTTTAGAACCCGGTGTTGAGGTAAAACAAAGTCTACCTTGGCATCTTCTTCGGTAACACGGTTTCTCGAAAGTTTAATAACCGCCGGTCCGAGTGGTTGCGCCTTAAGCCGATGGCTTGTATTGTACTGCATGATGAGGTTTCCACCCTTCTCCACGTATGCCGATAATACATCGTTTGTAGAACCGATGTTGTCAATTGTGTTTAAGGCTCGTATGCCCAACACCACTGCATCGTATGTGCTGAGGTCGTTCTGTAAAACGTCGTTAATGCTAATCTCGTCAACCGCATAACCCATTTCGCGGATGCTCGCAGGCACCTTGTCTCCTGCCCCCATTATGTACGCCACGCGTTCTCCTTCTTTTTTCAGATCAATGCTTACTACTTTGGATGAAGCGGAAGGAAACACCGCCAGATTTGGAATGTGATCGTAATCAAGTTGGTGCACCCCCATGCTAAATACGTCAGAATCGTCCTTGAATATGGCTCTGATTCGAGCTTCTTCCTGACCCTCAGGTGGCGTTACAGTGTAACTAAAGTGCTTTATATCGCCTCTTTTTTTGAACTCTGTCTTGTAAAAAGACGGCTCTACCTTCCAGCCATCAGGCACCAACAACTCGGCATACCCTTCAAGGTTGTCTGACCCTGAAACCACTTCCAGGTCTATGATTTTTGACTTGCCTTGCGTAAACACGTACACATTCTTAGCCAGGTTCATCATAGCCTTGGGCGTAACCAGTAAAGGCTGAATTACCTGACCCTTCACAGGGTCTGTATGGCTGTGCAGGAGTGGCACTTTTACGATCAATTCATGTGATCCAACTTCCAACTTTAACGTAGTGTTAAACGGGTACTCAAGTCCTGGTTTTCCAATGTTTAGTAGATCGTTCACCACATACATGCCATTCTGTGCATCGTTGCGCAACCAATATGGCTGGCTTGAAGCATCTTCCGGTACGGTCCAGTTAAGGGTAAGTGTATTCACATTATCAATGAGTTCGTGGTAGTTCGGCGACTTGTCGCCATTGGGGCCATTGCTGTATTCCTTCAGAATCACTCCCTTGGCACTCGTTAGAACTTCCAACTTCGATTCAATTTTCTGACCTGCTGTTACTCGTTTTTCTTTGGTAAAAGCCGTAGCCCTGAACCCCAGACACTTTAGTATAATTTCATTAACCTCTTCAAGCTTGCGCGCCTTCAAATGCTCATCGTCCACCGCTTCAATCTGATCTCTCACATTGAACAGATCTTCCACTGATTTAGAAGGATCCTCTACATCAAAACCCTTCATCACCTTTGAAATGGCTTTGTCAACCGCAGCGCTGTTAGCAGCGTCTTTCCATGTAACCGGCAGTTCGTCAAACAGCCGTGGTGGTGCGGTTGTTCCGTCCAATACCTGAAGGTACTCCCATTGTTCCTGTAGAACCGGGGAACTCCCAAAACCCTGGCTCTTATGCTGACTTCTGCTCATGGCAGATATGTCTGAACCGCTTTTACCAAGAAGAGGAATGTATTGATTCACGTCAATTTTCAGATACTGGTCGGGGGCTTTTGCCACTTGTTTGTCCATCTTCTCCACGGTGCCATAGAACCAATAACTGGTGTTCCAGTAAATCTTCTTTGTTTGCCATGGTTTTACATGCTCAAGCTGATCTGTATATCGATTGGGGTCGGCGGCAACTGTGAACGCTTCCAACGCCAACTGTGCAGAGGCAGTATGATGACCATGCGTTGGTCTGGCGGGGTTTACCTCTGGCGAAAATCGAGTAATTATGATGTCGGGCTGTACCTGCCGAATTACCCATACTACGTCGGCCAATACTTGTTCCTTATCCCAAAAATTAAAGGTTTCTTCAGGGGTTTTTGAGTAACCAAAGTCAACGGCCCGGGTAAAATACTGCCGTCCACCATCAACGCGTCGGGCTGCTACAAGTTCCTGGGTTCGTATCAATCCGAGTTCTTCGCCTATCTCAGTTCCAATAAGGTTTTGCCCGCCATCTCCACGGGTAAGGCTGAGGTAGGATACATTTGCTTTTTCTACCTGGGTTAAGTAACTGATTAACCGGGTATTTTCATCATCCGGATGCGCCGCTATGTATAACACTTTACTTGTGTTTTTCAGTCGGTGCAAATCCTGAAGTATCTCCGACGATGGGTTGGTTTTCTGGGCTACTGCCGTTGTATACAGGCCAAGTATAGAACAAATGGCCAGTAGTTGCTTTATCTTATTCATGTGCATTTTCCAAATGATCAAGGAAGTTCTGATTACAGTCTAAAAGCATGTTGTAGACTTCTTCGAAACCGTTCATGCCACCGTAATATGGATCTGGTACATCTCCTCCCTCATCTACGGTATCAAAATCTCTCATCTTTAACACCTTAGCGCGGTATTGGTTTGACTCTGACACAGCTAGGATGTTTCGTAAATTGGATTGGTCCATTGCCACTATAAAATCAAACTCATCAAAATCGGATGAAACAAATTGGCGTGCCCTACTTGGGAGTTCAACACCATGACTTCTTGCGGTTGAGATCATACGCTCGTCGGGTTTAGAACCAATATGGTAACCGGCTGTTCCAGCTGAGTCAACCTCGTAACGGTCCTGCAGGCCACGTTCTTTTAAAAGGTGTATGAACAAGCCCTCTGCCATTGGAGAACGACAAATATTACCAAGACAAACAAAAAGTATCCGAGTTTTCACGGCTCAATAATACAACGATTCCCGCTTTTTGGTAAAGTCACAAACTTGCCAATCTTTGCATTTATGAAACTTTACACGCTTCTGGCCTTTCTTGGTATTTTGATTCTTTCTCATGGTTGTAAAGACAACGATACTTCATCGGCTGAAGAGCCTGTAGAGAAGACGTATCCCATAGCCCATGTACACACACGAGTAGGAGATATGTACTTCTGGTTATACGATCAAACGCCTGTTCACAAAGCCAAGTTTATCGAACTTGCGGAGGCCGGGCATTATGACCAGTTTACGGTTAATCGCGTAGTCCGAAACTTTGTAATTCAAGGTGGTTGTCCCGACTCGCCCAGTTACTTTGAAAACTCGCCCTACCTGTTGGATCCTGAGTTTGTAGACACCATTGGGCACTCGTATGGTGCTCTTGGAATGGGACGCGACAACAACCCAGAAAAGCGTTCAAATGCATGCCAGTTTTATGTAGTATGTAAGGAACAAGGACTTCCTGGATTAGATGGAAACTATATGATCTTTGGCCACATTATCAAAGGCGAAGACGTATTGGAGGCCATTGAAATTGAAAAGACTGACGATACAGATACCCCGTTGGAAGACATTCCGTTATCGGTATCGATTAAACAGTATACTGCTCGTTATTTATCCGACAGCCTGGGTTTTGACGTACCCGGATTGTAATACATGGTTTTCCCTACCGAGCCATAACCAAACAACCATTACCGCACAGTAAATCCATACAGCCGGGTTAAACCATGGGCCTACCATTCCGGAATAAACAAAAGGTAAAGCAACGGCAATACACGCAAGACGCAATGTATCTATAAGTTTTGATCCACGTTTGTTATCCAATACCAATCCGTGGGTCAGAACAGAGAACAGAATTACCAGCACCAATACCAACAAGTGTTTGTTGTCGATCAAATCGCGGAATAAGACCCTTTTAGGATCCTCCACCATGGCAAACATAGAAACGAACATCACAAGACTCAGAAGGCTGTTAATAAGCATGTATACTCCGAACGACTTCTTCATTGGGGTTACATGTGGTAGTCGGTTTCCTTTCTCGTCGGTTTTGAATTGATTGGGCAGATAACCTACGTCTTTCGGTGTCCATTCAGGCTTTGCAAAAAAGAGCTTCACCTTGTCTTTAAAA
>JAEPQQ010000004.1:0-8255 GCA_017640445.1 Bacteroidia bacterium | reverse complement strand
AGGCCATGCTTGCACGTTTGAACAGGTCTTTCCAGTAAAAGAAGTTTGAATTATATGCGTTTTCACTTTCAAACCCTGTGGTAATACCATAGTCGGGCTCCTCTTCTTCTGCCTGATACGTTCCAAACATTTTATCCCAAAACATAAACACATGGCCATAGTTATGGTCAATGTATTTTTCGTTTCGAGCGTGGTGCACCCGATGGTTTGACGGCGTAGAGAAAATGTGTTCCAACACGCCCAACTTTCCTACCAAACGGCTGTGTGTTACAAACTGGAAGGCTCCAACAAACAAGATAGTTGACAATGCAAGGTCAGGATGGAAGCCTAAAACAGGCATCCAAATGAAGAAGAACGACCGGTTGATCACCGCAAAGAACGACACTCTAAAAACGGTTGAAATATTGACGTCTTCACTTTGATGATGCACGATATGTGCCGCCCACAAGAAATTGATTTCATGACTCAATCGATGATGCCAGTAGGCAAAAAAGTCGGCCACCAACAACCCTATGAACCAGGTGAATGGATTTGACGGAATCCCCCATAAAGCAACATGTTCAAACACCCAGAAGGCAGCAATGTAGAATATGTAATACCAGAAAAAGGCAAATACACGTTCGAGAATACCACAAGACAGGTTTGCCATGAAGTCGGAGAACGTATAGGTGTTTACGTTTCTGCGGATGGCTATGATCTTTTCTATGATCATGATTACCGCCAGGCTTGACAATAGAATAACCCAATATTTTGCTGTCATGCGATTATTTTTTTGGCAAAACTACAAAAAGCCGCAACCAAAACCGCTGCATTGATAACAATCATCTAGGATTCAGGACTGGCAGCCACAATGGAATACAGACCATAGAACATAAACGACATAAAGATGGCCATCAACACATGACTTATATCATGGTAGTTAAACCACCTACTGATGCTAATTTGATTCGAATAAACCAATCCGGGTATGGCACTGTATGCCAGGGCTCCAATTACTAATTTGCTGCCCGAAATCTTTACCACCTTATACGCATAAATATGCATGGGTAGTACCAACACAATAAGGGCAACAACTGAGTTTATCTGGGTCACTTTAAACGCCTCTACAATACCAATATTAAGTCGATACAACATGAAACCAACGGCGGTGAGCCATTGGGCAACGAACACCACTTGCAAGGCCTTTCTCAGGCCTGGTTTCAAATTAGACTTTATCAATTGAAAACTGCCGAATTGAAGAAACATCAACCCTGTTGCACCGCATATCCAACCAATGGCTTTAAACTCGGGTGTAACGTATGCCTGTAAACCGTGTCCCAACCAGGCAGCACTGGTCATGCCAATTGCAAAAATGAGGAAGTACCGCTTAAACCAGGGAAAAGCTTCTGAACCAGGGTTGTTTATTCTTGTAATCAGGAAGTACGATACCCAACAAACAATAGCAACCAGAAAGTCGGTAAGTGTTGTTACAGGCTCCATCCAAACAAAGCTTCCTACCTCAATTGTGGGGTTTAATATGGGATCGGTTGTCACAGCGCAAATCTACGATGCGCAAACAACTATTGAATAACGTCGTTTAGTTTTTCCCAAAGATCGTTTTGGAACCGGGTTGGCACCAACGAAATATCGGGGTTGTCGCCCAATCGAAGTACAACCAGGTTCTGACTTGGAACAATATTTAAGAGCTGGCCATTTTTGCCCATAGCGGCAACCATGTCATTGGGTGCGTTCTTAGTGATCGGCCCTGGGAAATTGATCTGCAACCCGGGTAGTCGGTGTGATTCCTTTCCATTTAGCCACCACAAATAACCATACGACTTGTTCAACCCCTGAGATGTACTAACCATTTGGTCAAAAAACTGCTTGTCGGCTAATATGGGTGTGTCTTTCCACTTACCCTTGTTCAACACCAACAAACCAAATCTGGCCATTGACCGTGCATTGCTGAAATAGACATGGTTGTAGTTTAAGTATCTCCAGGCCCCTTCCATTCCAATTGGATCGCGTAAACGCTTATTGAAATAGTTATCGAAGCTTTGTTGGGTCGAGTGTTGAATCACGCTGTCTAACAGCGTGTAGGGTGCATTGTGATAGGCCCATCGTTGACCGGCGTCTTCCTTATAGGTGAGGCAGTTCTTATCGGTACAGTCGGAGTTACCGGAGTCGTCCAATCCCGAAGTCATGGTTAGTTGATGGCGAACTGTAATCTTGTTTTCCTTTGTTTCGATCAACTCCGTCCATTTCCCTAAATAGTCTGACGTTGGATTCATAATGTCGAGGTAGCCGTCTTCCTGCGCCTGTCCAACTAAAAAGGCTGTGAGGGTTTTTCCGGCCGATGCCCAGTACCACTGAGATTCGCGACCAAAGTCTCCCAGGTTTAGGAGGTCCTTACCCGCGTAGTGTTCGAGAACGATTTTCCCATTCTTCAGAACCATAAAGGCCCGGGTATCCCCCTGATCGAGAAAGGACAAGAGTGCTTCAATTTTAGAAGTATCCCATCCAAGTTCGGATGGTGAAATGGTTTCCCAATCTGAACTTCCGGTTTCTGGAAAATACAATTCGGTATTTCCCGGATCAGTAATCACAGGTGGCGTTCCGTCATCATCCTGACACCCGGTTACAAACACGAAAAGTGCAGTGCAAATGATCAAAAATCGAGTCATACTAAGAGTTGTAAGTTAAACAAATATACGTCTATAGGCATCTATACATGTCAACGCAATGTCGAACTGGCATATTGCTGTCATGGAATTGCTGATATTCGTCAATCCGCTTTACTATGTTTTGATTAGGTCATACCTTTGAAACGTTGAAACGCACCATCTCCATTGGGCTTTGTCTTATCCTTTGCTCGGGCTTCTTAATGAACCTGGGTATTTTAGCATGGTTCCAAATTCAAAACGACTACATCGTAAAGGAACTGTGTGAGGAGCGTGAGGTGGTAAACTCAGATTGTGCCGGGCATTGTGTTTTACAAAAGAAAATGGAAGACACACAGCCAGATCCGGTGATTGAGGTCGAATCCAAAGTCCTCGTTTTCCTGGTTCCACTAGTAGGTGATCACGGCTTTGCCCATCAGCTCGAAAAACCAACTTCCTTCAAAAAATACGCGGTGCTAGAACAACCCCCGTATACCATTTTTCAGCCACCAAGAGCTTAGACCAGTTCCTACAGGCTAACCAATTTCATAAGTACAACATAAAACACGAAACAGATGAAGAACTTCATCCTTTCTGTGGTATTTGTCTGTATTGCAGGCAATACCCTGGCGTGTGATGCATGTGGGTGCTCGGCTGGCGGAATGGGGTTTGGATACATTCCGCTTCAAAAGAACCATTTTGTTGGGTTGAGCTATCAATACAATAGCTTCGAAACCACGCATCCCGCCTTATTCGAAAACGAAAACGACGAATTGTCGCTCGATAAGTTTCGGACGGTAATCGCCTGGGGGCGTTTCTATATAAATGATCGTCTGCTTGTTTCCGGGTTTGTTCCTTTCAAGGTAAATTCAGTTGTAAGCCCCACCAGCGACTATCGTGTAAATGGACTCGGCGATGTTCGCCTACAAGCTATGTATACATTGATTCAGCGCGGTAACTCAATGTCGGTCAAGCAATTCCGATGGCTTTCTGGAGGAAGTTTAAATCTTCCAACGGGAAAGCAGGATGAAAACACATCAACCGTTTTACCGAATTTACAACCCGGTACAGGTGGCTATGGTTTTGAGATAAACAATCAGATTACCTGGCGTAGGTACAACATTGGTGTTACCACTGAAGTGAACCTTCTGGCGAACACTGCAAATACCAACGACTATCGATTTGGCAATGAAGTAGCTTCTAATACGGTTGTCTTCTATCGAATAAAACGCGAGCGAATCAGTGTCATTCCACAACTTGGCATAGCACAGCTTCATCGGGCAAAGGATTTAACGTATGCGTCAACCGAAACCGTTAACGCACTAAGTGGAATACAGCTAATATCAGCAATTGCTGGTTTGTCGGTGTACACGCAACGCTTTGGTGTTCGCATGTACGCACAGCAGCCAATGCATCACTCTTTATCCGATGGATATACGAAACCAATACACCTTGCTAACCTTCAATTATTATATCTATTAACATCAAAAAAGTAACAACATGAACACATCAAAATTTAAATATCTAATTGCTCTTACTCTTCTTTTATCTGTAATCTCATCATGCAAAGAAGATGAAGAACCTCTACCAGAACCTGAAACACCAGTGGTTATGTTTAACTTTGCTGACCCTGCAGCCGGAGCTACCTATAGCGCTGGCGATACCGTTGCGATAAACGGAATGATTTCGTTCGAAAATGACATGCATGGTTATGAAATAAGCATCATCAACACCTCACACAGCGACACCGTAGTTTTTAACAAACACGAACACATGGATGGGAAAATGTTTCATATTCATGAGCATTGGGTAAACAATGTAATGCATCATAGTAACATGCAATTAAAAATCGAAGCATTAACGGATCATGCCGGAACCCGGGAGACCAAAACGATTAACTTCCACTGTCACCCCATGTAAGCCCGAAAAGGTTTAGACATAAAAAAACCCCAGAGATTCTTCTCCGGGGTTTTTTTGTTCAGTAGTCAAATTAGTTCTTAGCGAACTTTACAATTTTCACGCTACCATCTAACGCTGTAACATGAGCGAAATAGTAGCCTGTAGGTAGTGTAGATATATCAATTCGTTCGTTCTGTTTGAGTTCAGAACTGAGTATTTCATTTCCGGAGGCATTATATATGGTTACCGAGTTTAACGTCTTGTTAGCGGTGAACCCTACCTGGTTGGCAGACGGCACCGGGTATACCGTTGCTGTCCAGTCATTGTCAGGAACGCTTAGTTCTTGTACACTGCTGGTTGCAGAACTCGAACTGGTTTGCGACGTTGGAGGTAGTGGAGCCAGGCTGCTCTTACGAGCCTTTGGGTTGATGATAATTCGTTTTTCAACGGTTACCACACAACCGGTTGCTGTATCCTTGGCAATAAGTGTGATCTTATAAACCCCGGGCTTTGCATAGGTGTGTTTCACCGGGTTTCCTCGTTGACTTGAGCCATCGCCAAACACCCAACCATATACCGTATTCTTGCTGTTGCTTCTCGCTTTAAAACGAACGGTACTGTTGTTTACACCATATCTAAAGTCGGCACGCAATCGGCAAGGTTTCTCAATTACCACCTTCTTACAGATGCACACCTTACACTTGGTTTTAGGATTAAAAACAATCAGGCATACTTCATAAACGCCGTACTTTTTATAGCGATGACGTGCCGTTTGTCCGTGTTCGGAAGTACCATCGCCCCACGACCAGTAGTACAACACATCGCTCTCATTGGCTTTTGCTTTTACCCGAATTTTTTTACCATCAACTTCAAACTTGAAATCGGCCTGAAGCGAACAGGTATCTCTTTTGATTTCCACGCGTTTGCACTTTTCGGTTTTACAACCTGATTTGGAATAAGCTTTCACGCAAACAGTATAAACACCCGGCTTTTTGTAGCTGTGTTTTACTTCCTTGCCCGTAGCGGTTGTGCCATCGCCAAAACTCCAGGCGAAACGAGTGCTTGTATCACTTGCCTTGGCTCTGAATTTGAAGTCATTACCATCCTGACGGTATTCAAAGTCTACCTCAAGTTTACATGGCTTTTCTACCTTAATTTCAACACATTTGCGTGCTACACAGCCGGTAACCGTGTCTTTTGCAATGAGGCAAACGGTGTACTTTCCCTCTTTCTTATAACTGTGTTTTACCTCTTGTCCGCGTGCTGAATTTCCGTCACCGAATGTCCAACCATAAACAGTTGTTTTGCTGTTTGACTTACCTGCAACTTTTATGTCAAGGCCATCTTTTCGAAGATCGAAATCAACCCTTAACGTACACGAATCTTCTACTTTGACATCAACGCACTTCCGCGCTACACAGCCGGTAGCCGTGTCTTTTGCAATCAAACAAATGGTGTATTTACCCTCTTTCTTGTAGGTGTGTTTTACCTGCTGACCGCGTGCTGAATTCCCATCTCCAAACGTCCAACCATATACGGTAGTTTTGCTATTAGATTTTGCTTCCAGTTTGACAGACAAGTCGTCTTTTCGAAGGTCGAAGTCAACCTTTAGGTTACACGGGTCCTCTACCTTGACTTTCTTACATGCTCTTGAAACACAACCCGTAACCGTATCTTTAACAATTACGCAAATGGTATAGGTGTCTTCCTTTTTGAATGTGTGTTTGGTTGTTTTTCCTCGTCCGTAATTTCCATCTCCGAAAGCCCAGCCATAGACTGCATTTTTACTGTTTGACTTGCCTTCCAGGGCCACCGAAAGGTCGCTTACCTTGAAATCGAAGTCTGCTTTAAGTGTGCAACCGCTTACTACTACTCGCTTACATACCGTGGTAGAGCACCTTGTCTTTTTTGCTGAATCATAAGCATACGCCGTGAGACATACTTTGTAGTAGCCAGTGGTGTCGTACTTATGTTTCACATTCTTTCCCCGTGCCGAGTCACCGTCACCAAAATCCCAAACCACCAACAGTGCATTGCTGGAGGTTCGTGCTTCAAATTTTACGGTGTTGGTTGAGTTGTCAACAGCGAAGTCGAAATCTGCTTTAACGCAGCCCTTCGTTTGTGCCGTTGACTGGGCGGTAAATATACCAGCCACCAGGGCGAATAAGGTGAGAAAAGCTTTACCTGGTAAACCCAATCTCTTTGCCAATGATTTCTTCATAAATGTATTAAGTATTTTGCCTTTGTGAGTATTTATCTTTTAGTCTTTACGCCGCTATTCAGGTTGCACGAAACTTTGAAAAAAACTTACAAGTGTCTCATTTTCAATTATTTATTTTGGTATTTTATCTTTGCTCCTGCCTACGTCAAGCGTAACTCGTTGTTTTTTTCTACCTTTACCAACACATTATTCCGATGGCAAAAAGTGCTTCTTTCGATTCCCTAACCGGGCACTAAAGAACATGAAAACTGAGGTGTTGAAACGATGATCTGCATCGGAATTTTGATCTGCCTTCTTTCGCCATTATTATGCCTGATAAACTGGTTTTTTCGTTAAGCAAAAGTGCCACACATACCATGAAAAAGTATGTATGTAGCACCATGCAACTTTTAGAGGGATTGGGTGTGGAAGGCGATGCACATGCTGGAAAAACGGTTCAACACCTCTCAAGACTCGCCAAGTTTTTTAATAAACCCAATCTCCGGCAGGTACACTTGATTCATAACGAGTTGTTGGATGAGCTAAGGCTTAAGGGATTTGATATCGCACCCGGTCAAATGGGCGAGAATATAACCACCAAGGGCATCGACTTACTTGGCTTACCCGAGAACACCGTACTCAAAATTGGGGAGGTGGCACATATCAGAATTACAGGTCTTCGAAACCCTTGTAAGCAACTTGATGGTATTCAACCCGGTTTGATGCAGGCCGTTCTTGATCGGGATAAAGATGGTAACCTGATTCGCAAAGCGGGCGTGATGGCTGTTGTCGAGCAATCGGGTATGATCCATTCGCAAGATACAATCGAAGTTATACTCCCTTCGTTACCGCATAAACCTTTGGAGCCTGTTTAGATGGGACACGAACACCACCATAACCAATCGGGCAAGAATCTAAAAGTTGCCTTCCTTCTTAATCTCGGTTTTACCGTTGTGGAATTCATTGGTGGCGCCTATGTGAACAGCATTGCGATTATATCGGATGCGGTTCATGACCTGGGCGACAGTTTTGCCCTTGGGGTGGCCTGGTACCTCCACCAAAAATCGACGCAACGTCCTGATAAAAAGTTCTCGTTTGGTTATGCGAGGTTTTCGCTTCTTGGAGCAGCTCTTACCTCTTTGGTACTGATTGCGAGTTCGGCGTTTGTTATTTATGAAGCCATAGGTCGTCTTATGGAACCCGAAACCTCCAACGCCATGGGCATGATGCTGTTTGCGTTTGTTGGAATTGCCGTAAATGGATATGCTGCCTGGCGGCTTAGTGGGGGAAAAACGCTCAACGAACGCGTGGTATCGTGGCACCTGCTTGAAGACGTTTTGGGTTGGGTAGCCATCCTGATTGTTGCCATTGTGCTTCAGTTCAAAAACGTTGTTTACCTCGACCCCATACTGTCTCTGTTGATCACCCTGTACATTTTATGGAATGTTGGAAAACGCCTCAAGGAAACCACCTTGATCTTCCTTCAGGGCACGCCTGACGATGTTGATCCAAACAAG
>JAEPQQ010000049.1 GCA_017640445.1 Bacteroidia bacterium | reverse complement strand
ATAGTTAACGGAGGTGCTGAGATTGTAGTAAGCGATATAGATCTTAAGTATTCGAATATCCGCGCCATTAGAAGCCGTGACTCGCTGGTGTGGATGGCTACTTCCTCCGGTTTGGTGCGTTATAATCAAAACTCTGGAGAACTAATGACACTCGTTGAGGATGAACTGCGATCGAACAACCTCTATCTGCTCGAGTTTGACCTTCAGGGTAGTTTGTATGTAGGACATGAGCAGGGCCTCGAAAAATTAAAAGTGAATGAAACCGGAGATGTTATTGAAGTAGACTTCTACGGCGTGGCAGAAGGTTTTCTAGGCATCGAAACCTGCCAAAATGCCTCGTTCTGCGATCGCCAGGGCAATGTGTGGTTTGGAACCATCAACGGACTCACCCAGTACAATCCTAATGTATTGGAGGTGAATACAACTCCACCAAAAATCTGGCTTGATAACATAGACCTTTTTTACGAACGACTCCGAACCGGACGATTTGAGTACGAACCTGTTGCCTGGAACGAGCTCCGATCACGCCCAATATTTCCTTATGATCAGAATCACCTGAGTTTTTCGTTTGTAGGGATCGATCTGAATAGCCCAACCAAAATTATGTACCAATGGAAACTACAGGGATTTGACGACGACTGGATTCGGCCAACATCAAAACAAGATGCCATTTATTCTAATCTGCCCCCCGGAGATTATACGCTCATGTATCGAAGCATTTCCGTTCAGGGCGTTGAGAGCGAGGTTGGCGAATGGGCGTTCTCCATTCACGCCCCTTTTTGGCAGATGTGGTGGTTTAAACTACTAAAGTGGCTGGTGCCGTTCCTTATTGTCGCCACCATCATTCTCTTATACATCCGAAGAATAAAGTTGAAGGGCAGACGAGAGCGGGAGAAGCTAATACTCGAAAAAGAACTGATCGAACTCGAACAAAAGGCATTGAGGCTTCAAATGAACCCACATTTCCTGTTCAACGCACTTAATTCAATCCAGTCGTTGGTAGCCTTGGAAAACCACCAGGATGCCAGAAAATACCTACAGAAATTTGCCAAACTTATGCGCTTAACCTTGCAAAATTCGAGGGTTGAGTCTATTACGCTCTCTGATGAAATTATCACGCTCAGAAACTATATGGAGCTCGAGCAGCTGACACGTAAACCTGCGTTTGACTTTGCCATATCACACGGCGAAGATGTTAACCCCGAGAACCTTTATATCCCGCCAATGATGCTTCAACCCTTTATCGAAAATTCGATTAAACACGGTTTGCCTGATTTGGGAGACAAGGGCCGTATTGAACTGCGGTTTGAACAGCACGGAGACAAACTGGTTTGTTCAATCACCGACAATGGTATCGGACGAAAAGCCGCTGAACAACGAGCTAAGGATAAGAGCAAAAGCCACGAATCAGCAGCCATTCAGGTTATAACCGATCGGCTAAACATTCTAAATCAGGAACATCCGGGAAATACCCTGGCCATACACGACCTCGAGGAAGGAACGGCGGTGGTAATCACCTTAGCTGTAGGTTAATCTCTGCTTAGGAAGATACGGATTACGTACCACAACAAAAGCATAAAAGAGGCAAACAAACCGAGAGCAGCCAACACGTGTTGACTCTTTTCGTATCGGTGAACCATGTTCGATGTTTGGTACAGGATAGAACCGGCTGCAAGCAGTACCATTGCGGCGCTAAACCAAAGGCCTAACGTAAAACCAAAGGCTATACCGGCAACAATTAGTCCCATAGCAATGAGTCCGGCAATAACAATAATGCTCCGCATAAAGGAAAAGTCCTTTTTAGTAATGAGTACAACAGCCGACAATCCGGCAAACAGGGCAATCGTAACCACAAATGCCTGTCCCAGAACCTCTGTGCCCAGAATCTGAAGAGCAATGTATAGAAGCGGCACAAAGATGAAGGCTTCTGCCAGAATATATAAGAAGAAACCCGCGTATTGTTTCCGAACGTCAGTGGTGCGAGCCACAATTTTTTCCGCCTGTGTGGTAACCAGCATAAATAGCCCCAGAACAATTAACCAGGTATATCCCTGAGTAATGCGCATGCCAAGCCCAATGATGGCTTCACTACTGAGAAAAATAGCTTCCAAAATTAAAAATACCAGAAAGGCACCTGCTACGTGGGCATATGTTTTACGGTAAAAGCTTAAGCGTTCTTCATGAGATGCACTTGAAAGAAATTGATGGTCAATTGGGTCAACTTGATAATTCATAATGTTTGTGTTTTTGGAAAACCAAAAGTACGATGTCGCAATTTGAAATCCTAAATTTGGTTACCTTGCAAGGAAAAAATACCATGCGCATCAGAATCGGTGGAGTCCCTGAGCATTTTAACTATCCCTGGCATCTGGCCATAAACGATGGAAGCTTTGCAAACATTGGCATTGACGTAGAGTGGGAAGATGTAGGTGGAGGTACGGGTGCTATGAACGCTAAACTCCGAAACGGAGAGTTAGACATGGCGGTTGTACTTACCGAAGGCATTGTGGCAGATATAATCAAGGGAAACCCCAGTTTGATTGTCCAGAAGTTCGTAAAATCACCACTTATCTGGGGCATTCATACGGGAGCAAATTCTACGGTTACCGCCGAAACGAGCCTTTCAGAAGTTTCATTCGCCATAAGTCGCTATGGAAGTGGTTCGCACCTGATGGCGTCGGTTGAGGCTCAAAACAGAGGCCTTAAACTCCAACCCGAACAGTTCGTTGAGGTTGGGAATTTCGAAGGTGCCATTGAGGCACTCAATACCAATAAGGCCGATATCCTGTTGTGGGAGAAATTTACCACAAAACCAATGGTAGATCAGGGACGTTTAAAACGTATTGGCGAAACGGTCACACCCTGGCCATGCTTTGTTATTGCCGTTCGACAGGAAGTACTGATCAAACATCCCAATATGATTTGGAACCTGCTTTGGGTAATCAGAAAGAAATGTCGTCACTTTATGGGTGATGCTGCCGCAGAAGAGCGTATTGCCCAAAACTATGGCTTAACTATGGCGGATGCGAAAAACTGGTTCAACAAAACGGAGTGGGAGCAAGATATCTTTATATCAAAAAAGATGATCAACAACGTGGTGAATACACTATATGATGTAGGCGTCATCGAGCAAAAAAGTACGGCAGAAGAACTCTGTTGGAACAGAAGCATGGTATACTGATTTACCTTCTCACTGCTACCCGTATTAAACCAATAATTCTAAGAATATGAAAAAATCATCGATTATCCTTTTGTGCTTGTTACTGAGTTTCATGATTTCGTGCGATCGCGCCATGAATCGATCTGACCAAACAAGCGAGAACTATGTCGCCGACAGCTATGGTTACGACGAAGAAGTAGCGACGGAAGATTACGAACCCGAAGAAGCACAGTCTACCTATAAAGAAGATGGAGAGGGTTTAGAAACTGGGTGGGTGTCCAACAATGCCACCTACGCAGCCGATGTTAAGTATAATCAGGAGGTGAGGCAAAAGGCCATTCGTAAAACGAACGAAAAGATTATCAAAAAGGGCAACATCGGTATTCAGTTGGAAGACTATGCCCGCGATAAACATCCGTTCTATGATGCGATCAGAAAATACGATGGCTACATATCAATGGAAAACGAAACAAAGGAGTCCGCCAGGTTATCCAACACCATGGAAATAAGGGTCCCCAATGAGAACTTCGATAAGTTGGTTGAGACTATTACAACCGGATCTGGAATCAAGAATATTGACTATAAAAGAACCTCGGCTGTGGATGTGGGCGAGGAGTATTATGATCTGCAAACGCGAATTCGAACCAAAAAAGAAGTCGAAAAGCGCTACATCGAAATTTTGAAGAAGTCAACCAAGATCAAGGACATCCTGGCTGTGGAAGATCAAATCCGCGTAATAAGGGAAGAAATTGAATCGAAAGAGGGCAGGCTACGGTTCCTTTCCGATCGAATTGCCTACAGCACTATCAATTTATACCTCTATCAAAACCTGGAGTACAACGCTCCTCTTACCGAGAAACCAACATTTTGGGGGAAACTGGCAAATGCGTCCTATTCGGGATGGAATGCCATTTTGAATTTCCTGCTGTTCCTCACCTACATTTGGCCAATTCTCATTCTTCTTGGAGTAGTTTTGTTTCTGTACAAACGCAAACGTTGGATATTTAAAAAGAAAAGTTAGGCCTCCAGACGGAAGCTTTTTCCTAAGCTGGAAATCCATCTATTTTTGCGTCCATAAGGTCAAATGGATGAGTTATGAGCAAGTTTGAGGAGTTTTACGCCTTAATTGACAAGGGGTATAAGTTTGAAGGTGATAGCGTTTTACTTGGTACCAGTATGCTGGATGGAGGCGCGATTGAGGAAAACCAGGTACGAGCACCTCTGAAAACCTTCAACCGTCATGGGTTAATTGCAGGCGCAACAGGTACCGGAAAGACCAAAACACTTCAAAACCTGGCTGAACGTTTGTCGGAAAACGGAGTTCCCGTATTGCTCATGGACATCAAAGGCGACCTGAGTGGGCTTGCCAAACCGGGTACCGATCATCGTAAAATTGACGAGCGACATCAAAAGATTGGAACGGCATGGAAACCACAATCCTATCCAACGGAATTACTCACCATCAGCGAACAGGAGGGAGTACGGCTTCGGGCAACCATTAGTGAGTTTGGGCCCGTTTTACTCTCCAAAATACTTGGACTAAACGAAACACAAGGAGGCATTGTGGCCATCGTATTTAAATTTTGCGATGATCACCGCCTACCTTTACTCGATATAAAGGACTTCAGAAAAGTACTTCAATACATCTCAGATGAGGGAAAGGCACAGATCGAACGCGACTATGGGTACGTTAGCGCCAGCTCGGTAGGAGCTATTATGAGGAGATTGCTCGAAATTGAAGAGCAGGGCGCGGATCGCTTTTTTGGTGAAAAGAGCTTTGATATAGACGACTTAAGAAGAGTTGATGAGGAGGGCAAGGGATATGTAAACATTCTCCGGCTTGATGATATCCAGTCCAAACCCAAATTGTTCAGCACCTTTATGCTCTGTCTCCTGGCCGAAGTGTACGAACAATTGCCCGAACAAGGCGACACAGGGAGACCAGAACTTGTGATCTTTATTGATGAAGCACATCTCATTTTTGATCAGGCGAGCAAACCACTTCTTGACCAAATCGAAACAATGGTCAAGCTTATTCGCTCCAAAGGAGTAGGACTGTTCTTTTGCACACAAAACCCAACCGATGTGCCCGATGCAGTACTCAGTCAACTCGGAATGAAAATTCAACATGCGTTGCGTGCTTTCACCGCCAAAGACAGAAAGGCGATCAAGCTGACGGCGGAAAATTACCCTATTACTGATTTCTATAAAACAGACGAGTTGTTAACTCAATTGGGAATCGGAGAGGCCATCATAACCGTGTTAAACGAAAAAGGTATACCAACACCGTTGGTTCATACCCTGCTTACTGCTCCGTCATCACGCATGGACGTCATTACGGAGGAAGAAAAGAAAGAGATTCTGAATTCATCGGGGCTGGTGGAGAAGTACAATGAAGAAATAGATCGGGAATCGGCCTATGAAATGCTCTCGAATAAGATCGAAGAGCTAGATGATGAGGCAGACGAAGAAAAAAAGAAAGAACGAAAGAAAAAGGTTAAGAGACGGCCTGAAAAATCAACGTTTGAGGTTATTGCAAATCATCCCATAACCCGGATGGTGGTACGAGAACTGGTGAGAGGTTTGTTAGGTGTTTTGGGTGTTCCTACGAGCAGAAGAAGACGCCGACGATAGACTAAAGATCCATTTTTAACTGTTGTCGGATGATGGCCATGCCCTCGTTGAAACACGTTCGGCATCTGGCCTCATACAGGTCGCGCTCTCCAAGCTCTACCGTCTGGTCATTGTTTACCTTCTTAAAGGTGTAACTGGCTATGTCGCCACATTGCATGCAAATGGCGTGTACTTTGGTTACGTATTCTGCCATGGACAAAAGAGCAGGCATGGGGCCAAAAGGGTTTCCTTTGAAGTCCATATCCAGGCCGGCAATAATTACCCGCACCTTGTTTTCTGCAAGTTGGTTACAAACACTCGATAAATCCGAATCAAAGAATTGAGCCTCATCAATACCCACAACATCGGCATTGCCAACAAGATGTAGGATTTCGTTGGAATGCTTAACCGGGATGGATTCCACCGCGTTTGCATTATGCGATACTACTTTTTGTTCGTCATACCGCACATCTATGGCCGGTTTAAAGATGACTACGTTTTGGTTCGCAATCTTTGACCGTCTGATGCGTCTGATGAGTTCCTCTGTTTTTCCTGAAAACATAGACCCGCAAATCACTTCTATCCAGCCTTTCTCTACCTTGGGTTCAACAAACATGACAAAAAAATTCAGTGTATGGGCAAATGTACACCGATTAATAACGTTATAGAATGCAACAGGGCTTTTAGACCTATTTTTGTTTCACCTTTTTTCAACTTGAGGTACTATGACACGAGAAGAAATACACAACGAGATTGCAAACCTCCTTAAGCTAATCGAGATCAATAACAACCGAATGTATTTGAACGATTCGAATATTGAACTCGATCTCGACCAAATGAGGAGTCACGTGATCCAATTGTACACCTTGCATGATCAACTGACACTGACAACCCTAACCGATTCAACCTATCAGGAACCGGTAGAAGACCAGGTGGAGATTACTCCGGAGGTAGAAGTTGTACCAGAAGTAAAAGAAGAGCCTAAGGTTGAGGAGCCTAAAATTGAAGTTGCGAAGAAGGAGAAACCCAAGAAGGTAAAGGTGAAGTTTAAACCGGAACCCATCCCGGAGCCTGAGGTGGAGGAAGAAGATGTGATAGAAGAGGAGAGCCAGGTAGAAGTTGAGATACACTCAACCCCGGAAGTGGAGGAAGTTGTTGAGGAAGTAGTTGAGGAAGTGCAACCCATCGACCCTGAACCCACACCTGAACCACAACCTGAACATGTAGTTGAAACAAAGCCGGAAGAACCGGAAATAAAAGAGAAGCCTAAAGCAAAGAAAAAACCAGCGAAAAAGTCATCGTCGCCACAAGTGAACGACGTCTATCAGCGGTTAAAGAATACGAAGATCGATAGCATCAAAAAGGGGATAAGCATTAGTAAACGGTACGAAATGCAGAACGAACTCTTCGATAACAATCCCGAGCTTTACAATGCGTCTATCAAATCGTTGGATACGGCCGGCAGCCTGGATGAAGCAATGAACTATCTTGAAGGAAGCCTAATGGTGGAACACAACTGGGATGATGAAGATAGCCTGGTTGAGGAGTTAAGAACCCTGTTAGAGAGAAGATATATGTAGCCCCAATTTAAAACCTAACCAACCATGAATGAAACCAAACAACCTATGGAAGAAACTTCCATTCGCAAGAATTTGCCTTTTTTTTACCCTGGGTGTGCTGTTGCAGTTTGTACTGAAACAGTGGCACATTTTAGTGGCATTTTTTATCGTCGTTGCCCTGCTTTTTTTAGCCCTGGTTTTTCCACAACTCCCTGCAAAAAAAAGATTTAGACAGAGCCTTCTGATGGGAACTAGCTATATGCTGGTCTTGTCAGCATTGGGCTTCACGTTGGCACACTTTGTTTATGATCAAAACCGACCAGGCTACTTCGCAGAAAACCCTGTTTCCGGAATCAGGATTCGTTTGTTAGAACCGCCTGCCAGAGCTGGTCGATATTGGAAGTGCATGGCTGAAGTGCAATACAGGTTCTCAGACACATTGGAACCCGTTCAGGGAAGATTGTTAGTTTATCTGGAAGACGAAAAAGCCACTG
Organism: Bacteroidia bacterium; assembly: GCA_017640445.1. GTDB lineage: Bacteria > Bacteroidota > Bacteroidia > NS11-12g > UBA9320 > UBA987. The sequence goes on along the minus strand of JAEPQQ010000049.1, from coordinate 20,273 downwards.
AGAAACTGCAGTATGGAGAAGTTGTAGACGTTCGGTCAAAGGTGGTGGAAATAGAGGAAGCGAGAAATCCATACCAATTCGACTACAAGAAGTACCTGTATCACAAGGGGATAGGGTATCAGTGTTTTGTAAAGTGCAATCAATGGACCACTACCGGGAAAATCCAAACCAACCGGGTTTTTCTGTTGGGTTACAAAATCAACAAATTCCTGGAAAGACGGGTTCGTGAAAGACTGTCGTCCGAACAGGATCAGGCCATCTTACAGGCATTGGTTCTGGGAAAACGAAATGCGCTGGACCAACAAGTGATCAGTGGCTTTGCCGATGCCGGAGTGTTGCACGTGCTGGCAGTGAGTGGTTTGCATGTTGGCTGCGTTTTGGTTTTGTTAACGTGGGGTATGGACATTGTCCGACTGCCAAAGCAGCACCTCACAAGATCGGTAGTTGCGCTCGGTGGTCTATGGTCATTTGCTCTGATTACCGGTTTTTCGCCCTCAGTATGCCGTTCTGCGCTCATGTTTTCCATTTGGACATTGGGGAATCAGTTTGGCAGAACAACCAACCCATATAACAACCTCCTGGTAGCAGGTTTTGTCCTCATTGTGGTTGACCCAAGATGTCTCTTAGACGTTGGTTTTCAACTGTCCTTCAGTGCTGTATTTGGCATTTTGTTTCTAACCCGTAAACTTCGCTCGCTAGTGAGAACCAGCTCGTGGTTCATGGACAAGGTGTATACCCTGCTCGCAGTTTCATTGGCCGCACAGATCGTAACCTTCCCCCTCTCGGTATATTATTTCAATCAGTTCCCTGTTTTATTCCTGCCAGCCAATTTGCTGGTAATACCAGCCATGACCATGGCATTGTACTCCGGGATATGTTTACTTCTGGTGCCCAACCTTCAATGGTTAATACATCCCATCTCATTTGTTGTGGAAGCATACCTTTGGTTCACAAGAAAGGTGATCGGAATAATTGATTTATTATCGTTTTCCCACCTGGAAGTGCATTTTACCTTTTTCGAGTTTGCAATGGCCGGTTTAGGAGTTATAACCATTTGTATAGTTGCTCATTACAAACAGGCTCGATCCATAATGGTAATGCTTACAGTCCTAGCCATTTTTTTTGGAGTTCAGACTAAGCAACGATTTGGCGGCCAACAACAGGTGGAACTGGTGTTCTTTGATTTGGGTAACAGAAGTGTGGCCGGATTGAGAGTAGGGGATACCTTTAGCCTGTTCAACGCTTCCAACCTTGAACCGGATGACTGGCAATTCAATTGCGTACCATACCTGCGAAAATATGGTGTTGGGTCGGAGATGCAGGGTCATATACACAGTGACGATTCTGTACTGTCTTCAGTAGTCGTTTCCGATATCCGGTTATCCGTCCTCAATAAGAAGAAAGGGAGATGGATTCCTCTTAGCGACGTTCTTTGGGTGATAGATTTAAATGGTGTTGACCTAAATACATTGATTTCGGGCTTTGAAGGTGTTATTTATGCCGATTCACGGCTGACCAAAAAGGATGTGAAACAACTCCAGGACTGGATTGATGCCAATGGCAACACAGCAGATCTACGCAGTGGGTTTCAGTCCATCCTTTTACCCTCTACGCACTAAAAAAGTGTTTGCAGTTATTGCCTATTAACCTCTATCAGTCTTTAAACCAACTGCCCTTAATAGCTTCGAGGTGTCCGAAAAAACCTCATACGGATAATCGTACGGAAATTGGCACGAGTCTCGTTCCAGGGCACCTCCTTTTGTGTCCGTCAACGTGTAGGTAGAGTCAATTAGTGAACCGTTATGGTAGTATAGGCTAATGGTTTCTACCGCAACTTCATCCGTACAAATGCTATTAAAAAACGATGTAGCGCGTTCATATGCAAACGTCGATCCTTTTTTGTCGAAGTAGTGGGTCATGCCAATGCTCCAGTCACCCGATTGACTAACAGGAGATTCAGCCAGGCATACCAGGCCATTGGTTGAATCTCTCCAAAGATTCAAGGCCGCGGTGGTCTCTTCCGGCCAATTGAGATCCCGGATGTCCACCTTTCTCAATCCCTCTTCTGTTTTGGCATATACCTCAAGTGTTAGCTCCTCGGCACTGATTCGGTTATCCAGGTTGTGTTTTTCTCCATGAATCCGTTCCAACCGATCCGGTTCTGGAAGTAGTTCCCGCGAAGTAGATTGGTGGTTCGACGAACTTGAGCATCCATGTACGAAAAGCGCCAGCACCACCAGGCTGCCAAAGAGGTTTAAGCGTGCTGTCATGATCTATAAAACGCTCTTGAAGAATGAGTTAAACTCCTTTCCGGCCTCATTGTGATCCATAATAAAATCCAGCAAGTCGTCACGGAGGGGAATCGATTGGTCTTGATATTTGGCCATGAAATAGAACTGTTTGTTGTACACCCACTCGTTGTCGCCAGCCCTTTCTTTTAGCTCTTTCGGAAGAACTTTGTTCCGATCTCCCTGAATCGTGTCATATATCTTCTTAAAGTGCTTGTTCTTAAGCATCGACTCCCATTTAGCCGGGTTGTCGATAATGGCATTTCGAATTTTCAACAAGCTGTCTTTGTCGGGCATATACATACCTCCTCCAATCCATTGTTCTTCAGCACTCATGTGAACGTATAGCCCCGGAATGCCCATGTTTTTCCGCCCACCATCTGAAATATTAGCCCCAACATGGAGTTTGTAAGGCGATTTGTCCTTGCTGAATCGAATGTCGCGATTGATTCTGAAAACCGCGTTTTTGGCAAGTAGATCTGCGCCCGTTCGGTCGATGAGGTCATTAACAAGTTGATTAAAAGGTTGCTTGACTTCCTTTTCGTATACTTTTTTGTTGTCGTGAAACCAGTCGCGTTCGTTGTTTGCTGCCAGACCCTTAAAGAAATCGACAAAGGCCTGGTTAAAGTATGCTGCCATAATGGGTTGTTTTTTATGATAAAAAAAGTCACCACGACAAAGCAATGGTGACTTTCGAAGATTTTATTTACTAGTTTTTACTCAGACGCTTCACCATTGTCATTTGCTGCAATCGGATAAAGAATTCGTGTTAACCATTTACTTGTGTCCGGCTCATTACCAGGATCGGTAACGTATTCTTCAATTACAGGCCACGACATTTCTATGTTGTTTGCCTCCATGTACATACCAATAGAAGTATGTGCCTTCTCCGATTGATCGTAGTTTCCGTAGTACTCAACCATCAGGTATTGGCCACTGTCCTGGCTGTACATTTCAAAACCTTCAGGCGCAGCATCCATGTTTACTGGCATAGCAGCCGTCATCTCCGATTGAGCACCTTCCATATCCCAGCTCCAGTAAAGCGCTGAAGGGCAGCAAGGAGCATCTTCACCTGCAGCCTGTCCAAGCTTAGGCATGTTCTCCATGAAATAGGTGTGCATGTCTGCGAAAGCAACGGTGCCACGGTTTCCGATGTAGTTCATTGCAGGTCGGTCTACTTGCTGAACTTCGTACTCCAATTCAGGCGCAGGAACCTCAGCAGCTGCTGCAACGGCAATCTCACTAAGTTTGGCGTACGCCTTACCTTGCATTTCCGTTAACATGCCTTCTGCATCCATAAGGGTCGAAAATAAGTTCCCTGGAATTCCTTTTTCCTCGTGATATGAGTAAACAACCTTAACCTTGCCATCGCCAAGGTCCTCCAAATGGGTTTTTGCAACACCTTCACCCCAGCTATGTACAACTTTTACTTCCGTAGAATAGTTGTCGTTGTCAATGGCCGTGTAGGTTTGTGTACCTTGTTGTACCTGGCTGTTTCCGTTCCAACTATAGCTTGATCCGACAGTTCCTTCTTCTCCCTCAAACTTCACTTTCATGTCCTCATCCAACTCGTACCATGGAGACCATTTGTCAGCCTTTTGAAAACTGTTCATGTTGTCCCAAACTACGTCAATAGGAGCTTCAATAGTCTCTTCAACGTTGACGTTCATTTCCTTTGGAAGAACAAGTGATGCGATCAAACCTAATGCAACAATCACAAGTAGTAAGATTCCAATAACTTTTAAAACTTTCATTTCTGTTCTAATTTTTTACGAGCGGTGAATATAATAAGAAATTGAGAATCGGCTTAAAATGACTGTTCTGTAACCGTTAATTTTAAGACATCATTAAGTTTTTAACTCAGATGGATGTGCTATTTCACCTCATTTAATCGTCTGATTTTCTGTAAAATAGCTAAATTGATGTAGCCATTCGTTATTTTTGTTCACCATGCATTACCTAAGTTGGATGAAAATTTTCGGGATATGTCTTTTGTCCCTGGTAACCGCTTCGCCAAGCTCTGCCCAATACGGAAAACCGTTTGCGAATAGTAATTATGGTGCTTTGCAAAGTGTTTCATTCAACCCCGCAAACCTTGCCGACAGTCGATATCGATTTGCCTTAACACCGGCTACGGGTTACGTGGATGTGAGCAACAACTTTGTAAAACTTACTACGCCATACAGCCAATGGAAAGTGGTTTTCAATAACGTTCCCGAAGATCAAATCGATTCCAATGGATTTCCAATATTCGATAAGTCCTTCCTCACTGGTCGATTAAATGGAAACAAGAAAAGGATGTATGCTTCGGCTGAGATCATGGGGCCGTCCTTCATGTTTGGCCTGAAAAACAAAAGTGGGGTTGCCTTTACAACCAAAACACGCATGTTTGTTAATGTCAGTGGGCTCAATCAAGACCTTATGAAAATCTTTATGGAAGATTTTGATACGTCTGCTGCCGGATACTCGCCTGTTGCCAATCAACTGCGTTTGATAGGTAAACCTAACACGCAAACAAACCTGGGGTTAGGTGCAATGGCTTATCAGGAATTTGCATTTAGCTATGCCAATGTGCTACACGACAAAAAGAAAAACTTTGTTAAAGGTGGTGTTACAGTTAAATACTTAATTGGTCTGGCTGCGGCATACGTGTCAATGAACGAGTTGAGTTATGAATTGATTGACCTGGACTCGATTCGTTTCAGAAGTGCAAATGGCACAGCAGCTTATACGAGTGACCGTTATTTTTCAGATCCAAATAGACGACTTTACAACTACTTCGGAAAAGATAAACTTGGACGGGGAATGGGCATTGACCTCGGTGTGATTTACGAGTTTCGACCCGATTACAAGGAGTTCTTTTACAGAATGGATCGTAGAAAGCATGAAGATCGAACGGTTAACAAGTATAAGCTCAAGTTGGGTGCTTCGATCAACGACTTCGGTAGCATAAGGTTCAACAATGCACCCTATACGCAGAGAATATCAATTGACGCGAATGGAGATTCCGTTGACTGGGCCAACTTTAATCGTGTACAGCGTTTCTCGGGGGCGGAAGACATTGACTCTTTTGCTTTGGACTTGTTCCCTTATTCCACAGTGGATAGTTCCTTTTCGTCGGCCTTGCCAGCAAGTTTTAATCTGAATGCCGACTATTTGCTTAAGGAAAACTGGTACCTCAGTGCATCATACATCCAAAGCCTTCGGTTAAACAAGGTGAAAGGCGTTCGCAAGCAAAATGTAATGTCGGTTGGTGCCCGTTATGAGACTCGAAAGTTTGAGGCTTCCACCAACCTGGTATTTGGAAGATTTTATAACCCAATATTACTTGGAGCCTTCGTTCGTTTTGGCCCGCTGTATGTGGGTAGTGATAACCTCGGCGGGGTTTTTACCGCTAAGTCAACAAACGGGTTTAACTTATATGCAGGGGTTCAGTTGCCGATTCTACGCAACAAAATTCCGGATGAAGACGGTGATGGGGTGAGTGATGAGAAAGATAAATGTCTTGGGGTATTTGGAAGCGACAGAGCAAAAGGGTGTCCGGATGAAGACGATGATCGCGTACCCGATAGTGAAGATAAGTGCCCAACCATAGCAGGACCAAAAACGACAAAAGGATGTCCAGACTTAGACGAAGATGGCCTGGTAGGAGATGACGATAAGTGCCCCGACCTGCCTGGAACAAAAGAGAACGAGGGATGTCCGGACAGCGATGGTGATGGAGTACCTGACCACATAGACGCGTGTAAAGATGAGGTGGGTAAAGAAGAGTATAATGGATGCCCTGGCCCACCAGAGAAGAAGAAGGAAAAAGAAAAGAACAAGAATAAACAGAAGAATAAAGACAAGAAAAAAGAGGTGGTTCCCAAACCGGACCCTTCTCCAAAAAAGGTGGAACCCAAACCAACACCTGACAAAGAAGTAAAAACGGTTCATGATGTGATTGACCTGATGGATTTTGATACCTACGATTACTACCTGATTCTTGGTGCTTATAAGAACAAAAACCTTGCAGACAACCTGGTTAAACGACTTAATCGGGAAGCAGGTATATTGACGTATATATACTTCGACGAAACCAATGAGATGAACTACGTCACTTTCGGAAGAACCACCGGCAAAGAACAGGCTAAACGTCAGTTGGATCTGCTCACCCAACCTAAAGTAGAGTCGCGAATCAATGGCCATGTTTGGTGGAAGAAGGTGGTCAAATAATTAGGTTACTATCCTAAATTTGCGGCATGAAGATCACCAAATATGTTCTCATTTTTGTAGGGTTCGGCCTTCTAGGAACTCTGATAGCGGCCTTTTTTGCACCGAAACAGCATGTAGTTGTTCACGAAATGACCATCGAGCGCCCTGTAGCCGATTGTTGGAATGCCTGCTTCAATCCTGATATTCTACCAAACTGGGTTGACGACCTGGATACCGTAGAGCATGTTGCCGGCCATTACGACCGTGCAGACTACAACGCATTTCTGGTATTCCGATCGGGCGAAAATTCTACAAAAGCTGAGTACAGCGTAGACTCTGTAACCCATCAACAAGCGGCGAAAACGAACATACTGCTCGACGACAAGCTTTCTCTTACTACCCGATTCTACTTAAACGAATTAGACAGTTCTAAAACCAATGTGAAGGTTGTAACAACGTTGATTCCTTCAGGTTTTATTTTTAGGTTGATGCTCAGTGGAGCCAATGGTGGACTTTCTGAAAAACGTAAGGCCGAACTGGAGCAAATGAAAAAGTGGCTCGAAAATCAGGCTACCAGGCCAACTTTATAAATTCGTAGGCAATAACCCCAACCATACCAAGTTTTAGTATGGTTCCTGAAATAAATCCTAGAAACGAACCAATTCCTGACCGAATGGCCGTTTGTTGATTTTGCCCGGATAAAAGCTCTCCCGCAACCGCACCAATAAAGGGACCTATCAAGATGGTGAAGGGGCCAAATACTGGAAGGAAAATGCCAGCAAAAAGCCCAATGGTGCTTCCTCGTTTACCTGCATTGGTGCCACCTAACTTTTTGGTTCCCCAGATAGGAAGGAAATAATCCAGTGCGGTAACCAGGGCAACCGCCAATCCATACCAAAGTAAAGCAGATGAGGAAGGATGTTTAACCGGCGCAGAATGAAAGTACAAGGCTACTAGAGAACCATACGCTATCGGCGGTCCGGGTAATGCTGGGAAAATACACCCAATCAAACCAAGAATAAGTGCCATAACGCCCAGAATGATTAAAAGCACATCCATATAACAAAGGTAGGCGCTTCTCCCAATCAAGAGCAGCTTTTGACATAAACCGAGGTGCTTTTTCTACAAACTCTGCCCTCATCATGTACAACTGATCAAACAACGGTATTTTTGACGGCTCAAAATCGTTAGACCTATGAAGCTTTACATCCAGGATGTCACCTTGCGAGATGGAATGCATGCCATCCGACATCAGTATAGTAAACAACAGATCAAGGATCTTGCATTGGCCTTGGACCGTGCAAGAGTGGATGCCATTGAAGTGGCCCACGGAGATGGGTTGTCTGGGGGGAGTTTTAACTATGGCTTTGGAGCCCATACCGATTGGGATTGGCTCGAAGGCCTGGCTGACGAATTGGAACATGCAGTTCTAACAACGCTGTTAATACCCGGAATCGGAACGATAGAAGATCTCAAGAAAGCTTACGAATTGGGTGTTCGTTCTGTTCGTGTTGCAACGCACTGCACCGAAGCAGACATCTCACAACAGCACATCGAAGCGGCAAAGAAGCTGGGTATGGATGTAGGAGGTTTTTTGATGATGTCGCACATGAACGAAGCCACAAAACTTGCAGAGCAAGCCAAGCTCATGGAATCCTATGGTGCCGATTGTGTGTACGTAACCGATAGTGCAGGCGCATTGCTTATGAACGATGTAGCCGACCGAATGAAGGCGTTTAAGGATGTGTTGGACGATAAGACCGAGATTGGTATTCACTGTCATCACAACCTTGGATTGGGCGTGGCAAACACCATTGTAGCTATGGAACATGGAGCAAAGCGACTGGATGCATCGCTGGCAGGAATGGGTGCCGGTGCAGGCAACTGTCCGTTAGAGGTGCTCATTGCTGTTCTTAATAAAATGAACGCAGAACACAACTCGGATTTGTTTCAGTTAATGGACCTTGCAGATGATGTGATTAGGCCTTTACAGGAACGACCAGTTCGCGTTGACCGGGAGACATTAAGTTTGGGGTATGCCGGGGTGTATTCAAGCTTTTTGTTGCACAGTGTGAGAGCCGCCGAGCGGTACGACCTCGATACAAGAGAGATACTTCTGGAGCTGGGAAAAAGAAAAATGGTGGGAGGTCAGGAAGATATGATTCTCGACGTTGCACTCGATATGAAGAAGCGTAAAGCATAACGTATATGATGAACAAACAAGAGATTGCTAAAAAGTTGGACGGTGCGGCGGTTGCCGCACAGCCAGTTGAGCAGATAAGCCTGTCAGTGAAGTTTTCGGAAGAGGAAGCCTACGACATTCAGCGCCTGTCGATGGAGGAGCGATATAGCCGAGGAGATAATTTTGTTGGGTTGAAGCTCGGTTTTACGAGCTATGCGAAGATGGAACAAATGGGAGTGCACGACATGATTTGGGGGCGACTTACCAAAAATATGTGGCTCACCAATGGTTCACAGACCTCATTGAGCCGTTTTATCCACCCTCGTGCCGAACCGGAAATTGCCTTTTTGCTTAAAAAGGACATCGATCGGGAAATTGGCCTTGAAGAAATACCAGAGTATATAGAATCAACCTGTGCGGCTATTGAGATCATCGACTCACGGTATAAAAACTTTAAGTTTTCGCTGGAAGATGTGATTGCAGACAATTGCTCTTCATCGGCCTTTGTTCTGGGAGAGTGGCAAGCACTTCCCAAGTCGCTCAACGATTTGAAAATGAGTCTGATGTTTAACGACGAGGTTAAACAACAGGATTCAAGCAATGCCATTCTCGACAACCCGCTGTTGTCCATATGTAACGCATCCCGATTGGCGGCAAAATACAACCAAACCTTTCCTGCGGGTTCCGTATTGCTGGCTGGAGCCGCCACACCTGCCGTATTTGTCGAGCCAGGAACCACGGTTAGGGCAACGGTTGAAGGCATGTCAGAGGCTTCTGTAACATTTGAGTAAATCAATAAGAACGCATCTATGAAAATTATTTGTGTTGGAAGAAACTATCGAAAGCATGCTGAGGAGTTAGGAAATGCGGTTCCGGGCGAACCGGTAATCTTTATGAAACCCGATTCGGCCATTCTGCGCCAGCGTGATGCCTTTTACATACCCGACTTTTCCAACGATGTTCACCATGAAGCGGAGATAGTGGTTAAGCTAAACCGGTTGGGCAAACGCATTCAATCTAAGTTTGCGCCAAAATACTATGCCGAGTTTACACTGGGCATCGATTTTACGGCTCGCGACGTGCAATCCAAACTCAAGGCGAAAGGACTGCCATGGGAAAAAGCAAAGGCTTTTGACAGCAGTGCCGTTTGTGGGAACTGGTTGAAAACCGAAGATTACGATTTGTCCAACTTGAAGTTCGAGTTACATAAGAACGGAGAACTGGTTCAACAAGGTAACACCGCAGATATGCTGTTTTCGGTAGATCAGCTCATTGAACACTGTTCCGATTACTTTACTCTTAAGATTGGAGATCAAATCTTTACAGGCACACCAGAAGGTGTTGGCCCCGTTTCTTCAGGTGATGTGCTGGAAGGTTTTGTCGAAGGGAAGAAAGTACTTAACGTGCGCGTCAAATAGGACTACTTCACCTTAGCGGTAAACGGACTCTTTAATCCGCTGTACGAATTCAGGTCAACCTTAAGTGCCCCAATCCAAATGTCGGTTTGAATCCGGATTGGAATCCGGTTGTCATCATCAGAAACCCAAACCGTCATATCGTCTTCGTCTTTGAATACCCGGTCTACCACCAATTGAGGCCGTAACTTGATACATTTTACCTTACCGAAATCGCTCTTGATGGTTTCCTTGCCTAAGTATTTAAACTTTAGGTTGTATATCTTTTGATCTAGATAGATATCCAATGGGTAGGTTTTGCCTACATAGGCATCACTAAAGTCAATGGTTCTCGCATAGTAGGTACCACTTACTACATCCTGGACATACTGCGGCATGTCCATGTCCTTTTTTAAACCACGAAGTTTCTTTGTTTCATGGTTGTAGTAAACCAGGTCTTTATCACGGTAATTGTCTTCCCGAACGGTTTTAAAGTATTTTAACGGAGCCATACCCACACTGTCTACGTAGGTCTCGAAATGATCACGCACGGTGTACATCCAATCAAATGACTTATTGGTTTTTCCTTTGGCAACAATGCGATACGTTGGACGGTCGTTTACAATTGTGGCGGTATCGTCAACCTTCATTGTAATCCGCGCTGCATTGATCCATCCATAATGCACCCGATACTCCAGCTTCTCTCCAAAGGTAAAAGCCTGATTGTTTTGGTCTCTGAACGCAAACCCGTCGTTCTCCTTTTGCGTAAAGCTGAAGTTAAACACTACAAGCAATACAACAGCGATATATTTAATACTTGTTTTCATAAGGGTCGTAATTAATACACTCAAATGGTTTCAAACCCTGTTCCAAAGTTAACGTGGATGGTTGTCTATAAATTTCAGAGAAGTGCAATTATCTTATGTTCTGGCATAAGTTGCTTGTAGTCAAATGATTATATATTGTTCGATTCGTGATTATACCGCTATATTTGTCGCAATGGTTCAAGGTGCAAAGCGGATAGTTGTTGTATTTATATTAGTCGTATTGTCTACATTTTCATACGGACAACTCAATAACTCCTTTTTTGATATAAGTCGTAAGGACACCACTGAGGGCTTGGTTTCCCTACACATCGAAAACCTCGGATACTTTCGAAATGTAGAGTATAAATCAAGAATAGACGAAGGTCGGACGCTGTTCGGATATCAGTTTTGGCCCGAGTTGAGTTATCAGCTTGGTGAAAAGGCTCAGGTTCTTGCAGGTTTGTTTCTTCAGCGCGACTTTGGAGGTGAAGGCTTTTACAAATCCGTTCCTACCTTTAGCTTTCAGTATCGGCTTGAAAAGCACTTTTTTAGGTTGGGAACTCTTTTGGGAAGTACTCAACACCAGTTGGTCGAACCTTTGTACGACCCCGAAAATGTTATAGAGAATAGATTGGAAAACGGTTTTCAGCATGTTTTTGCTGCCCAACATCTTCGTACCGAATTTTGGATAGACTGGCAGAAAATGATCTATCAGAACAGTCCCTTCCGCGAGGAGTTTACAGCAGGAGTGGCCATTGAGCCGATCTTATTCAATAAAACAACCCGAAAACTTTCACTACCGTTTAAGCTTCTTTCGTTTCACAAGGGCGGAGAAATTGATACGTCCAAACTGCCTACCATCAGCAATTTTAACTTTGATTATGGGGTGGATTATGTTACCAGGCCGGCAGGCTCCAAATGGGATTCCGTTGCCTTCCAGTTTCATGCACTCTATTATGAAGATATTTCTACTCAGCCGGTTAACTACATTGATGGTTTAGGACAATATGTTTCAATAGCCGCATATAGGGCGGGCTTCGGAGCCATGTTGAACTACTATGATGCGCATCAGTTTCACAATCCGATGGGTGACGTAGTTTTCAGAACCATATCAAAACGCAATCCAACCTATGTGTTTGACCATAGAAAGATTGCCATGGCCCGGCTTTTCTGGCAAACCCAACTGGCCAGTGGTTTACATTTTCTATTGCGAGCCAACTACATGCGTGATTTAAGACAAGATTCGAACGATGTGGTGGCCGAGTTTTACGTTCGATGGAACCCCAGCTTCACATTGGGAAAAGTAAAGTAGAGAGGTGCTGCAACGGTTTGAAGATGTAACTCAACAAGAAGACCTCCTTCGCGAGGTGCTCAACCAAATATACAAAGACCTAAACGTTGAAGAGGATGAGTTGAAGTGGGACTGGGACGACCCGGATGCGTATACTCGTTTTCGCGACCGTATGTATAGATATTTTCAAAACGTACTTGAGCAAAAAAGGTCCAGTCTGATGCAGATACTGTATCGGGTTGATATATCTGAAAAACAATCGGCACGACTTTGGCCAATGGAGCGAGACGGACAAATCAAACGGTTGTGTGACCTTGTTCTGAACCGTTGTTTACAAAAAGTGCTTACTCGTCGAATGTTCAGGCATAAATGACGTCGTGTGAACATTCAAAGTCGCGAAAACAACTATCTTGCGTTTAAATTTACATCAAATGAGAAAATTACTTTTAGCAGCAATTGCCGGTCTTTTTGTTGGTTTGGTAGGCTGTAGTGATGAAGGAGCAGAACCAACTCCGGAGCCAAAGGCAAAAACCAACATGGAATTGATAACTGAAGGTTCATGGAGGGTAGAAGATGGAACCATTAGCCCGTCCATTGATATTGACATTCAAGGAAATACTATTACCGTTAACAACTACTGGGATTTACTTGCAATTCAAGGTGGTGGTCAGGTTATGGATTGTGATAAAGACAATATTATGATCCTAAAATCGGACTCAAGCGTAGTGCTTGATGAAGGACCAACCAAGTGCGATGCCAATGATCCACAGACCCAGGATGGAGGAAAATGGCACTTTATGGATAATGAAACCAAGTTGAAGTTCAGTAGTTTTCCATTCGATCCGGAAGGAAACCCTCAGGTGTTGGACGTTGACTCGCTTACCAGCGAGGTGCTTCACATCCGCATGATCTATCAATTTGTGAACCCACTGGATCCTACCGATATTTCCGATCACGAGATCAAGCTCGATTACCGAAACACCAATTGATGCGTCTATACCACAATGGTCAATGCAGTAAGAGTTGCAAGGCCGTTGAACTGCTCAAAGAAGAAGGCAGGGAAGTAGAACTTGTTGAGTATACTCAAAACCCGATTTCAAGGGCAGAGCTAGACGAGATACTAAGCCTGTTAAAGATCGATGCGTTCGATTTGGTAAGGACAAAAGAGCGGTTGTTTCAGGAAAAGTTTGCGGATAAACCTCAGAAGGAATACGACTGGGTTGGAGCGATGATTCAGCACCCTGAATTGATGGAACGCCCCATTTTTGTTAATGGCAACCGTGCAGTAATCGGAAGGCCGCCCGTTAAAGTACTGGAAATCTAATCGTTCCAGCGTTTAAGGCTATTTGGTGGAAACGTCCATTCGGGTGTAACCAATTCTTCACCAACGTTTTCCATCCGATACCACGGACTTAGGTCAGCGTCATTCGGATTCACAAGCACATGGATGCTTTGAGCAGGCATGTAGCTTTGAGATAGAAGAAACACCGGTTGTCCGGTTGAATCACGAGCCACATCCATAACGGTTACCGCATGGCCATATGGACTTCCTGTTTGATGAAATACATCACCGGGTTGAATGTCTTGCAGCGGTATTGGTGTGACCTCCTTTTGCATGGATCGCGTTCCGCAATAGGAGTAAATAAGGTTCATGTACTTGCGAAAGTTTGCATACGACGTGTCTCTTGCTGCACTCCGTACCCAGGATACCTGATTCCCAGATATTTTTGCCCTATATCCGGCAGCATACCGATTCCAACTGGCGAGATCTCCACTGGTGAAGTGAAACCCAATTTTGTCGTATTGCTTGGTTTTGAACAGGTGTTCGGCTCTCAAACGCATCGTGGCATCAGCGCATTGTTGCAGGTCACGCTTGCCAATGTCTATATCGAGAACCGCATATTGAGCAGATTGGTTCCACTTTTTAGTGCCATCAAAGAGATAAACGGTATTGTCTTCTTTAAAAGACAGGGCTCTGAGGAATCGAGTTAAGCTTCCTGAGTCCTTTGCGGAGCGAAAAAAGCCACTTGGAGTTGGAATTTCCACCACTGAAGCAGGCTTGGTTACGGAAACACTATCGGCTTGATAGGTCGGGCCGTTTGAATCCATGTGCTCTGTTTGTGCTGTACAGCTATTGAGAACAATAAAGGCTAAGAAGCTGGCAGTGAGGTGGTTCGGTAAAAATTTCATTGGTGTGATATTATTTTTTTAACGAAACGGTTATTACGAATAGTATGGCTGTTGTTTTCTATTGACTATATACATTAGACAAATAGCTTTTGGAGTTGATAAAATCTCACGCGGTAAGTGGGTTTATTGGCTAACATTGCGGGTACGCTTTTTGAATTAGTTGAGGGGATACGTGAGATTTTCATTTACTAAAATATTGTTTATATCGGCTTTTGTACTGGTTACACTATCAGGTTTTGCGCCTACGCCAGATACAAAAGCATCCGACTGGGTTAACGATACGTTTGATTCCATGACTATGGACGAGCGCATTGCTCAGTTATTGATGATAGAGGTGCGTCCCACCTACGGAAAGACCCATCTGGATCTGGTTCGGGAAGATATCCGCAAATACAAGGTAGGTGGAGTGATCTTCTTTAAAGGAGATCCGTTGACCGAGGTAAAGTTGACGAATGAGTTTCAGGCCATGTCAAAAACGCCGTTGCTTGTGGCCATAGACGGAGAGTGGGGGTTGGCAATGCGATTGAGTGAAACAACCTCATTCCCATACCAAATGGGACTGGGAGGAATCTCCAACAACGATATCCTGTATGATATGGGAAGAGAGATAGGCCGTCAATGCCGAAGGATGGGAATCCACATCAATTTTGCTCCGGTGGTCGATATTAACAACAACCCAAATAATCCAGTAATTAATTACCGGTCGTTTGGCGAGGATAGACACAATGTGGCACAGAAGGGTTGGGCGTATGCCAAAGGAATGCAGCAGGAAAACGTGATGGCGTGTGCCAAGCACTTTCCGGGTCATGGAGACACTGACGTCGATTCTCATAAGGACCTGCCAGTGATTAACCACAATAGGCAACGTCTGGATTCGATCGAGTTTTATCCTTTCCGTGCACTTATAGACAGCGGAGTAATGAGTGTGATGACGGCGCACCTGTACATTCCGGCCATCGATGCTACACCAAAAACAGCCATTTCAATCTCCGAAAAAGGAATTAATGGTTTGCTCAGAAAGGAATTCGGATTTCAGGGCCTCGCATTTACCGATGCGTTAAATATGCAGGGAGTAGCAAAGTTTCACGAACCTGGTGGGTTGGAACTTAAAGCCTTAAAAGCAGGAAACGACATCTTGTTGGCTCCTGGAAACATACCAAAGGCTATTGAACTTATTAAAGCAGCCATTGCCAACGGATCCTTAAGCAAGGATTACGTTGAAGGCAAGGTGAAGAAGATTTTGTACAACAAGTACTGGGCAGGCTTAAATGAATTTGAGCCGATCAAAGAAGAAAATTTGATTGAAGACCTCAATTCCTCATACGCCACCTTTTTACTAAACAAGCTTATTGAAAAACAGCTGTGTGTGGTGCAAGACAAAGAAAACCTGCTTCCCGTTAAAGTGAATGGGGACAAAAAGGTTGCAACCTTGTCGATTGGTGGTCCTGCAGATAATGCATTTCAGAACACGGTTGGGCACTACCACCGGGTGAGTCATTTCCATTTACCTAAGGCGGTTAGTGGCAGTCAGGCTGCTGAAATGAAAACGAAGTTGAAAGATTTTGACCTAGTGGTGGTGAGTCTGCATGAATCAAGTCGTTACCCTAGAAACAACTTTGGGGTAAACCTGTCTACAGCCAAGTTTGTAAGAGAGCTGGACAAGCTGAAGCCTTGCATTTTTGTTGATTTCGGAAACCCGTACAACCTTAAGTTCTTTGATCGAATGAAGACGGTTGTAATGGCCTATCAGGATAATGAAACAAACCAGGTTAAAGCAGGTCAAATGTTGTTTGGAGCAACGAAGGCCGATGCCTACCTGCCAGTTTCAGTAACACAAGATTTCAAGGTATTTAGCCAAAAGGTAGTAGAAGACCTTGGTTTGCTGCAATATGGTGATCCGGCTGAAGTAGGCATGGATGCGGATAAACTTCTGAAGATCGATAGCATTGCAAATGAAGCCATTGCTAAAGGTGCGACCCCAGGTTGCCAGGTTATGGTGGCACGCCATGGAAAAGTTGTATATCAAAAGTCATTTGGTAAGCACACGTATCGGGGTAATCGAAAAGTGATGGAAAACGATCTCTATGATCTTGCGTCCCTAACCAAGGTGAGTGCAACCACACTGGCCATTATGAAACTGGTAGAGGATTCTGTGATCCAGTTATCCGACCCCTTGTCTGATTACCTGCCCGATCTGGACAGTACAAACAAAAACGAGATCACCATCAAAGATGTATTGACGCATTCGGCCGGCCTGAAGAGCTGGATACCGTTTTACCGTTCAACCATGGTGGATCAAAAGGCATACGATACCACGTATTCAAAAACAGAGTCAGAGGAGTTTAGCGTTCAGGTAGCTGACAATCTTTATATGCGTAAGGACTTTCAATCTACCATATTCCAAACCATTTATGAGTCCGAGCTTAGAAACCCTGGGCGTTATAAATACAGCGATTTGGGAATGATCCTCATGCGGTACTTGATTGAAGAGGTAACGGGTATGGAATTGGATCAATATGTAGACAGTGTGTTTTATAAGCCCATGGGCTTGAGAACCATGACGTACAATCCACTAAACAAGTTTGATCCAAGCGTTATCATTCCAACAGAAGAGAACGGCGATTTTAGAAAAACGCTGATTCATGGTTATGTACACGACCCCGCTGCCTCCATGTTAGGCGGAGTGTCCGGTCATGCCGGTCTTTTCTCAAACAGCGCAGACATAACAGCGTTGATGCAAATGTTGCTCAATGGTGGGTATTACAACGGTAACCGTTTTCTGAAACCAGAGACCATAAAGACTTTTACAAGTTATCAATATGCGAACTCGCGCAGAGGAATTGGTTTTGACAAGCCGGAGCACAATGCGCGAAAAGTGAACCCGGTTTCTGACCATGCTTCCGGCCAATGTTTTGGTCACAGTGGGTTTACCGGTACACAGATGTGGGCAGATCCACAATCTGGCATAGTTTATGTTTTCTTATCAAACAGGGTGTATCCAAGTGCCGACAATAAGAAGTTGGTAACCATGAGTGTGCGCAGCAATATCATGGATGTGATCTATGAATCCATTGAGTGATTTCATACATTTGGAGGCCCAACAAGCAAAAGTTTAAGTTAGTAGAACAATGAAGAGATTGATTTTAGTTTTTTGTGTAGCATTTACCTTGTCATCGTGTGATACGGTATTGGAAGTATTAGGAACAGCAAACGAAGTAATGACGGAAGCAACCGGAATTACAGAGGGAGAAGCTGCCAGTGGATTGAAAGAAGCCCTCACCAAGGGTGTTTCAACAGGTACAAGTTTTCTGGGAAAAACCGATGGTTTTTTGAAGAATGCTGCCTATAAAGTGTTATTGCCACAAGAAGTGCGCGATGCAGAGTCTAAAATTCGATCAAACCCATTCGCTAACGCTTTGGCGGGCCAACATTTGGACAACCTGGTTACTGCTATGAACCGTGGAGCAGAAAATGCAATGGCAGAGGCCAAGCCGATCTTTGTTAACGCTATTAAACAAATGACCATTAAAGATGCCATTAACATTGTTACCGGTGGCGATGGCGCGGCAACCAAATACCTGCAGTCAGCAACCTCAGCCGAATTGAAACAGAAGTTTTTACCGGTTATTAAAACTGCATTGGACAATGTGAATGCAAACGAACCCTGGACGGTTGTATCAAAGGCATACAACACGGTGATGAAAAAAAATGTAACAACCGACCTCAACGAATACGTAACCGAACGTGCGATGACGGCGTTGTTTACGGAGATTAAAGTTCAAGAGGATAAGATAAGAGCTAATCCGGTTGAGCGAACCACTGAGATTTTGCGTAAGGTGTTCAATTACGCTGATCAGAATAAGTAAAGGTAACTAGTACTTCACTTTGGAGATGGTGCCATCCTGGTCGTAAATCTTCCAGGCGCCTTTCTTCCGTCCTTTCTTATATTTTCCCTCCATCCGCATTTCTCCGTTTTGGTAGTACTCGGTGTACTTGCCGTGTAACACCCCGTCCTTGGTTTCGGCTTCGATTTGTAACACCTTGCTTTCTGGGAAGTACTTTTTGTACATACCATCTTCAATGAGTTGGAGTACAAATTCACTGTTTGGCTTTTGTTCTGTAGCAAAGCGTTTAAACAGTTGTGGTATGGTCTTTTCGGAAGTGGTCTCGTCCTCCTGGTTTTGAGACAGCCCGAGAAGTACTTTGGTGTCCAGCATTTCGTCGTTGGCTGTTAATTGAAGCAAAACCACGTCAAACGATTCAAAGTACGGCTTACTTTTAAGTACTTCTAAGCGAGCTTCTTTGTCTAACATGGGAAGCAGAACCGGGTGCATGTTCGATGGGGAAGCATAAAGAGTGATACTCGCTTCATCCATTTCCGACATATAGGCCTTATAGTGTGAGGTGGTATTTAAACACCGGTTGTATTCGTAGTCTTCAATCATGCCGATCAGTGTGTAAGGACTGTTGCTAAACACCACGTATTCGCCCAGAATGGTGTAGTAGGGTTTGTCAATCCGGTCAAACGCCTTCCCAAAAAAGGTTTTAAAGAAGCCCTTTATGTCCAGGTATTCGATTTGGTTGTTTCTATAGTTGATCTGTTTAAACTTGGCGGGTGTCCGTTTCTTAATTTGTTCACTTATAAAATGCAGGCGCTCCTGGGCCATTTTTATGTTGTTCGCCTTAATAAGAACCACAGCGTTCTGGCTGGAATTAACCACAAGGTTCTTTCGTAGCTGACCCACGGTTACTTCATCACCAATCCACGATAAGAGGTCGTCTTCCACCGAGATGCCCAATAGTCGTTCGAGGCGCTTTTGGTTCTTTCGATACGATTCCAACTCCTGTCCTTGATTCTCTAACACCGATTCCAATTGTTTTGCGAAGACGTTGAACGATTTGAAGTTAAAGCTCAGGTACCAGGCGGTTCGGTTCGACAATATGGTTGCAGCCTCATTCTCGCCTGTTCCTGACCGGACCACGGCATGGAAATACGAGTCCGACACGGAATCCAAATTGGTGTACCCTTGTAGCTCCCAGGAACGTTCATCCAGATTAAGGTCAAGGGCGCTAAATTGAAGTATGGAACTTAGGTCGGTGTATACGTCCATCCCTTCATCAAAATAGTATGCCATGAATTCGTCGAGGTAAGCATACTGTAGGTAAAGTTTACCGATGCCATCGCCATCAATTTCCGATAGCACTTCATGAAACTGTTTTTTGCTGAGCAGGTTTTCAGAATCCCGATGATCGATCGATCGTTCAACCAGGTTGTGCGTGTATGAACAAACAAGTTGGTTGCCCACCTGAGCCAGGGTAAGTACATCTCCAAAATTGTCTTCGGCATCCAGTATTTGAACACCGCTGTGTTCGGAGGTTTTTAGCGCGTAGTTGGCTTGTTGTAAGGCACTTTTTACGGCGGAAAACACCACGTCGTGTTTTGCTCCGTTTTTTAGGTCAAGAACGAACAGGAAATCATAATTGGTTTCGCTAACGGGATGTGCGGAGAGTATCAAATGCCGATCACCCAGCAACTTGAAAAGTTGTTTGTTACCGGCAATCAACGAGTCGAGGAAGTCTGCTTCAGCCGTAAGATCTTTGAAGTAGGGGTGTTTCTTAAGAACGTGCCAGATCTCATGTCCGCTCAAAGCGTTCCAATTGGAAATGGCCTGATCGCATTCCAGAATATACATGGCGTCAGAAGGGACCAACTCCATGGCTTCCACTTGAGCGACAGTCGAAAATTTAAAGTACATCCATCCGCCTATCACGAGCAGTAGTGGGACGATCCATCGTAATTTTTTCATATCGAATGCATTAGCAACCGGAAGCCGGCAATACAAAAAAAGTCATGGAAGTTAGAACCACAAAATGATGCACTTTAAATAACCATAAAACTTATTAGGAGTCGTAATATTGCAACGTGAA
>JAEPQQ010000048.1:3376-28646 GCA_017640445.1 Bacteroidia bacterium | reverse complement strand
CTGATTTTTTTGAGTACGTGGTTAGTTATCAGCATAATTTTGGGGCAACTTGCCGAGACGGTTAAGGAAACAGAAGAAAAAGAAGGCCGAATAAGTAGTAATCGCACCCTCATAAATGTTTCCACCCTGGCCGTAGCATTGTTTTCACTGTACCTATGCGTGGCTGCAATTGTTGCCGCTCCAGAACTAATGGATGAAGAGATCTCGCATGATGCGACAGCGCTTCGCGAGGAGTTCAATACCAAGTTGAAAGATTTCAACCTCATTGAACTGGATGAACTGACACTAAGTAAAAGTGATACAGCATTATTGGCCTTGTCTCAACTGGGTGAGGAGGAATTGGTTAGCACCTACAGGAACGCGGTGAATTCACACAATGCATGGGTTAATGAGCAGTTTATCAGTGATTTGCAACATCAGGAAAGGCTCACAACTGAATATGAAGCTTCGCTCAAAGACGGAACAAAAGCAAAGCAGCGTAGAATCTATAAGAACGATCTGGTTGGATGGTATTCCGATTTCCATAAGAAATGGACCCAACAAGCCGTAAGCAGAAAATCCATGTTGGTCAATATTCTTAATGAGATGAGAGAAGTTGTCAGCGGACCTACCGGGGATAGTATTCAACCCATTTCTTCGGATCGTGTTCAATCTGTATTGGGTAGTATCAAAGATTATTCGGACAAGCAAGAGCTTGCCTCCCTGGTACGACCACAGGAAAAACCGTACCCCAGGAAACAATCGGTTGCCGAGGATTATGGCTTCTTTCGTGCCATATCCAGTTGGCTGTTACAAACTGGTTCCTTATCTCTAGCCCTCATTGCAGGTCTGTTTGGTTTTGGGTTATTTGGGTCCATTGGCTCCACTTTTATTCGAAGAAGGTTGGCTAAGTTGAGTGGAAAAGTTGAAACTGAAGCCATTGTTCTTGGCGATCTTCAAGGTATTTTAATCAATGGCGTTAGTGCAGCAATAGTAGTGTTCCTCGGTGTAAAAGGTGCTGTACTGGCCTTTACGCAAGAAGGAGGTGAACTCAACCCTTACATGTTGTTCTTTACATGCCTGGTGGCAAGTGTATTCAGCGAAGATGTATGGGTCTGGGCCCGTAAAAAACTGAATGAAACGTTGGGGAGATAGTGATTCTCTGGAGTAACGAATCAGTGAGTCTCCACACTAATTCGGCTGTTGAGACATCAACCGTTTGACTTCTGATTTAAGTTGCTCCTTGTCCACGGGTACTACACCAACCTTCTCACAAACGAGGCCTCCGGCAAGGTTGCTTATTTTGGCTACAAACGACCAATCCTTTTTTAATCCAACGGCCAGAGCGGCTACACTTATTACAGAATCTCCGGCACCACTTACGTCAATGATCTTTCGCTTATGCGCCGGTATGTATTCCACTTCACCTTCCGAATAGATAGCAACGCCCATTTCAGAAAGAGTTAAAAGAACGTTTTGTGTATTGAGTTTTTTCGCAAGTAACCTCAAAGCCGATTCGATCTCTGTCTTTGAAGTTAATTCGTAAGATAGCTTAAGTCCTTCGATTATTTCCTTTCGATTCGGCTTAAACAAGGTAACTCCCTTAAAGTCTAAAAAGTGATCTTTCTTGGGGTCAACCAAACTTGGTATATCCGCTTTGTTACAAAGTGAAATAACTCCGTTTATCACCTTTTGAGTAAGTAGGCCCTTGTTATAGTCTTGAAAAACGACCACGTCAATGTCGTTTATGCGCTTCTTTACAAAGTCGATAACTTGTTTTTCCACCTGGGTGTCAACCGGCGTACAATCTTCCTGATCTACCCGCAACACCTGGTGTTTGTTGCCAATGATTCTCGTTTTAACCGTGGTGGGGCGGTTGTAGTCTATAAACAAACCTGAATTGTCGAGACCTAATTCTTCCAGGTGGTTGTGAATCCACTCACCTTCAATATCGTTCCCACGTACTGAACATATAACCGCATTACCTCCCAGTTCCTTTATGTTGAAAGCAACGTTCGCTGCTCCTCCTAAACGTCGCTCTTTGTTGGTTACAGATACAATCGGAACCGGAGCTTCCGGACTTATTCGGGTAACGTCACCAATGTAATAGGCATCCAGCATTACGTCGCCAACTACCAGAACGTTTAGCCCTTCAAAGTCTGAAAACAGTTGGTCAATCTCGTGGCTCACGTTACGATAATTTAGAAAGTGATGTTTTGATCTTGTTCAACGCAGTAGTTAAATCCTCTTCAGAGGCTGCATAGGAAATGCGAATGCATTCAGGATTGCCAAATGCCCCTCCACTAACCATAGACACGTGGGCGTCTTCCAACAGGTACAGGCATAAATCACTTGCATCGTTAATGGTTCGATCACCTGCTTTTTTCCCAAAGAAGTAACTCACGTCTGGAAACACATAAAATGCTCCTTTTGGGAAGTTCGGATTAATACCGTCGATAGCCTTCAGTCCGTCATAAATAATTTGGCGTCTTTTTTCAAAGACTTCCCGCATTGCAATGGTGTCATCAAGAGGGCCGGTCAAGGCAGTGATCGCAGCTCGTTGCGCTATCGAGTTGGTGCCTGAGGTAAACTGCCCTTGAAGTTTTTCAACGGCTTTAGCAACCCAAAGCGGGGCGCCGATAAAACCGATTCTCCAGCCCGTCATAGCAAAGCCTTTACTAAGTCCGTTAACCGTGATAACCCGGTCGCGCAGTATATCAAAACCACCAATGCTGGTGTGTGGGTCCCCATATTGGATGTGTTCGTAAATCTCATCCGAAATCACCAGAATATCCGGGTGTTTGGCAATACGATTCGCCATATCCCGTAAAAAATCTTCGCTAAAAACAGAACCACTCGGGTTACAAGGAGAACTAAATAATACAAGTTTGGTACGCTCAGTAATGGCCGCCTCAAGGTCGTCAAGACTAAACGTGTAGTTAGTGTCGATAGTTGACTCAAGAAGTACCGGCGTGCCTCCAGCGAGTTTGACCATTTCTGGGTAACTCACCCAGTACGGCGCAGGTATTATTACCTCATCTCCCGGATTGATAACGGAGAAAACCACATTGGTAATGGAATGCTTGGCACCACCACTCACCACAATCTGCTCCGGAGCATAGTCGAGGTTGTTTTGATCTTTAAACTTCTTTGAGATCGCTTGCCGTAGTTCGGGATAGCCAGAGACGGGCGGGTAGTGCGTCCAACCATCATCAATGGCTTTTTTTGCCGATTCACGGATAAACTCCGGTGTGTCAAAATCCGGCTCACCAATGCTCAAGTTTATAACCTTAACTCCCGTAGCTCCCAGTTCACGTGCCTTTTTGGTCATGACCAGGGTTTGAGATTCCGTTACTGCCTGCAATCGTTTGGAAACTTCCATATAACGGCGAAATTAAATAGATTCAAACACATAATCGACTCAAGGTAACACGAAATTTTATCGGAATGATATATTAAAAACAGTGGGAGTTGAAGAACGGCCAATTAGATCAGGAGATTTGTGCCAGACTGTCCGTAATAGTTTAAAAATCAATTAATTGTGCTGAAATTTTGTCAGTTGTGCACGCGTATTTATGTGGAAATCAGGTAAAATTGGCAGCCCAGGACGATCGTCACACTTTTTGCCCCACCTTGGTAAATAACGAAAATCATGAACCTAAACAACTTTACAATAAAGTCTCAGGAAGTGGTGCAAAAGGCACAAGAGCTGGCCATAGGTTCGGACAATCAGGCGATTGAAACCGGACATTTGCTCAAAGGTGTTTTCATAACGGATGAGGATGTGGTGGAATACGCCCTGAAGAAGGTGAACGCCAATTCACAGCGAATCGAGTCAGCACTTGATGCTTTACTGAAGTCATATCCAAAGGTGCAGGGATCTTCACAGAACTACCTGAGTAACGATGCAAACCGAGTACTGGTAAAGGCCAAGGATCACACAAAAGACTTTGGTGACGAATACGTAACGGTTGAACATATTTTTATGGCGCTGGTAGAAGGGAAGGATCAAATCGGAAATATGTTGAAAGATGCTGGAGTAAAACTTTCTGAAATAAAGAAGGCCTTCACAGAATTACGCGGGGGGAATACGGTAAACAGTCCAAGCGCCGAGAACCAGTTTAATGCGTTAAAGAAATACGCCAGAGATCTGAATGAGCTGGCTAAAAGTGGCAAGCTCGACCCGGTTATTGGGCGTGATGACGAAATACGACGCCTGCTGCAAATCCTATCACGGCGAACCAAAAATAACCCGATACTGATTGGGGAACCCGGAGTGGGGAAGACCGCCATTGCCGAAGGCCTGGCACATCGGATCATAAGCGAAGATGTACCAGAAAACCTTCGCAGCAAACGCATCTTTTCATTAGACATGGGATCGTTGGTTGCCGGGGCAAAGTACAAGGGTGAATTTGAGGAAAGATTGAAGGCCGTAATCAAGGAAGTGGTTGACAGCGATGGAGAACTGGTTTTGTTCATAGACGAGATCCATACCCTTGTTGGGGCAGGAGGAAGCGGAGATGGCGCTATGGATGCGGCCAACATTCTTAAGCCGGCCCTGGCTCGGGGAGAACTGCGTGCTATTGGAGCGACCACACTGGCAGAATACCAGAAATACATTGAACGTGATAAAGCCCTTGAACGGAGGTTTCAAACGGTGTTGGTTGACGAACCCGATACGGCCGATGCCATTTCAATTCTCCGAGGGTTGAAAGAGCGGTATGAGGTTCACCACAAGGTTCGAATAAAAGATGAAGCCATTATTTCGGCGGTTGAACTTTCGCAGCGCTATATCTCCGACCGGTTTTTACCCGATAAGGCCATTGACCTCATTGATGAAGCAGCAGCGAAGTTGCGACTCGAAATTGATTCAGTTCCGGAAGAGTTGGATGAATTAGACAGACGTATCCGTCAGCTGGAAATTGAGCGTGAAGCGATTAAGCGGGAAAGTGATAAAAAGAAACTGGCGGCACTGAAAGAGGAGATTGCTAACTTAACCGAAGAGCGCGACACGTTACGTGCAAAGTGGGAAAGTGAAAAAGTAATTGTAGACGGCATACAGCATGAAAAGAAGAGGATAGAGGAACTCCGTCTTGAAGCCGATCAGGCAGAGCGATCAGGAGATCTTGGACGCGTAGCTGAGATTCGGTACGGTAAAATTAAAGAAGCGGAAGATGCGCTCAACAGACTGAAGTCCGAGTTGGGAGCAAAACAGAACGAATCGAGCCTTGTAAAAGAGGAGGTTGGAAATGAGGATATAGCCGAGGTGGTAAGTCGGTGGACCGGGATTCCGGTGCAATCGATGCTTCAAAGTGAGCGAGAGAAGTTGTTAAATCTGGAATACGAGTTGCACAAACGCGTTGTGGGGCAGAATGAAGCCATTACAGCTATCTCCGATGCCATTCGAAGAAGCAGAGCAGGCTTGGCCGATCCTAAGAAACCCATTGGTAGTTTTATTTTTCTGGGTACAACCGGAGTAGGGAAAACGGAATTGGCCAAAACCTTAGCCTCTTACCTGTTTAATAAGGAAGATGCCATGGTACGTATCGATATGAGCGAGTACCAGGAGAAACACACCGTTTCGCGACTAATTGGAGCTCCTCCGGGCTATGTTGGGTACGATGAAGGAGGACAACTTACGGAAGCGGTACGCAGAAAACCGTATTCTGTGATCTTGCTCGATGAAATTGAAAAAGCACATCCCGATGTCTTTAATATACTTCTTCAGGTGTTAGACGACGGGCGACTCACAGACAACAAGGGCAGGACAGCGAACTTCCGTAATACCATAGTCATCATGACTTCCAATATTGGAGCCCACCTAATTCAGGAGCGATTTGCCGAACTGAGAGAGGATAATAAGGATGAAGTGGAGGCAAAAACCAAGTCGGAGGTGTTTGAACTGTTGAAGCGTTCAATACGACCCGAATTCCTGAACCGAATTGACGAAACAATCATGTTTAAACCACTGGGAAGAGAAGAGATAAGGGGAATTGTAGATATTCAGTTTAACGCAGTACGGTCGATGTTGGCGGAACAAGGGGTAACCATTGAAGCCACTGAGAAAGCGCTCGATTGGTTAGGTGAAATCGGCTACGATCCTGGTTTTGGTGCAAGACCACTAAAACGCGTTATTCAACGAGAAGTATTGAACACCTTGTCGAAGGAGATACTCTCCGGGCGCATTTCCAACGACAGTCAAATTCTATTAGATCTGGATGATAAACGAAGGTTTGTCTTCGAAAACAGGTAAATTTCAGGCGGGATCAAAAACGGATCCCGCCTTTTTTATGCAAGAACTTCTCAACGAGATTAAGCAGTGCACAATATGTGAAGAGTTTCTACCCCTTGGTCCAAGGCCAGTGGTTGTAGCTAAACCCAACGCTCGTGTTATTATCATTGGCCAGGCACCAGGCACCAAGGTCCATAATTCAGGAATTCCATGGGATGACGCCAGTGGGAAACAGTTAAGATTATGGTTAAATATGGATGATGATACGTTTTACAACTCCGACAAAATTGCCATTGTACCAATGGGGTTTTGTTATCCCGGCAAGGGGAAATCGGGAGACCTGCCTCCAAGAAAGGAGTGTGCTCCGCAATGGCACCAATCTCTGTTTGGCCAAATGCCGAAACTTGAATTAAAGTTGTTAATTGGTCAGTACGCACAGAAGTATTATCTCGGAGATAGTGCTAAAGCTAATTTGACGAAAACCGTCCAAGCCTGGAAACAGTATGCCCCAGAAGCATTTCCACTACCACACCCTTCACCAAGGAACCGGCTCTGGTTGAAAAAGAATCCCTGGTTCGACGATGAGGTTGTGCCTCGCCTGCAAGAACGCATAAGCAAGCTGATGGGAGCTGATTAAGATGTTGCCCGACCGTTGTTTGCACAATGTTTCTGAGGTCAAATCGTTATTCAGATGATGACCAACCGAATTCTTTTTGCTTTGCTCCTGATAGGAGTGTTCTCGTTTCTGTCTTTCCTTACTCAACATGAGCCACGTACTCCGCAAAACCACCTAAGTGATGGAGCCGACTCGACCGATGATAATCACTATGATACTGCGTTTTACGACCTTGAGAGCAAGGCCAGGGCCAATTATACCATAACCAAAACATCTCTTACCAGCCAGCGACTTGAGTACTGGATGGCATACCAGAAAGCTGAGACCGATTCGGCACGGATGGCAGTACTCGACCAGACAGGAAGATTCATAGAGACAAGTTTGGTCAATCATCTGATTCCCTTCTGGTATGGCACACCATGGAGTTTTGAAGGACATACCAATACACCAAAATCGGGGGAAGTGGCTTGCGGATACTTTGTTTCCACCACATTGAAGCACCTTGGGTTTAATGTTAATCGATACCACCTGGCCCAGCAAAGTCCCCAAAACGAGGCCAGGTCAATTGCCTGTGGAAACAGCGTTTCACTTTTTGAAGCGGGTACGTGGCAAGATTCGCTCAGGCATTCTACAGAAACCGAAGGACTTTATTTCGTTGGTCTGGATAACCACGTTGGATATCTGTTAAACAGAAGGGGGGAACTGTTCTTTATCCATTCGAACTATATCGGAACCACAGGTGTTACAGCTGAGTTGGCCTCTGCGTCGGATGCCTTTTCCAGCAGCGTTTATTGGGTCGTGCCCATCTCTACAAATCACCAGTTGATCAAAAAGTGGTTGTTGAAGGAAGAAGTGCCCATCGTTAAGGACTAGTCTTAGTGTCGAAGTTTGAGTTTTAAATTTAGTTTTGACCGAACGAGATCGCGAAAGTCTTCTAGCTGTTCCTGACTAAAAGCCGATTTGTCAACTAAATGAAAAAGAGCCTTGGTTTCTCTTAACAGAACCCAATCCTTTTGTTCTGTAATACCATACAATTTGCTCCAATCGAACGAGCTATTAAACGATTCGCCCGTAATCAGAACTGCGTCGTGCCTAAAACTATATTGAATCGTTTCAGCCAGCCGTGAGTTTTGGCCAAAGCTTCTATGTGCTTGTAACAGAGTTAGCCCGGGCATAACCAAAAGCGTCACAACGGTAATTATTATGGTGGCATCAAGCGGCATATCAGCCTTCGTAGAATTGTTGAGTAAGAAAATTAAATTGAGCAAGCTACCTAATCCTACGAAGGTGTACAACCAGCCGATCGGTCTTTTATACCACCGCAGTATCAGAAACTTAGCAAAGGCTGCTTTGTTGAGTTTGGTGCGAATAGTTATGGTCATATTTATCGGGTTAGAATGACGTAGTCTTTTAGGAGTTGGCGCAAAAAATCCTGATGGGAGGCTTCTGATCGTTTAATGCCAAGTCTGGCCTCAAACCCATCACCTAGCTCACGGATCATATCTGCATACGATGAAATTCCGGGAAACAACTGGTGACGCGACAGAACCCGCTTAACGAGTAACATGTGACTTTCTGGTGTTTCCTTAATCTCAGGGTATTTGGGAGTGTAATTACTGGCACTGGTTATCCCTAAAATGTCTTTCAATTCGTAACCCGATAACTGCTTCTTTTTTACCACCATGGTGTCGGCCATTTTATCGCCCAGCCTTTGCCCCTTGTCAGACGTACTAACAGACGACATGGCTACAGCACCAAATGTTGCATATATGTCGATCCAACGTATGGCCCACCTTCGGAAATAATCTATGAACTCAGGCTGTCCGCCATCAACCTTAATAACTTTTATACCGACAATTGCTTTACCCGGAGACTGACCTCTAAGAGCGAGTTCGAAAAGCAAGCTATAAAACCAAAGTACCAATATCACAACATAGAAGGGCCATTCTTCATGGGTCACAGCCTCAACAATGGCAAAAAAGAGGAACGCCAAAAGAGCCATGGCGATGAGGTCGATGACAAATCCAATTATCCGATCCATTAAGGTGGCCAGTTTCACCTGAATCACAACGTTTTGAGTAGTGGTAATTTCTATTGCCCGCATTAAAAATTTTATCTACTTTTTCGGACGCAAAATGAAGGAGTCCGATTTTATCGACCAAAATAAGGATAAGTGGCTTGAATACGAAAGTATTATTAAGCGAAACCAAACAGACCCGGATAAACTTAGCGAAGTATTTATTCAGGTAACGGATGATTTGAGTCATAGTCGCTCGCATTATCCGAACCGTTCTGTGCGGGTTTACTTAAACGATTTGGCAAGCAAGATATTTGACAAGTTGGGTAAGCGTAAGAAGCTAAACTTTCGTGTAATAAGAGATTTCTATGCATTGGAAGTTCCACAGCTTATGTATCTGGCCCGGCGCGAGATGCTTATTTCCTTCGGGGTCTTCATCATTTCCATGATTATTGGTATTTATTCCTCAATTCAGAACCCTGAATTTGCTTCGGTGGTATTGGGAGAGGGGTATGTTCAAATGACGAAGGAGAACATCTCAAACGGTGAGGCAATGGCCGTGTATACAGGAGGCGGAACCATGGAAGGATTTCTTCGGATCCTTGAAAACAACGCCCGGATTGATGTAATGATGCTGGGGTTAGGCTTGTTTTTCAGTTTTGGTGCCCTATGGGTGCTGATCAAGAATGGCATTATGGTAGGGGTATTCCAATTCTTCTTTGTTCAGCATGGAGGGTTCAAAGATTCCCTGCTTACCATCTGGTTGCATGGTACCATTGAGATCACAACAATAGCATTGATGGGAGGGGTTGCCCTTCTTGCAGGCAAAGGATTGTTGTTTCCCGGCAATTACACCCGGTATCAGTCATTTCGTCTCAGTGCAGGTAATGCAGCTAAACTCTTGCTAATGGTGCTGCCATTTACCTTTGTAGCTGCTGTAATAGAGGGTTTCATAACCCGAATGACGGGAATGCCCGACGTGATCAAGGCCTTTTTTATCCTTTTGTCTCTCGCCGTGGTCGTAGTCTATTTCTTCGTATACCCGAGAATTGTACATCGAAAACATGGGGTAAACCCAATTCACGAGAAATTGAGGAAAGAACACCCTTCTGCTCCAATCGACCCAACAGAAGTAAAGTCACCTGCCAAGATAATTTCAGAAGCATTTATTACCTATAAGGGCAACTTTGGTAAGAACGTATTGATTTGTGTTATAGCCGCCATTGGTTATTCCATTTCCGTGTATGTTTACTTCAACGAATATTTCACCTGGAACCTTACCCCAACGCTGATGCGTATTGCAGAGATGTTTTCTATCCTGGGAGACAACTATCTC
This sequence comes from Bacteroidia bacterium, assembly GCA_017640445.1. Lineage (GTDB taxonomy): Bacteria > Bacteroidota > Bacteroidia > NS11-12g > UBA9320 > UBA987. Next base: position 18,466 of record JAEPQQ010000048.1, on the reverse strand, counting down.
GATAATTTATCCTATCAGCCAGAAGTCCCTGCATATCGGTTGTTCCGGCTTATTTACGTTGGTTTCTGGGCGGTGATCCTGTTTTTTGTGAACGTAAAGACAACCTATAAGTTCAAGCTAAGTTTAAAGAAACTGCCTCAGTATGTGCTTATCGGAATTCTGCTGGCAGCGGCTAATGTACTCTACTTTGGTAGTGAGGTTCGTTTTCCGATGAACCTCCTTACAAGCTTTTCAGTAGTTGTGTTGTTTACATTTGCTTCGGCAATATTGCTGGTGGTGCACTACTACGATCAGGGAAAGAAGCTCGTTATAAAAACTGTATTAGTTCGGGTGTTTAATCTGGTGATTCTTTGGTTGGGTTTAACCGCTGTAACCGTATTTATTCAACTACTGGCCAACTCTTCTCTCACGTCGTTCACCGTATTGGCTCTTACCGACTTATTGCCCCTTGAGACAGTGTCCAAGGAGAACGTAATTGTAGGAGTTCAAATCGGGATTTATTTTGCCGTTATGATGGCGATGCTTCCGTTTTACTATTATGCTACGCATTACCACGTGTTATCCATTCTGGAAAAATACGAAGCGATAAGTCTGAAAGCCGAAATGAAGCGACTAAACCTGAAACGAAGTGAGTAAGCTAAAATTGGTCATAGGGCTTTTGTTGGTTGTTGCATGTATAAACAATGCCAGTGCCACAGATCTCGATTCAGTCGTTTGGCAAGACATGGTTGAGGATTACGAATATGCTCCTCCGGTAGATGTAGCCAGCGATACTACTCCAATTCCAGAACCGGACAAAGATGTGAAGATCGAGCCTCCAAGAAAACGTGTAGATCTTTCTCCTTTACAGATACTCCTGTATATAGGAATAGCCGTTGCGTTTATTGCATTGGTGGTTATTCTGGTGCGTACCGGGGTAATTGAATTTGGAGATAAGAAAGTGGAACTCAAACTCGAACACGATGCTGAAAACCCCGATGAATTGGTTTTGACGGAGCTGGAGCGGGAGTTAGCACTGGCAGCTCAGGACGGCAACTATAACCGATGTCTGCGATATGAATTTTTGCTACTTCTTGAACGCTTACAGGAAAAGGGGAAAATCACCTGGCACAAGTATAAAACCAATGGGGAGTACTTAAATCAACTATTGGCCTTGCCCTATTATAAAAGGGTGAGACAACTCACATTGGTATACGAATATTACTGGTATGGTGAACATTCGTTAAACGAGCGAAACTACCAACGCCTTGTTGGGCATTTTGAACAACTTAAAGCGGTACTTGAAAATGGGTAGAAGCAATGTAGTTACTACCGTTCTTGTTGCTGTGGCCATCACCCTGGTGAGCATCTTTCTTCTGATGAAGCGAAACAGAAGTCAGATGGAATACCTCAAGTGGACGTTTGACTATGGGTATCAAGGGAAGGCAAAGGCCTATGACCGGGACTTTATGATTGACATGCTTAAATCCCAACCGGACGTGGAATTTGAGGAGTTAAAAGAACGGTTTTCAAAGGAATATGAGACTGATAGAAAAGGAATGTATTTTTTCTACGATCGGAATTTTACTCCTGATTCAACGGAATCGGCGGCCCTGGTTGACTATGTGTCGAAGGGGAATTCAGCTGTCATCATAGCCCAGAGTTTTGGAGGTAATATTTTTAAATACATCCGCGGAGTTCGACAGCTCCAGTCCGAAAACTATAAAAGAGGCTCGCACGATTCGGCCCGATATGCCCATGAACGGGTTTGGGTCAAATCCATATCCAGAAATACCAAATTGGAAGTGGTTTACTACGGTTATTTTAACCAATTCCGAACCAGTTTTGAAGTGGATGTTCCAGAGTCAGATGATGAATATTCACTCTATGAAGGGGATTGGGAAACGGACGAGTATCTCGAGCAAGAAACGGAAGAGGAATATGATGTAGAATATCAGGTGTATGGGAGTACCAAAGATCATGGAGACAATGTGCTGAAGGTTACGATCGGGAAAGGTGAATTGTACCTGCACTGTACGCCCGTAATGTTTACCAATATACAACTTGCCAAGCCCGATATTTTTAACTACGCCAATACCTTATTTGGGTCGGTGGAATACGAGAAGATATATTGGGACCAATTGCGCTATCAGTTTCTAAACGACTCACGAGATAATTTTGGACTGAGAGACCGAAGCTATTTTCAATACATATTCGAGAACAAACCTCTGCGAACAGCGTTCATGTTCCTGTTGAGTGGTGTTCTTGTGTTTGTTGTACTTGGGGTTAAAAGGAAATACAGTCCAATCGAAATAAAGGAACCACTCACCAACAGCTCTATTGATTTCTCAAAAACCATTGCCCGTTTGTACTGGTTGAACCCGGATCATAAAAAGATTGCCGAGAAGAAGGTAGAAATGTTTCTGGCAGAAGTGCGTAATCGTTACGGCATAACAACCTACAAGTTGGACGATGAATTTAGGCAAGTCTTTATTGCCAAAAGTGGTGTGAACGAGCGGCATATCAATCGACTTTTTGACGCATACGGAACCGTAAAACGACTACCAACCACGCATGAAGATGTATTGATTCGTATATCCGAATCGATCGCTTACATTCGGCAAAACTGGAAATAGTTAGTTGAGGTAGGTGTATTCTAAAACTCGTTTACTTCCCTTAGTTTTGTTGTCGTACGTGCGGGTTAAAGGTCTGTGGAAGGCGTCGTAGGTGTAGGTTCGAACATATTCTGCTTTCAGCTTCCCTTTGTTGTAACTCATTTGAATGTTTTTGATTTCGTTACCTGTGCTGTCATAGGCCATCTCCGACCTTGAGTTCAGTTTTCCCTTGAAGTAACCTTGAGCATAATGGTTTTTGATCAAGGTGTCGTTGTCGTAGTAGTCGGTTTCCTGATACCACACAGGCTTTTCTTCCGGGCCTTCCGTTTTTTTATAGTAAACCAGCTTATTGGCTCGGTTTAACTTATTTACCATCTTAAACAGCGTTCCATCTTCACCCACTTTGTGATAAACTACGGTTCGAATTCCATCCTTATCGGTTGATTGCTCCGTACAATACTTGGTGGTATCCTTGTGCTTTAATACTTCAACACCTTCTGTTTTGCATTGGTAATCCCAAACGTATTTTAGTTTCCCTTTGCCATTGTATAAGCTTGACTTTTTCAAGGATAGGTCGTCATAATACTCATTGACCCAGCGGTTTTTGAGTTTGCCCTTTTTGTAATACCGATCAACGGATTGATTGTCTTTTATAGAGCCTCGATATACCGCATACAAGGTGTCACCATCCCCATTAATGGAGTAGTATGCACCGTCTTTTACCACATCCCGGTATTGTTTTACATTCTTTACTTTTACCTCGTCGTTTTTATCGTACTCCGTCATTGACGCCACGTAACCATCAGCATAATAGGTGTACGTAGTGCGTTCCTGCTGTTGGCCATTTTTCATCTCCAGAATTTCAGTCAGATGACCAGCCTCATCAAATTGATACCGACTCGAATACTTGATTTCTTTCCGTTTCCCTTTTGATGAAATGGAGTGTGACCGTATTTCCATCGAATGAATGCCATACTTTTTAACGTACTGCGGTAATACATCGGTGGGAACGGGTAGCTGAGCCTTATACACCGGTGCGTGAATAGACATATACCTTCTCCAGTTTTGTCCGTAAGACACAGGTGAAACGAATAAAACGACAAGAAGTGTGGTAAGGATGTTTTTGGTCTTCATATAGAAGAAACGACGTGTAAGATCAATTAGTATGCTTATGAAAGGTCTGTTTCTCTATTGGTGGAGATGCCCATATCTCCAAGCATTTGTTCGATCTGCAAGGAGGCTAAAGCTGATCCCAAAACAATTTTTAGGCTTTCGTATTCAGTTGTGGTCAGAAGTAGGTTTGTGAAATCTCCTGGTAGTGGGATTCGTTTGTCCTTGATGTTGACTTCCGCACTGTAACCAAAGTCGTGGTGTTGAACGAACTCACAAAAACAGCGAAATTCGCCAACCTCAAACTGAATCGCACAGGTACCAAAACATAACTGGAACTTCCGGCACTCATCGCAAAAGGAAACCAGGCCTCTGCTTGTGTTATGCAAGATACGCTGGCTGCACATAGTTAGTTACTGCTTTGAATCATGTACCGAAGAGTGATATAAACACTGCGTGGTTCGCCTGGGATAATACCGGGCCCTGGATAACTGAGGGCACGCCGGGTGAAATAAGGTCGGTTTGCCAGGTTATTGATAGAGGCCTTCGCACCCCAACGTTTTTGTTTCCATCCAACATGTACATCGTGAAGTGAAAAGGCAGGAATAAGACCTCGCGTTCCATCGGCAACCCGAATGGCATTGGTCGCGTCAGTAAACTGATCACTTTGATAGCTGAACTGATAACTGGCATACCACGACTTCCAGCCTAAACGTACACCAGACTTAACAATTATAGGGATGACAAACTCAAGTTCCTTTTCCACAAATTCAGGTCCACCGGTAACGTATCTGCCATGAATGAAACTTCCATTGGCGAATAGGTTAACACGCCAGGGTTTGGAGCGTTTCTTTAAGACTTTTAACACGTCGAGATCGAGATAAGACTCAATACCGGCAGAGTAAGCATTTCCAATATTAGTTCGATAAGCTACCTGTTGGTTAATGCCATTTCGTTCTACTGTAACTTCATCCAACCCGATTCGGTTGTTGTACTTAAGGCAAAAGAGGCTTACATCGAACCATAAGCTCTTGTTTAACAACTTTCCGCGAACGCCCAGGTCCAGATTATACCCTGATTCGTCTTGCATGGCCGTGTCAATGAGCAGATTCGGGTTGGCCACAGTCAGGTCTGAAAAGTTAATCGCCTTGTAATTTTGTGTGATGTTGGCAACCCATTCAAGGTTCTTGGATGAACGATATGACACCCCGAGTCCGAGTAAAGGAAAGTGTCGTGTGTTTGATTTTGACACCTCAACCGTATCGGAATGAATAAGGCGTCCTCCCGAGATTAGGCGGTTTTTGTAATTTCCGTTCGCCGTGGTTTTGATAAATTCATACCGTATTCCAGGCGTAAAGAACCACTTTTGCTTTACCTGAAGGATGTTTTCTGTAAAAAAGGCCACGTTAGTAGCAGGGAAACGATAATCAGAAACACCAGGGTCTTCCGGGTTGATAAACTCAAAATTAGCCCCCTGTTCGTCATTACCAAAGCCTTGTTGATTTGACGTATGCCCCTTGTATAAACGAACTCCTGTTAACAGTTTAGAGCGAACCTTAGCACCAATTGAGTACGAGTGCAGTAAACGCCATTCGGAACCAATATTTCGGAACCTTCCGGAAATCAGGTCGCGATTCAATCCGGGATCCGGACGATGAGGACGGCTCAGTTCACCAACCGAAAGTCGGTCGGCGTGTAGGTAAAAGAACCGACCATTAATCAAGGTTGAATCCGATAGTTTAATAGTAAGATTTGCGCTGGCTATGTTCCAGTTGACTTTGAACCAGTTTCGTTCACGCTTAACCTGGTAAGGGTCTTGTTCAAATTCAAAGTCTACCAGGCCCCCGGGTTGCTGAGCCAGATAATCCATGTGCGTAAGCGTAATGGTCAGATCAATGTTCTTACTTAGTAAATGGTTATACGATGCGAATGCCGTATTCTGGTCAAAGTTAGAGTTGGGCCGGTACTGACGTCCCTCCTTACGCTGATAGAAGGCGTAGTACTGACTCTTTTTGGATTGGCCACCCAGGCTTGTGAACGACTGAAAGAAGCCAAACGAACCCGTTGTAAGGCTTTGCCGTGCTACCAGCTTTCGGTTTTCCTTACTTTTAAGTTGGTAGTTCAATAAACCGCCAAAGTGCGGTCCATACTGCAGCGAGGCTGCGCCTCTCACAAATTCGATGCGATCTACTGCTTCCGGAGGTGGAGTGTAGTAGCTTTCGGGATAACCCAGAGCATCGGCACTGATGTCGTGACCATTTTGTCTGGTATTGAAATTACTGGTACGGTTTGGGTCAAGGCCACGGGAGCCAATATTTAGCTGCAGTCCGGATGCATCATTTTCCCAGATGTTAAGACCCGGAATGGTTTGATAAATCTGTCGGCTTGTGTTGGTAGCCAGGTTGGCCGACGTTTCCTTTGGACGGAACATCTCTGTTTTTTTGCCCGCATAAATGCTGGTACCGCGTACATCCGGAATCTCAAATAAGACACCGGCGCGTTCCAGGTCCATCTCAAAGGTGTTTAACGTTGAGCCAAGTGGTTTCAAACGCAGCGTGTGACTTGCTTTAGTCGAACTGGTGGCAATAACCGTGTCCAGGTCTTGAAACTCGGATATCCGAACCATGAGCCCGTGCTTTCCGTCAGGAAGGTTGATGTTTACCTTTCCTTGGACGATGTTGATATAGGTGTTGTCATCGAGAAGAAGAAAAGCAGACCCTTTAGGTGTCTCGATGGCATCAGGGAAATGCAGGGTTACTTCGCGTTGTTGAGCTCGGGTAACAACCGATAGACATAGGAGTAGGACAATATGGAAGTACTTGTTTACCATGTGTTTACCCAGGTCTTTGAGTGAAGCGAAGTTTCTATTTGTGCAAGGTTAGCGTGTTGGTCAATAAAACGTTTTGACGATCGGCCATTCAAGTTGACATGTGCGTTAACCGTAACCACCGGATCATCAATACGGTCTTTATATTGATCGGCAATAAAGTGAGCGTACTGTAGGATGAAATCAGGTTGTATGCTCATTTGCTTTTCCTGAAACGACGTTAGGTAAAGCGAGTTGTCTACTTCCGAAGATCTTCCAGACTTTGGGTCGGTAACCGTAAACGTGGCTAACCCGGACTTTTCCAACAACATCACCCTCCAACTGAACCGGTAGCCTTCTTCGGTTATCAGTACATTGCCGGGATACAACCAGTGTCGTAAAGGAAGTAGAAGCTGAACCGTAAAATAAACCATTAGCGCAGGTCTAAGGACCTTGCTCAGGCGTTGAGTAGGTGACTCGGACGGGTTAAACGAATAACCAAGCTTACGGTAGAATCGCTCGTGAAGTTCTGGCCTGAAGAAGATCAGATTGCTGGTTATCATTAGAACAGGGAAGATGCCAATGTTGAACAGAATCCCCGTTATTACATGAAATACGACAACGGTAGAATAAGCTGCAAGTCGCGTTTTCCGCTGCGTGAGCCAGAAGAATATGGTTAAGTCGTACAAGGCACCAAACCAGGAAAAAACATACGCTGTAATTGGGAGCGCCAGTAAACCGCCAATCACCGGAAGGTCCCGGTGTTCGGGTAACCAAATGCGGAGTGGCATTGCTTCAAACAACCAATCGGGGTTCAACTTCGCGATTCCGGCAAACGTATATACCACACCAATCTGTGCCATAAGAACAAACGTATAGATCGAGGCAACGTGCGACCTCTTTAAGTTTGGTTTGCGCCAAACGTCCAACGAAAAAGCCTTGTGTGCTGGTGAAATCAATAGTAAAACGCCCAGAAGAACAACTAAATAGTGATGGTTGAGATAGTTGGTAGCATCCAAAAGTTCGACGTAGGTGAATAGAACAAGGAATATGCTTAGCGATAACCGGTAGAACAACCCGAGGGCCACAAATAAACTGGTTGCGATAAGCAGTCCAAAGATCAAATACAGTTCCTCGTCGCCTACTTGAGGTAGCCATTGGAAACCGTTGTAGTGAAAGAAAAAACTGGGTTTGATGAATAGAGTTTCAATCCAACCATTCGACCAAAAACGAATGTGTGTTACAAAAAGTACCAACCCGAATAGTATTCGAAAGGTCACGAGCGGAGCAATGCTCCGAGGACGTTTGACGATATTCCAGAGGGTTGACATACTTATTCGTTTAATCCGAGTCGCTAGGGTTATCTACATACGTAATGGCAATACACATAACCGATGGCATATCACTTTTTATCAGAATAACCTGCTCGGCAACGGCCTTATAGGCCTCTAAAACGGTAGCGTTGTCATTGTCAACAGCATCCGATAACGCACCACTTATCTTGTTTACCGATTCAATCGCGAGGTCAAACTGGTCGTTAATCAGTTCAGTGAGAGGCACACCGTCTTTTTCCGTTTTGAGATGGTTAAGAACGTCGTCCATACCAATGCCATCACCTCCAGAAAAAACCTGTTTAGAAGCTTCTAAAGCCTCTTTTGTAAGTGCTACAGATATACCACTGTAATAGGCTTCCACCTCCTTGGGATTGGTAAAGCCTAAGGAAAGAACACCCGAAGGTACACCTAGTTTATCGCGTTTTATGGATTCGTAGTTCTCGTTCAAACCGTTCACCAAAAGACTCAACGATTCGCCCGCGGCACTTCCTGTTCGGTTCTTAAAGTCAGCACCATAGCTCTCCCAATCGGTTAGTATGGTTTGAACCCGGTTCAACATATCGTTGACAACACCTGCCAGGTAATTACTGTATTTGCTCGATTGCGAAAAGGAGTCGACAATGGCCAAAGACGAAGTGTCAAGACCAAAGAGCAAATAGTCCAGGGCAGGATAACCCTTGGTATATTCACTTGGAGACGAGAAGTCAAGGTCGGCGTTGTTGATCTTAGCAACGGTTTGGGCCTGATTAAGGGGGAAGTTGTTTAAGCTGTTTCGAAGAAAAACTTCTTCCGCCGGCCCAAATTCAAACATCGCAACCGACTGCCAGGCCGTGTAACTCGATATGAATTTGCCACGAAGCATGTCCAGACCTTCTTCATCCGGGTTGGAAGTGAAAGCTTCCAATGAAGTTTGAAGCTCGGTACACGATTTGAGTAAACCCTGATAACCAGGTACTATAATGTCGTCCGCATAATGGGTCAACAGTGGTGTTACGTCATAGTCGTCCAGGCACGATGTTTGTCCAGTGGGGTCGTCCTTGCAGCTGGATATTAACAACGTAAAAAGCAGAGCAACCAAAGTTGCCCTGCCAAACTGAAGTAACTTAAACGTATTAGTATGAAACGGGAAATGCCTTCGCATGACCTTAGAGTTCTGTTTTTACCTCAGTCATAGACATGAGGTCTGCAAGTTGGTCACGTGCCGCCTCAATATTTGCTTTAGTGGTATTGTAGAGGTTCATCTTCGTAATGTCCACATCTCCACCAATTTTGGTCAGTACTTCACCAATTTGAACGGTGGTTGCTGATCGATTGGGGTTGAATTGAAGCCCGTAGATAAAGCCGATAGCTTCTGACAAAGCATGTGCTCGTAGTGCCATGTCGTCAAAATTTTCCATTGCTGAGTTTAGGTAGTGGATGGCCGATCCCGCTGGAACCTTTTCCAACTGCTTTCGAACCTCTGCAATAGCTTCGTCACGGCCTGTCATATCCTTGTTGCTGATCGCTGCGCGTCCTTTAAGGAAGGCGTTCATGATAGGAGCATTGCACTTTAATACTCCGTCGCGTTTGTTGCAGTAGCTTCCGATAAAGGCCAAGTTGTCGGTGGTAGTTGGGAAGTCAAGAGGTACACCAAAGTATCCAAAGGCTTCATCCCAATGATGTTCCATGGCAGTACCTTTTCCTTCGGTTACCGTTTCATTGTCAACATCCATTTTACCCGAACCGGTGTAGATTTCACAGATTTGGTAGTAAATGAAGGCACCCATTAGTCCTTTTTCAATTACCTGGCCTTCTTCTACACCTTTGTCATTCAACAAATACGCCTTCGAGTTGTCGTTCGATGGAACAACGCCTGCAGTACCATCTGATCCTGCAACGGTAGACATACTTGAAGCAGCAATGTTCTTCAATAATTGTTCGAAAACGGTTTGTACCGCTTCAAAGGTCTTGTTTTTTATCTGCTTAGAATCTTCGTAGGTGCCTGACCAACCAGCCTTGGTTGCGTCGTTGCTAAACATGGCAAGAAGCTTTTCTTCGTCAAGCGAAGTGCCAGAGATGTTAGCAGTCTTTAGGTATGTTTTGAGTTCAGTTAGTTGGCCAATACGTTGTGTTTGGCCGCTGTAGCTTACATTGGTGAAGTTGTAAGTAGTAGGAACAGAATACGTGTTGTTATCAGGTGTGGGAACAACGTCATCATCTTTACACGATTGGACGCTTACCAATAGGGTAAGGGCAATCAGTACGGAGGTGATTTTTGTCTTTAGGTACATTGTAAATCGTTTCTGATTTTTGATGCGACAAAATTATTTTTATTTAGACTGATTAAAAATAAAAACCGGAAAAGTTTTTATGACCTTCGTCATGTTTTGGTACCAGGCTTTAGTTAGTCCCAGTTTACCCTGTATTTTTCCTTTACAGGAGTTCCGATGTACGGAAGAACCACCCGAAATCCAATGTCTGAGCGGCTCGAATCCGATGGCAACGACTCTCTATAGTCAAAGTCAGGCGCCATCCATGTACCACCACGAACCAGCCTGGGTTCATAACCACCTGTTTCATATGCATCTCGGTACACCTTCGTTTTGGTAACGTAGTAGAGTCCTTGTTCGTCTTCATGGTGTTTTACCAGGCTCAATAGGTCGACGTATTTTGCACCGTCCGCAAACTCGGCATCCCAACGTGCTTTGGCCCATAACTTTATCGCATGTTCTACGGTATCGGGATCCATGTTTGCCAGCAGTTCGTCCTTGGGGTAACCTGCGTATCTCGAAAGAGAAAGCGGTATAAACAGTTCCATTGTCTGCTTATAAGCGGCGCTGTAATAAGCATACCTATGCCGCTGATGATTGTTGAAATAGAAATCCGAATACATCCCAATAATGCGTTGCTTGTGGGTTAAGTAAAACCGGTCAAAGTCGGATGTTAAATATTGCTTGGTTCGTTGTACATAGTTTTTCGTGTAGATGTATCCGTCAAATACCTTACGGTTTAGCCTCCGAGGTGGTATGGCCCAAAGCGGACTTCCGTCCGAATTGATGCCCAGAATACGAAACCGCATTCGGCCAAGGCTGTCTTTCACATCGATTTCTCCATATTGGTCGTAAATACCTGATTGCATGGCAGGCCGTGTTTCAAACCCTTGCTTCCACAAATAGTCCGACATGCTCACCCAACTGGTGTCGTAACGGGGCTGGTATTTATCCAACAGCCATTCACGCACATTACCTGCTACATTTCCCGGAAGCTCGCTCTTCTTACGAAGGTGTGGTCCCTGAATACCATTTTTATAGTTTTCACCATACTCATCTGGGTTTGGCGGTCCCGATTTTTTCCAGTGGCTATCGTAATCCTTGATCTGTGTCAGATCACTCGAGAACTTATACCATTTGTTAAACGGTGGTCTTACCCATCTCAAAAACGGGTAGTTTTTGCCATATGGGTAGGAACTGTGCCACGTTGATTCATTGTTCTCAGCTTCCAGTAACTCCCATTCCGCTTCTGTTGGCAAGCGGTACCCTGCGGTTAGTATACCGTAATCCCATTCCACCGAGCTCGAACCACCTTCACCGTTCTCGATGACGTGCTTACCAAGTGCACCAAGGTATTGCCCATATAAGTATGACTCCAGATTAAAGTTTTCTTCGTTCATTTGATTTGGGTCTGCTTCAAGGATGTTCAACTTAATGAGGATGGATTCGTTTAGGCGATCAGTTTTCCATTGAACATACTGTTGTATTTGGTCCCAGGTGGCACCTACAATTGGATAATAGGCAAAGGCTGGATGTTCCATATGATAACGAAGCCCGGGGTCATTAAAACGAAGAACTTCTCCGCCTGTGTTGAATTTGATTTTCGCATCCTCATACACCTCCGGGTAATCAACAAATACATTACGCGTCCAGTTCAGATAGGCCACATAATTGATGTTAGCCTCTTCTGATACGCCAACGTAAAAGGAGGGAACTTTCCCTTTTCCGGGAATAAATACCATATCAGAAGGGGCGGTTTGCCCTACCAGGGAGTCATCCTTGTAGTGATTAAGGGCTGCTGGTTTTGTACAACCGGTACAAATGAGGCCCAGCAGCACAAGTATGGCAAAGTTTCTGGTCATGGTTTCGAAGATATTGATTTCTATTAACAAGACGTCAAACAGACTTAATTGGGTTGGGCGTAGTTTAAATATCTTATTTTCGTTAGGTACTATTTAATTCAACTACTGTTCTATGGCTCGTTTAATGATGTTCCTCGACCACCTAACCAGGTCTGTTTGTCTTACGGTTGTTTTAATCCCCCTTGTTGTTTCTGGTCAGACAGAAGATACAACGACCATACAGGTAATCCGTTTTGAAGACGGGCTCGACAACCGCAGAGCATGGCGCTATTTTCCTCCGGATACGGCGGACTATCGTCAGGTGCTGATGTATCAGACACTCAAGTGTGATGCTACCCTTATAAACAACCCTACGGGTTCAGGTTGTGGCGAATGGGATACCGGCGCCAATTTCTATGTCTACGATCACAACCACAAAGACAGTACGCGGTACCGATTGGGGTTTGCCTATCCCGATTCTATCCCAACCCGGCCAACACCTACGTTCACCGAAATGGTAAGAAAGCAATACCACATGGTTTACGACAACACCATTGGTGAAAAAAGGAATGTAGTTGGGCTTGGTGAGAAGTCCCTCACACATGTTTTAAACACAGAACTGAGGTCGGGGAGGGCCCAATACCTCTACCGTGCTGATGAATTACTGGCTTCTGGTTTTAGTGCAGGTACTATCGACAAGCTTCGCTTAGACGTTTCAAAACTAGGAGGGAAACTAAACGACTTTACCATTCGTTTGAAGAATGTTTTACTGGATTCCGTTACAGCGGAAGCCTATGTGTCCGATGGGTTTGAAACCGTCTTCTTGCAAGATGTTGAGGTATCTGCCGTTGGACAACATATTTTCGAATTTACCTCCCCCTTTTTCTGGGATGGAACTTCCAACCTGGTTATCGACATGGCTTTTAGCAATTCAGACACGTCGGCAGCGTTTGAGGTTAAGGGCGACTCCATGTCTTACCCTGTTGGCATCTATGCGTCTAAAGACGATCAATATTTTTCCTTCCACGATTCGTACGTTGACCTTAACGTGGAAGAACTCTCTAACCAACTCGATTCGCATATTACCATATCCTTCTGGACCCGAACGAATTTGGACCTTTTGCAGGCTCACTATACTCCGTTTTATGCAACCGATTCCGTGAACGTGTATCAGCTTCTTGCCCGTTTGCCAACAACCAATCCACGAGTGCATTGGTACGCAGGAAGAAATGGCGGCCTCGATCAGATTCGTCATGATGAAAGCCTTCCTAATACGGCTGACTTTGAGGGGTGGACCCATTGGTCGTTTACGCGAAACGGGAAAACGTCTGAAATGATTTGTAGAAGGAATGGAGAAGTTTACCTGGAAGGAATTACCGGAAATACCGACCGATTGATTGACCGGATTGCTGAATTTAGGATTGGCGCTGACCGAGCAAGTGATAACCGATTTTACCAGGGTGATATCAACGAATTCCGAATCTGGAATAAGGTGTTGGATTCTGCTTCATTGGCTCAATGGATGTATAAAGATGTGGAGAGTAGCCATCCTTATTTCGACCACCTGGTTGCCTATTTCCGTTTTGAAGATACAGGTTTGATCAATGTTCAAGATGAAACCGGGAAAGCATCAGGTACCGCTTTTGGCCTTCCGGCAAAAAGATGGACACCTGGCCCACAACAGGCCCGAAATCTAAAGCAAAGCCATTTTCGGCCCATGGTCGAGTTCATACAAGGGGTTTATCAAAGTCACCTCGATTCAACGGAAGTTAAACGACAGGTGGAAAACCCACCCATCAGTGTGGTTGTTTCGCGAAACCATCGCGATTTAACCAAAGAAGGAATGCAAAACGTAGAGACGGATACGTTGTACACATGGCGCGCTAATACGTACACATATTCAATCGATGAGAATGGAAACAAACTCGATTCTACCTTTATACCGGCATCCAGAACCTATTACAACTGGTACACAGGGCAGATTATGGAACTGGCAAAATACATCACCCCTTACGGCAATTATCTCGACCTCGGCGACGGGTTTACCTGGGTGTATGATGTAACCGAGTTCGAATCCCTTTTGCACGACACCATCGACCTGAGAGGAGGAGACCACCGAGAGCTAATTGATCTTAAGTTTAAATTCATAAAAGGCACACCACCACGCAATGTCAATAAACTTCAGTACCTGAAAAGAGTGCGTGGGCAGTATGCCGACCTTGTAGCAAATCCACACAATTATATAAACACGGTTTACCCCGATCAGAATTCGACCACCTTCGGCCTTCGTTGTTCATTTTCCGGCCATGGTTTTAACAATGCTACCAATTGCTCGGAGTTTTGTCAACGCGAGCATTTTATTGAACTCGACAATCAGGAATTGTACTCTTGGATTCATTGGAAAGAATGTGCCGACAATCCATTATACCCTCAGGGAGGAACGTGGATTTACGATCGTACAGGTTGGTGTCCGGGAGCTCCTCAGGATATATTGCATTTTGACATGACTCAGCATGTAACGCCGGGGCAATCCGCTCAATTGTTTAAAGGAGTAAAGCCCGATCCAACAGGCACTGAGTATGGCACCTGGGGAGGTTTCATTTATTTCATTTCCTATGGTGACCCCAATTTTTCTACAGATGCCACCATCTACGACATCATTTCTCCGTCTAATCGGGATGAGCATTTGCGATTTAACCCAATATGCGACAATGCCAGAGTGGTGTTACGAAACAACGGTAGTAATGTACTTACATCAGCCAGGATTGGATATGGTGTTGAGGGGGAAGAACCCAAAACATACGAATGGAAGGGGAATCTGAAGTTTATGGAAACCGAAGAAGTTGTGTTGCCCATGCCTTCAAGGTACAGCCTTTCAGGTCAATCTAACCGCTTTTCGGCACGCATTCTTTCCGCCAATGGTGGAGAAGATCAGTATGCAGCAAATGACGTGTACCATACCACGTTCAGCACGCCCCCTAACCTCATGGGCGACTTAAAACTGAGGTTACGAACCAATGGAGCAGGAGAGGAGACTTCTTGGGATGTTCGCGATAACTACGGACGGGTTTGGTATTCCGGAGATAGTTTGGAGTCGTGTAAAAACAAAGAATAAAAAAAGTTTGTAAAAGTTTGTTGTTTAAAAAAAAAAATTTA